>JADLKK010000149.1 GCA_016839025.1 Proteiniphilum sp.
TATCATCGATCGCGTCGATGGTGATCGGTTGCGACTTGTCCACCGTGCCGGCAAGGAGATCCTTCGAGAGCTGGTTCAACACCTTGCGCTGGATCACCCGCTTCACCGGTCGTGCTCCAAACTCGGGATCGAAGCCGGCCTGTGAGATGCTCTTCACCGCCTCCTCGCTGTAACGCAGCTCGATGCCATTCTCTGCCAGCATCCTGCGTACCCCTTCCAGCTGCAGACGGACGATCTGCGTGATCTCCTCTTCCCTTAGTGGTGCAAACATGATGATGTCGTCTATCCGGTTCAGGAACTCGGGACGGATGGTTTGCTTCAGTATGTTCAACACCATATTCTTGGTATTCTCGACGATCTCCTCACGATTGACGGATGTGATCTTCTCGAAGTTCTCCCGAATCAGATTGGAACCCATGTTGGAGGTCATGATGATGATGGTGTTCTTAAAGTTGACCACCCTACCCTTGTTGTCGGTCAGCCGCCCGTCGTCCAGCACCTGCAGCAGGATGTTGAACACATCGGGGTGCGCCTTCTCTACCTCATCGAACAGCACCACCGAGTAGGGCTTGCGGCGTATCGCCTCGGTGAGCTGTCCCCCCTCGTCATACCCCACATATCCCGGAGGGGCACCAATCAGTCGCGTGGCGCTGAACTTCTCCTGATACTCGCTCATGTCGATGCGGGTCATCATTCGTCGAAGAGGTATTCCGCCAGCGCCTTGGCCAGCTCTGTCTTACCCACCCCGGTGGTGCCGAGGAAGATGAAGGAGCCGATGGGCCGCTTGGGGTCGCTCAGCCCGGCACGGTTACGCCGTACGGCATCGGAGACAGCCGTGATCGCCTCCTCCTGGCCGATCACCCGCCTGTGCAGCTCCTCCTCGAGGTGCAGCAGCTTCTCCCGCTCGCTCTGCAGCATCTTGTTGACGGGGATACCGGTCCAGCGCGATACCACGTCGGCGATATCCTCTGCATCCACCTCCTCCTTGATCATGGCGCTGGCACCCTGCCGCTCATGTAGCTGAAGCTGCAACGCTGCTATCTCGTTCTCCTTCTCCTTGATCCTGCCGTAGCGCAGCTCGGCCACCTTTCCGTAATCTCCTTCACGCTCCGCTCTCTCCGCTTCGAACCGGGCATCTTCAATCTCAATTTTGGCCTGCTGAATGCGATTGATCAGCTCCTTCTCCGACTGCCACTTGGCCTTGTAGTCTGCCTCCTCGGCACGCAGCTCCTCGATCTGGCGGGTGAGCAGCTCCTCCTTGGGTGCATCGTTCTCGCGACGTATCGCCTCTCTTTCGATCTCCAGCTGCTTCACACGACGCATGATCTCATCCAGCTCCTCCGGCACCGAGTCCACCTCCATGCGCAGCTTGGCGGCAGCCTCATCCATCAGGTCGATCGCCTTGTCGGGCAGGAAGCGGTCGGTGATGTAACGGTGCGACAGCTGCACCGCGGCGATGATCGCCTCATCCTTGATCCGCACCTTGTGGTGGTTCTCATAACGCTCCTTCAGGCCCCGCAGGATGGAGATGCTGTCCGACTCGGTCGGCTCATCCACCATCACCGTCTGGAAACGTCGCTCCAGCGCCTTGTCCTTCTCGAAGTACTTCTGATACTCATCGAGCGTGGTGGCACCGATGGCACGCAGCTCACCCCGTGCCAGCGCCGGCTTCAAGATGTTGGCCGCATCCATCGCCCCATCGCTCTTACCGGCACCCACCAGCGTGTGGATCTCATCGATGAAGAGGATGATCTCACCCTCCGCCTTCACCACCTCGTTGACCACCGCCTTGAGACGCTCCTCGAACTCGCCCTTGTACTTGGCACCGGCGATCAGCGCCCCCATGTCGAGCGAGTAGATCTGCTTGCTGCGCAGGTTCTCAGGCACGTCGCCCCGCACGATGCGGTAGGCCAGTCCCTCAGCGATGGCGGTCTTACCGGTACCCGGCTCACCGATCAGGATGGGGTTGTTCTTGGTGCGGCGGCTCAGGATCTGCAGCACGCGACGGATCTCCTCATCGCGACCGATCACCGGGTCCAGCTTGCCGTTGCGGGCCCGCTCGGTGAGGTTGACAGCATACTTGGCGAGCGACTGATAGCTCTCCTCGGCACTCTGGCTGGTCACCTTCTCTCCCTTGCGCAACTCCTCCACCGCCTTGCGCAGCTCACCGGTTGCGATGCCGGCATCCTGCATCATCCGCGAGGCATTGCTCTTCACCTCGGTGAGTGCCAGGAGCAGATGCTCCACCGAGACGAACTGATCGCCCATCTTCGATGCCAGGTCGGTCGCCTTCTGGAACACCGCATTGGTCTCACGTCCCAGCATCGGCTCCCCGCCCGACACGCGGGGATAGGATTCGACCTCCCTGTCGAGCACCTTCTCCAGCTGTGGGCCGTTCACGCCCAGCTTCTGGAAAAGGAATCCGGTCACGTTGTCCGCCGTCATCATCACCCCCTTGAGGAGGTGCGACGGCTCAATCATCTGCTGGCTGTTGGCCTGCGCCAGGTCGATCGCCTTCTGCACCGACTCCTGCGCCTTTATGGTAAAATTGTTGAATCCTTTTACAGATGATGGTCAAAATCTCTGCCATTTGTAAAACTATGACTTTTTGTCAGATTATTGTGTTACCTTTGAAAATATATTAATCCTTTACACAGTAGAATGCCTGGTATGAAACATTTATTTTACCTTTTATTCATTTTGTCCCTGATGTTTTCCTGCAGTCATAAGCAACAGGAGTACACACTGGAATCCACCCGAACTGAGTTAAAAGAGCTGATTGAGAACCGAAACAGCCTCACCACCGCACAAAAAGCAAAAAAGGAGCGATTGATGGGGCTCGTAATGGAAAAAGTGACTGTGGAGGATGGGAAAGTAAAGAACCTCTCGCGGCCTGAAGATTTCAGCGAACAGGATCTCTCCAGCTTCTATCACGACATCCTGGAGGAGTCGGTGGTTGATCTGAACCGCTGGATCGAAGAGGAGCAGATCAGCAATGTGGACTCATTGCTAAGTGAAGCTATGCGGTTTTATCTGTTGCACCAGTAACATATCGATTCCATCCCTATTTTGTTTACCTTTGCACAGAACGCGATTGTTTGACATAATCATCCCGGCAAAGAATAAAATGGTTGTATCAAAGTTAGTTAATACAATTTCCAAATATTTAATCTAACTTCGAGGTTCATCAATTCTGCCAATAAAGATTATTACTCCGGTGCTTTTCTCCCTGACAAGAAGTATAAACGGCAATTGGCAAAAAATCGTACGGTTTTGTTTGCTCTTTCCTGAACCTTTTCTCCATCTGCCATTTGCTCTTGAAATAGATGGCATTTGCCAGAAACATCATCATATCTCCGGACATCGGGGTGGCAGCGATATGATTGATCCTGCCCCTTGTTTTATCAGCACACCAGTTGTTGATGATATTGGCTGCATTGGAGTCATTGAAATCGAGCGGCCTCTGCCTTCTCGCGCTGCTTCGGGATCAATAGGATCGGTTTCGCGGGCATCATTTCTTTTGAAGTGTTCTCCTCCATCACCACGTCGATCACCTTCCGATCATCAACCGCGATTTCCCGACCCTCCATACCAACGAAATAAAATTGTAAAATGGCATTGTAGTGACAGTAATATAAATTTGACTGCCATCATCGGGAACAGCATTGCATCCCTTCTCATGTTTATCAGTTTAAATTTTTTTATCTGAAACACTGTCATTACGTGAATTGAACGATCACATCTCCAGTTGCTCCACCGCTTCTGCCAACCGGATAAACTCACGGCGGTAACCGTTGGGATCATCATCCAGTCCTTTACGGGCCAGCTCAATCACTTTCTCATAAGAGGCATCCCCCTTA
>JADLKK010000150.1 GCA_016839025.1 Proteiniphilum sp.
GGGGCCCGCACAAGCGGTGGAGCATGTGGTTTAATTCGAAGCAACGCGAAGAACCTTACCAGGTCTTGACATCCCGGTGACCACTATGGAGACATAGTTTCCCCTTCGGGGGCAACGGTGACAGGTGGTGCATGGTTGTCGTCAGCTCGTGTCGTGAGATGTTGGGTTAAGTCCCGCAACGAGCGCAACCCTTATTCTTAGTTGCCATCATTCAGTTGGGCACTCTAAGGAGACTGCCGGTGATAAACCGGAGGAAGGTGGGGATGACGTCAAATCATCATGCCCCTTATGACCTGGGCTACACACGTGCTACAATGGACGATACAAACGGTTGCCAACCCGCGAGGGGGAGCTAATCCGATAAAATCGTTCTCAGTTCGGATTGTAGGCTGCAACTCGCCTACATGAAGCCGGAATCGCTAGTAATCGCGGATCAGCATGCCGCGGTGAATACGTTCCCGGGCCTTGTACACACCGCCCGTCACACCACGAGAGTTTGTAACACCCGAAGTCGGTGAGGTAACCTTTATGGAGCCAGCCGCCGAAGGTGGGATAGATGATTGGGGTGAAGTCGTAACAAGGTAGCCGTATCGGAAGGTGCGGCTGGATCACCTCCTTTCTAAGGATTATTTCGGAATCATTCCCTCGGGGAATGAAACATTAACGTTTGCTGTTCAGTTTTGAAGGTTCATTCTTAATTGAATGAGATACTTCAAAACCATGTTGGTTGATTCATCTTGTATGAGTAAGCCGCATTTCGTTCTTTGAAAACTGGATAAAACGACATTGAAAGCAATAAATCAAATTTCTATTTTATAGATTTTTAAACAAGTCAAGCAATTGACGTGTAAACTTAAATCTTGGATTTCATCCAAGTGTTAACTTTTGGTTAAGTTAATAAGGGCGCACGGTGGATGCCTTGGCACTAGGAGTCGATGAAGGACGGCACTAACACCGATATGCCTCGGGGAGCTGTAAGTAAGCTTTGATCCGGGGATTTCCGAATGGGGGAACCCACTATCTTTAATCGGATAGTATCTACACGTGAATACATAGCGTGATGAGGACAGACGCAGGGAACTGAAACATCTAAGTACCTGCAGGAACAGAAAGAAAATTCGATTCCCTGAGTAGCGGCGAGCGAAACGGGAAGAGCCCAAACCAAAGAGCTTGCTCTTTGGGGTTGTAGGACACTCTATACGGAGTTACAAAAGAATGAGTTAGACGAAGCGACTTGGAAAGGTCCGCGAAACAAGGTAAAAGCCCTGTAGTCAAAAGTTCATTCCCTCCAGAGTGTATCCTGAGTACGGCGGAACACGTGAAATTCCGTCGGAATCCGGGAGGACCATCTCCCAAGGCTAAATACTACCTAGTGACCGATAGTGAACCAGTACCGTGAGGGAAAGGTGAAAAGCACCCCGGAAGGGGAGTGAAATAGATCCTGAAACCGTGTGCCTACAAGTAGTTAGAGCCCGTTAATGGGTGATAGCGTGCCTTTTGTAGAATGAACCGGCGAGTTACGATTACGTGCGAGGTTAAGTTGAGAAGACGGAGCCGCAGCGAAAGCGAGTCTGAATAGGGCGAATTAGTACGTGGTCGTAGACCCGAAACCAGGTGATCTACCCATGTCCAGGGTGAAGGTGAGGTAACACTCACTGGAGGCCCGAACCCACGCACGTTGAAAAGTGCGGGGATGAGGTGTGGGTAGCGGAGAAATTCCAATCGAACCTGGAGATAGCTGGTTCTCTCCGAAATAGCTTTAGGGCTAGCCTCGTGATTGAGAATACCGGAGGTAGAGCACTGTTTGGACTAGGGGGGCATCTCGCTTTACCGAATTCAGACAAACTCCGAATGCCGGATATTTATACACGGGAGTCAGACTGCGAGTGATAAGATCCGTAGTCAAGAGGGAAACAGCCCAGACCACCAGCTAAGGTCCCCAAGTAATCGTTAAGTGGAAAAGGATGTGGCGTTGCTTAGACAACCAGGATGTTGGCTTAGAAGCAGCCATCATTTAAAGAGTGCGTAATAGCTCACTGGTCGAGTGACGCTGCGCCGAAAATGTATCGGGGCTAAACGATTCACCGAAGCTGTGGATGCATACTTTGAGTATGCGTGGTAGGAGAGCGTTCTAATAGCGTTGAAGTCAGACCGGAAGGACTGGTGGAGCGATTAGAAGTGAGAATGCCGGTATGAGTAGCGAAACATGGGTGAGAATCCCATGCACCGTATGACTAAGGTTTCCTGAGGAAGGCTCGTCCGCTCAGGGTTAGTCGGGACCTAAGCCGAGGCCGATAGGCGTAGGCGATGGACAACAGGTTGATATTCCTGTACCACCTCCTCACCGTTTGAGAAATGGGGGGACGCAGTAGGATAGGGTAAGCACGCCGTTGGTTGCGCGTGTTCAAGCAGTAAGGCGTGTATGTAGGCAAATCCGCATACTATAACGTTGAGCTGTGATGACGAGCTCTTATGAGCGAAGTTCCTGATTTCACACTGCCAAGAAAAGCCTCTATCGAGGTGAGAGGTGCCCGTACCGCAAACCGACACAGGTAGTCGAGGAGAGAATCCTAAGGTGTGCGAGAGAACTCTCGTTAAGGAACTCGGCAAAATGACCCCGTAACTTCGGGAGAAGGGGTGCTTCTTTGGGTGCATAGCCTAGAGAAGCCGCAGTGAATAGGCCCAGGCGACTGTTTAGCAAAAACACAGGTCTCTGCAAAACCGTAAGGTGACGTATAGGGGCTGACGCCTGCCCGGTGCTGGAAGGTTAAGAGGAGCGGTTAGCGCAAGCGAAGCTGTGAATTGAAGCCCCAGTAAACGGCGGCCGTAACTATAACGGTCCTAAGGTAGCGAAATTCCTTGTCGGGTAAGTTCCGACCCGCACGAAAGGCGTAACGATCTGGGCACTGTCTCAACGAGAGACTCGGTGAAATTATAGTACCTGTGAAGATGCAGGTTACCCGCGACAGGACGGAAAGACCCCGTGGAGCTTTACTGTAGCCTGATATTGAATTTTGGTACAACTTGTACAGGATAGGTAGGAGCCAGAGATCCCGGAGCGCCAGCTTCGGAGGAGGCGTCGGTGGGATACTACCCTGGTTGTATTGAACTTCTAACCCATGCCCCTTAGCGGGGTAGGAGACAGTGTCAGGCGGACAGTTTGACTGGGGCGGTCGCCTCCTAAAGAGTAACGGAGGCGCCCAAAGGTTCCCTCAGAATGGTTGGAAATCATTCGAAGAGTGTAAAGGCATAAGGGAGCTTGACTGCGAGACCTACAAGTCGAGCAGGGTCGAAAGACGGGCTTAGTGATCCGGTGGTTCCGCATGGAAGGGCCATCGCTCAACGGATAAAAGCTACCCCGGGGATAACAGGCTTATCTCCCCCAAGAGTCCACATCGACGGGGAGGTTTGGCACCTCGATGTCGGCTCATCGCATCCTGGGGCTGTAGTCGGTCCCAAGGGTTGGGCTGTTCGCCCATTAAAGCGGTACGCGAGCTGGGTTCAGAACGTCGTGAGACAGTTCGGTCCCTATCCGTCGTGGGCGTAGGAAATTTGAGAGGAGCTGTCCTTAGTACGAGAGGACCGGGATGGACACACCGCTGGTGTACCAGTTGTCTTGCCAAAGGCATCGCTGGGTAGCTATGTGTGGACGGGATAAGTGCTGAAAGCATCTAAGCATGAAGCCCCCCTCAAGATGAGATTTCCCATTACGCAAGTAAGTAAGACCCCTGAAAGACGATCAGGTAGATAGGTTCGAGGTGGAAGTGCGGTGACGCATGTAGCTGACGAATACTAATCGGTCGAGGACTTAACCACATTTTATTGCACAA
>JADLKK010000151.1 GCA_016839025.1 Proteiniphilum sp.
ATGAGATTGGATTCAACTACACCTATCGTGAGAGCGGTGAAGGCCATATCTGGAAGAACTGGCGCATCTATCTCTCTGAATTTGCACCCATGTTGTTCAAATAAGTAACATCCATGAATAAACACATTTTGCCGGCTATACTCCTAATCTTGTGCTCGACCTTTGTGTCGGCACAAGAGTTGGCCAACTTTATGAGTAGGAAGCCGATTGTCTCTCCCGAGTTCAACGGCAGCGAAGTAATCTTCCGCATCAAGGCCCCGAAGGCCAGAGAGGTGAAGATCTACGGATCGTGGATGCCCAATTATACTGATACGACTCCTCTCACCGAGAAGAATGAAGGTGTCTGGGAAGTGGCAGTAGCAGTTCCTGAACCCGATATATATACCTATCATTTCATCGTCGATGGCATCACAATGAGTGATGCAGCCAATATCCTGATGCAGCGCGATGGAACACGTTACTTAAGCATGTTGTTTGTGGATGGCGAAAAGTCGGCAAACTACAGGGAGGCCTCACAGCGGGGTAACCTGACGAAAGTTTGGTTTGACGCTCCTACGCTGGAGATGAACCGCAGGATGTATGTCTATACTCCCTATGGCTATGAAAAGAGCAGGACGAAGTATCCCGTGCTCTATCTGCTGCATGGCGGTGGTGGCGACGAGGATGCCTGGTCCAATATGGGGCGTGCCTGTCAGATATTGGATAATCTGATTGAACAAGGCAAGGCACATCCGATGATCGTGGTGATGCCGAACGGCAACCCGGGACAACAAGCGGCAAAACCTTTAATGCTCGAAGAGAAACCATTTGATTATCGGGATTCTGCCACAGCCAATCTCTATATTCATAGCCTGGCGAAAGATATTGTCCCATACATTGAAAAACACTACCGGGTGATAGCCAAACCTTCTTCCAGAGCGGTATCAGGACTATCGATGGGCGGGGGTCATACGATGAACATCGCCAATCACTATCCCGGGATGTTCGGGTATATTGCTCCCATGAGCATGGGTATACGTGAAGGACAGGAGATCGATGCACAGCTTCAGGCACTCAAAAAGGCCGGTTACAACCTCTACTGGCTGGCGTGTGGTGATGCCGATTTCGCATATCCTGGTGCCAAACTGCTCCATGAAGCGCTTGAGAGGAACGGTTTGGAACATACCTTTCACGTTACAGGTGGGGGACATACCTGGTCGAACTGGCGGGATTACCTGAATACCCTGGCTCCAAAATTGTTTAGATAATTCAACGAAACCAAGATGAACATAAAAAAGATAAAGTTATCGGTAATGGCTTGTGCACTGTTTTCTGTTACCAATGCCCAGCATGCTCCTCAACTGGGAAAGGCTTCCATCGATGAGGTGGTGGCTGCTATGACACCGCAAGAGAAAGTACAATTGCTGATCGGCACCGGGATGGCCGGTTTCTCCGGTGAAACGGCGGTCGTGGGAGCAACAGCACAACTCGTTCCGGGTGCTGCCGGCACAACCTATGCCATACCCCGTCTGGGGATTCCTGCTGTCGTCCTGGCTGACGGCCCTGCCGGTCTGCGCATCACACCTATTCGTGAAGGTGATGATCAGACCTATTATGCCACCGCCTTTCCCGTGGGTACTACCCTGGCTGCTACCTGGAACACCGAATTGGTCGAACAGGTGGGTAAAGCCATGGGGAACGAAGTGCTGGAATATGGAGTAGACGTGTTGTTGGCCCCTGCTCTCAACATTCACCGCAATCCCCTCTGCGGACGTAACTTCGAATACTATTCGGAGGATCCGCTTGTTTCAGGCAAGATGGCTGCGGCCATGACGAATGGTGTCCAGTCCAACGGGGTGGGAGTGTCACTGAAACACTTCGCTGTCAATAATCAGGAAACCAATCGTATGGGTAACGACAGCCGTGTGACACCACGGGCCTTACGCGAGATTTACCTGAAAGGCTTTGAGATTGCGGTCAAAGAGTCCAATCCCTGGACCATCATGTCCTCCTATAACAAGATTAACGGCACCTATGCCCCTGAGAACCGCGAACTGCTGACAACCATCCTTCGTGATGAGTGGGGATATCGTGGGATGGTTATGACCGACTGGTTCGGTGGCAAGGATGCCCCGGCCATGGTGCATGCCGGCAATGATTTGTTGATGCCGGGTACACCTCAGCAATATGAAGCCATTCTCACTGCAGTAAATGAGGGCCTTCTCTCCGAAGCAGATCTGAACCGAAACGTGAAGAATGTCCTCAACCTTATATTGGCATCACCACGCTACAAGGGATATGCTTTCTCCAACCGTCCTGACCTGCAGGCGCATGCCGAAGTAACACGTCAATCGGCTGCCGAGGGAATGGTTCTGTTAAAAAACAATAATGCATTGCCCTTCTCACAATCGGTCAAACATATAGCAGCCTACGGAGTCTCATCCTATGATTTTATCTCAGGTGGTACCGGTAGTGGTGATGTGAACGAAGCCTATACAGTATCTCTGGTAGAGGGCTTACGCAATGCCGGTTATCTGCTGAACGGTGAACTGAAGGCAGCATATGAAGCATACATTGCAGAGGAGAATGAAAAGAATAAACCGGATCCCAACAATCCTTTGGCAGCTTTTATGCCGAAGGTACGACCGGGAGAGTTTGTGCCGGCATCGGCCGAGTTGGCTCAACAAGCCAGAGAATCCGATGTTGCGCTGATTACCATCGGACGTACTTCAGGTGAGTTTGCCGACCGAACACTGGAAGGTGACTTCCATCTCACCAAGGAGGAGAAGCAATTGATTGAAGCGATTTCAACAGCTTTTAGTTCGCAAGGAAAGAAGACGGTTGTGATTCTCAATATTGGGGGAGTCATTGAGACCGCTTCCTGGAAAAATTTGCCAGATGCCATCTTGATTGCCTGGCAGTCGGGACAGGAAGGCGGCAACACCGTTGCTGATTTGCTCAGTGGAAAGTTGAATCCATCGGGAAAGCTGGCAATGACCTTCCCGGTTCACTATATGGATGCTGCCTCCTCAGCCAATTTCCCTTGGGATCCGGCAGTGGTGAAGCTTGCCGGCGGTGGTTTCATGGGGAAAGTGGACGATGGACGAGATCCTGTGGCCAATGTGGATTACACGGTTTACGAAGAGGATATTTATGTGGGTTACCGCTATTTCGATACCTTCCAGAGAGAGGTCTCCTATCCTTTTGGTTATGGACTGTCTTACACTACATTTGATTATGTGAATCCTTTGATCAATGAGAACGCTGAGGAACTGATCATAAGCATCGATGTCATCAACAGCGGTACTATTCCCGGAAAAGAGGTGGTTCAAATCTATGTGTCTGCCCCGCACAACTCCTCTTTGCCAAAGCCTGCAAAAGAGTTGAAAGCTTTCGGCAAAACCAGAGAATTGAAAGCGGGAGAAAAACAAACCCTGACGATGAAGATGGCGAAGAGTGATTTGGCCTCCTACGACAATGAACGGAGTGCATGGGTGGTGGATTCGGGCAGATATGATATTATGGTAGCTGCCTCTTCTCGTGATGTCAAACAAACGTTGCCGTTGACACTTGCCGACCCAATTATATGCAAAACAAATAAAGTTTTACAACTGCTGGCTCCGATAACGGTGATGCAGCCATAATTGATTGACCAGCATTAGCTAATCACTGAATTATTTTATGTAAACAAAGCCATTCCATGTGCAACCATGGAATGGCTTTGTTCGTTCTCAGGACGAGACACTCAGGTTCTCGGTGTCTCTAGCCTTATTGCACCCTTATACCCTCCTTATATCCACTCCAAAAATTATTGAGGTTGAT
>JADLKK010000152.1 GCA_016839025.1 Proteiniphilum sp.
ATCAACAACCGCAACCTGGGCAGTTTCGTCACCGACGTGCAGAAGTCGTTTCGAATGATTGACCTGCTCCCGCGGGAGTCGCTGCTGATCTCAGAGAGTGGCCTCTCCGAACCGCAGGTTGTCCGGGAGTTGCGCGATGCCGGCTACCGTGGTTTCCTGATCGGTGAAAATTTCATGAAGAGTGATGATCCGGGGCAATCGCTTAAGAATTTTAGGGAAGAAGTCGATGGGTTAGTAGGTTAGAAAGGTAGGGGGATAGGTTTTTACGTTAAGTAGGTTGGTACGTTTGTTGATTTGGGGTTCAAAGTGAATAGCTTCATTCATAAAATGCACGAACCGCGAATAAAAAGCTGAAAGCTAATTGCTGACGGCTGAAAGCTATAAAGTATGATCATCAAAGTATGCGGCATGCGCGATTCGGAAAACATCCGGGCCGTGGAGAAGATAGGAGTCGACTGGATGGGCTTTATCTTCTTTCCTGGGTCGTCGCGTTACGTGGGAGAAGGGTTGAGTTATATCCCGGAGAAGGTAAAACGGGTAGGGGTCTTTGTCAACGAGCCGCTGGAGAGCGTACGGGTAATCGCCTTAAAGAACCGGTTGCAGATTATCCAGCTGCACGGGAATGAACCGCCGGGATACTGCGTTTCACTCAAAAATGCAGGATTTACCATTGTTAAGGCGTTCGGAATTGAGAGCGGAAAGCCGTTTCCCGAAGAACTGGTGGAACAGTATGAAGGGAGCTGCGATTACTTTCTCTTTGATACCCGTACTGCGCAGCATGGAGGCTCAGGGCGGAAGTTTCACTGGAAGCTGCTCTCTTCCTACCGGGGAGAGACACCCTTTCTGTTAAGCGGTGGAGTCAGAGCGGAGGATGCCGTAGAGGTGAAGGGGTTCAATCATGCTCAATTTGCAGGGGTCGATCTCAACAGCGGCTTTGAGACAACTCCTGCAATCAAGGATAGTATAAGGTTACAAAATTTTATCAAAACAATCAGATATGAACAGGATTGATCAATTGTTTCAACAGAAGAAAGAGAATATTTTATCGGTCTACTTTACGGCTGGCTATCCACGGTTGGATGATACCGGCAGGGTGATGCAGGCACTCGAAGAGGTAGGAGTGGATATGCTGGAGATCGGTGTTCCCTTCAGTGACCCGATGGCGGACGGGCCGGTGATCCAAGCCTCCGGCACACAGGCGCTGCGCAACGGGATGAGTGTGAAAACGCTTTTCAGTCAACTGGAGGATATACGCAACAGTGTCACCATTCCCCTTGTGCTGATGGGCTATCTCAACCCTATCCTGCAGTTTGGTTTCGAAAACTACTGCAAACGAGCGGCGGCCTGTGGCATTGACGGGCTGATCATCCCCGACCTTCCCTTTGTCGAGTACCTTGAAAATTACAAGCCGGTGGCCGACCGCTACGGGCTGCACATGATTATGCTGATCACACCCGAGACATCGGAAGAGCGGATCCGGCTGATCGATGACCAGACATCCGGCTTTATCTACATGGTTTCCTCTGCATCGGTTACCGGTTCCCGGAACAGTTTTGGTGAGGAGAATCTGGCATATTTCCGACGAGTCAATGCAATGGGATTGAAGAACCCGCGGTTGATCGGTTTTGGCATCTCCAACAGGGAGACCTTCGATGCAGCCTGCCGAGAGGCGGCGGGCGCCATCATCGGCAGTCGTTTCATCGCCCTGCTGGGAAGTGAACCGTCGGTGGAGACAGCAGCAGAAAAACTGAGGGAAGCAATCCGATAAATTAAATATACAGATTCAAATAAAATCGCCTACATTTGCTGCTTCAATTTTTACAAAAACAGCATTAAGGGATTAGTTGCATGCCATTTCAGTCGCACATCGGTGAGGTTGCCTCACTGCTTACCGCCGTCTGCTGGACACTCAGTGCCATCTTCTTCGAGAAGGCGGGTCGCCGCACCGGCTCCCTCTCGGTGAACATCATCCGCATCTTCCTGGGGATTCTCTTTCTGGGGATCACCACCCTCTTCACCCGCGGGATGTTTTTCCCGATGGATGCCACCCCCTACAATTGGTTCTGGCTGGGCTTGTCGGGCATTGTGGGCTTCTTCCTGGGTGATCTCTTTCTTTTCAAGTCCTACATCCTGATCGGCTCCCGTACCTCACAGCTGGTGATGAGCCTTGCCCCGATGATCACCGCCGTCATCGGTTGGTTTTTTTTGCAGGAGATTCTCTCGTTAAAGAACATCGGGGGAATCCTGGTGAGTGTTGCCGGCATCATGATTGCCGTTGCCGGCAGGAAGCTGAAACTCAACATCCCCCTGCGGGGGTTCCTTTATGCGTTGGGGGGGGCACTGGGTCAGGCGGTGGGACTGATCCTGAGCAAGAAGGGGATGGGCGACTATGACCCGATTGCAGCTACCCAGATCAGGGCCATCTTCGGCTTTGCTGCTTTTGCACTGCTGATCACCTTTGTGGGGCGATGGAGGCGGGTGTTTATGGCTCTTGGGGACAACACAGGAATGAAGTCGATCACGATCGGTACTGTTTTCGGACCATTTATCGGGGTCTCCCTCTCGCTCTACGCGGTGCAACACACGGAAACAGGCATCGCTTCTGCACTGATGTCGCTGGTGCCCATCTTTATCATTTTCCCCACAGCCATCATGTTCAGGGAAAAGATCACTGTCCGTCAGGTGATCGGGGCAATAGTCAGTATCTCAGGTGCCACCATCTTCTTTTTGTAGGTGGAATGTTCGCTATCTGAAACAATTTTCCAGATAAGGTGCAGAGAGATCGGAAATTTTCCTAATTTTGTTTTATGCCTAAGAAATCGTTATTCGTTGTGTTATTTTTCACCCTGGTGTGGTTAATTCCTTTGAAAGGGTTTGGTCAAACTGTTGCATTCTCCGCAGATTCTATTCCGTTGGTAGGGGAAGATGTTGTTTTTTCATTTCATTTTGAAAACAATATCAGCAAAGAGGATGCACGCTTAAAAATTAACACCTTTCTCGATCGTGGAATGGATCCCTATTCCGGTACTTTCCTCAAAAATACGGACGATTCGGTGGTTTGCCGAGTGGTTGATTATTTGGAAATTGAGTCCGGTATGTTCCATGTTTTTGGTATGTATATGACCTATCATATAAAATTTGTCTTCCATGATGCCTCATGTGACCTTGCGATCAGTCAGATCACCTTCATGGAGAAAAGTTATTTCGAAAGGCAGGAAGAGACAACCCATCAATTCTACTTCAGGGAGTACACTGCCAAAGAGATCATGGTGGATAAACTTTACAGGTTGTTGCTGAAGAGAGATGCTTCAGAAAAAGTCACCGATGCGGCCATTAACAGGTTTAACATGATTGTGAAAAACATGGGAAGCCATTTTGGTACCTAACGTGATTTTTCTTCGAAATGCAACAATGTCAGGGCTCTCATTGCTTTTGTCGCTTTTGTCTTAATCAGATTGTTGTTATTTTTTGGGAACCATGTTCTTCTCACCGGGGAACGGGGGAATACTGATTTGTGCCATTACAGTTGATACTGCGCCCAGAACACCAATTCCGTTGTGTACGTTGCTGTAGGTCATCTCCGGCTCGGAGATCAGTTCGAACGACTCTTTGTCGCTGTGGGGATCATACTCTCCCCGTCGGTAAAAGGGATATAGTTCAGGAGAAATGATTGTCAACTGCACTTCAAGGGGTGGATTCAGTACTTCCGTTTTTATGGGTATGTAGACGGGATATCCCCATTCCGATGTTTCCCCTGTCTTCTCGTAGGTAGTGAGGATCGGATAATAGTCT
>JADLKK010000153.1 GCA_016839025.1 Proteiniphilum sp.
TCGTCGCGGCCGCGATCGAAGAACATCTTTTTCAGCGGGTTCTTTCTTGCCTCGTCGTAGAACCGCCGGTTGCGGCAGATGTCGATGGCCATGTAGATAGCCTGGCGGAACGATTCTTCCGAGGCCTGGTTCTTGCCGGCAATGTCGTAGGCGGTGCCGTGGTCGGGGGAGGTGCGCACGATGGGTAATCCTGCAGTGAAGTTGACCCCGGCATCCATGGCAAGTGTCTTGAAGGGGATCAGTCCCTGGTCGTGATACATGGCCAGGATGGCATCGAACTCCTTGAAGCGTCCCGAGCCGAAGAAGCCGTCGGCAGGGAAGGGGCCGGCACAAAGAATCCACTGGTCCTGTGCCTCCTTCACGGCCGGAGCGATGATCTCCAGCTCCTCTTTTCCCAGCAGCCCGTTCTCACCGGCGTGGGGGTTGAGGCCCAGCACGGCGATGCGGGGCAGCTCGATTAGGTAGTCGCGTTTCAAGGTGTGATCGAGTGCCTTCAGCTGCTCCAGGATCCCCTCCTTGGTGAGTCGTCCGGGTACCTCCGACAGGGGGAGGTGGGTGGTCACCAGTGCAACCTTGATCATCTCCGACGCCAGGATCATCATCGCCTTCTCTCCCTTTTGGGCGAAACGCTCTTCCAGAAACTCGGTATGCCCGGGAAAGCGGAACAGATCACTTTGGATCGTCTCCTTGTTGATGGGAAGGGTTACCAGCAGGTCAATCTTCCCCTTTTCCAGGTCGCGTGTGGCCTGGTCGAGTGCCATATAGGCCGCCTGACCCGCTTCTGCGGTCGCCGTACCCGGTTCGATACGGATCTCCTCCTTCACACAGTTGACCAGATTCACCTTTCCCTCCTGAGCCTCCTCCACACGGGAGATGATATGAAAATTGACCGTTTCGCCGTCGAATGCTTTGCGGTGCCAGGAGGCAGACCGTGAGGACCCGTAGATCACTGGCTGGCATAGCTCCAGTATCCGCGTGTCGGAGAAGGTCTTGATCAGGATCTCGTATCCAATACCATTGACATCACCATGTGTGATGCCCACTTTTAAACTATCTGACATGTATATTGATTTATCCTACTTGTAAAAAAAACGATGTTACGAAACGATCTCCACCCCTTCATGTTGCGGCAGGCTGATGGTATATAGGGTAGCCTCCAGGTTACGCATCAGGTTCCGTTTGTTGCTCTCCGGTGCATAGACATATGTCTCCACCACTATCACCATACCGGTATTGTCGTTCACGAACGCCTGCATCACGAAGGGTCCCCCCATCATGTCGGAGGTCATCTCCCATAGTCCACGCAGCTCGGCGCGGAAGATACCATCCACCTCGATACGGCGGTAATCGGGCGGGTAGATCGTGGCGGTAGTCATCTCGGAGTCGAATGATCCCTTGATATATTTTCCCAGCGTGTGGTTCCGGATGGCGATCAGCGAGTCCTTCTCGAACACCGTCTCAGTGGTGTAGGGAAACTGGTAGATGACAATGTCCTTACGGCCCTGGGGTGCATTATTGGTTGCCCAGTAGAAGTTGGGGTGCTCGGTCACATTGGTCAGTCCCTTGGGGAAATGGATGTTGATGCCGAAGACCTGTTGTGCGCGTGACAATGGGTCGGATATCTGACTTTTCAGAAATTTGCCATTGCGTTCCAGCTCCTTGGTGACGAAATAGTCAATAAGGCTCTGTTTATTTTCAGTCACAAAAGCGGCAAAGGTGGTGGTATCGGGTGCCTGGATGGTCATGATTACCTGCCCCATCGCATATTTGTCGAGTTCTGCCGTGAATTTGGAGGTGCTGTAGATGGTGGATATATCGGGTGTGATCACGTTGCGCGCCATTCGGATGGTGCGGGTAAAATTTTCCGGTGCGATTTGCAGGATATTGAAGTTGGGTTCCGGCTGGGGCAGGCCCTTCGCATTGCTGTTGAGCACGTCGAAGAGCGCTTTGCCGGCTGTTCCTTCCCACAAGGTGTCATCCATCACTACCAGCATTTCGTTGGTCGATCCCGATGCGTTCATAAAGCTGCCTGCACCATTGCAGGAAAAGAGCAACAGCAATGAGGCGATGAAACTGAGGGTAATAGCTGCATGTTTCATAAGATATTTTTTTAATGGGTCTCTTGGTTGCATATTCACCAAGCAAATATACAATTATTTGCGTGGAAATGAAATGGAAACGTCAGCTTTTTCCGATTTTAGCGGTGGAGAGCATGCCACAGGCGGCGAAGATATCTTCACCCCGCGATGCACGGATGGTGCTGATGAATCCTTTGGCGGTGAGAAAATCGCGGAACTTGATCATGTTTTGCTCGGAAGAGGGGCGCAGCTTGCTCATGGGGATCACGTGGAAGCGGATCAGGTTGATGCGGCAATCGAGGCCGGCCAGCAGCTTGGTCAGCTCACGCGCGTAGAGCAGCGTGTCGTTGACCCCGTCGAACATGATGTACTCAAATGAGAGGCGTCGCTGGTGGCTCCAGTCCTGGTCGCGCAGCAGGTTGATCACCGAGGCGGCGGGAGCCGTCCGTTCGATCGGCATGAGGGCGAGCCGCTCTTCCGGTATCGGGTTGTGGAGGCTGACCGCCAGGTGACACCTGCTCTCCTCGAGGAATCGTTTCAGGTTGGAGGTGAGGCCGATGGTGGAGAGGGTGATCCGTTTGGGGCTCCAGGCCAGGCCATAGTCGGCCATCAGCAGCTCCGATGCCTTCTTCACCTGCTTCCAGTTGTCGAGCGGTTCACCCATGCCCATGAAGACCAGGTTGGTGATCTGCTCCGAGTCGGGTACCGAGTAGACCTGGTTGAGGATCTCCCCGGCGGTGAGGTTGTCGTGGAATCCCTGCTTGCCGGTCATGCAGAAGTCGCAGTTCATGCGGCAGCCCACCTGTGAGGAGACGCAGATGGTGAGGCGATCATCTTCGGGGATGGTGACTGTTTCGATGAACTTGCCACCGGCAGTTTTGAACAACATCTTGCGGGTGCCGTCGACCGATCTCTTGATATCGAGCGGTTCCGAGCGACCCACCTCGAACCTCTCAGTCAGCAGTTCCCTGTTTTTCAGGGAGATGTTGGTCATCTCGTCGATGGTTTTCACCCGTTTCAGGTAAACCCAGTCGGCGATCTGCCTGGCGACAAACTTGGGGAGGTTCAGCTCCGTGACGTTTTCGGTGATTTCGGCGAGCGTCATGCCGAGCAGGGTCTGTTTTGGCTCCATTTGCTGTAATTGTAATTGATGGAAAATGAAGCATCGTAATGTAAAAGAGTAAAATAGTTTCAGTACCATCACAATCTCAATGATTCGTTAGGGATACATGAGCAGCTTCAACTCCTCTTTTTGGGTTGTTTTTGACATACACTGAATCTGATTTAACTCTTTACTGAGTCTAATCTGTTAGAACTATATTAGAATCATATTAGAACGAGATTAGAACGAGATTAGAACCAGTACCGAGCGAGACGAGGGTATGGCAAAACAAGAATCAGATAATTGGCCCGCTGTTCAAACTCAGTAATTTTCATTTTAGTATTCAACAACAGTCTTGTTTTTCCAGGTGATGAAAGAAATTTCAAAGGAAAATCGAGAGAAATAGAATAAATTGGATCATAGAATTGATAGGTTAAGCAGAAATGTTTTCGTAAATTCGTTGCTTGAATCAGTTGACAATAGTTTGAAATGATGCAAAGTTAACTCATATCATTGAAATCCCGTTGAGAACTAAACAAGCAGTGGTCATTCTCACCCAGGTTAATATTGAAGAAAAGGCATAACCCATGAAGAATCCGTT
>JADLKK010000154.1 GCA_016839025.1 Proteiniphilum sp.
ATAAGTTTTTTTGTGTTCATAATTGAAAAATGTATTAAAATGAATACCTACTCATATAGCTTTTCGGCTTCCGCTAATCCAAAGAAAATCCCCTCAGAAAGGATCATGCGCAAAGGTATACAATTCCCAGGGCCGCTTTGCGAGGAGCCGTTTGCCCTGCGTGAAATTATCTTTTCCCTCAATAAAAGAAATTGAACCCTGTTGCCGGGATCATTTGCTTTGGGTCAATTCAAGCCTGGTCGTCACGAAGAAAAAGTATCGCTGCCCTAACCAGCATGCCTTCTCCAACGCCACCCAGGAGATGCTCTCCTCTTTGCGCCGGGTAAATTATGTTTTGCACCGGGTAAAATAATCCCTATTTTTGCGCGCTATGGATCCCATACCCTGAAGGTAGTTTCAACCGTAGTATTATCTTTACATCTTCTAACGAAATCAATCAATGCCGAATAGTCTATTGTGTATGAATGAATGGGTGCATCCCCTGTCGAAATTGTCGAAATACAAAAGAACGATTGTGTATGGTACGCTGTTACTCCTGGTAGCGATCGGGCACCATTGCTCCAGGCAAACCGAGATGGAAACCTTTCGCTATGTCCGGCATTCGGTCATGTCGATGCTTTGTCTCCTTTGTCTGAGCGGCTTCTTCGTGCTGATGAGAAAGAAAAAGGGGGTACGGGCTGACCTGTTCTTCGCCTTCCTGATGCTCTCGGTGGGTATCACCAACCTGCTGTCCCTGACCAGGGGACTGACCGCGGGATATGCCGGTGTGGTGGAATACAGGTACATGTCTTTTCCCATGCTGGTCTACGGAAACCTCTTCGCCTATTTTTTCCTCCTCTATCCCATTGAGGCCTTTCGTCCCGGATGGCTCACCCTGAAACGGGCAACCATCCTCTTTCTGCCTACCATCCTGATCCTGGGAGTCTATCTGGTGGCAACGAGAATTCTTGGCGTGACGATACCCGTGATCGATGACTGGAGCTCGTTGATCCGGGGGTTCTGGAATATTACCGTATGGCTACGGTTGTTCATCCTTTTTTATCCGGTTTTCGGCCTTATGGTGATGCTCCGCTACCGGAACAATTACAGGGAGTGGTGCGAGAACAACTACGCCTCGATGGAGCACATTGACAGCAGATGGCTGGAGGATTACATATTCGGCAATCTCGTGATTACCATCTCATGCCTGGTGGTGGTATTCAGTAACGACGCCCGAAGCGTACTGGCGCACAACATCATTTTTCTCTCCTTCTTCCTGTATGCGTTCTACCGGGTCTTTTTTCAGAAGAATCCCTATCCCGAGGGTTATTTCAAGGCTGGCATGAAGGAAACAGCAGCCGTGATCGATGAGATTGTCGCCTGTGACAAGGAATGCCTGTGCAAGGAGGGTGAGACGGGGTTGATCGTGATTCCGGAACAGGATTCAGGCAAAAAGTCCCTCTTTTCCAATAAACTCCCGGAATACAGGGAGAAACTGGAGCAATGGATGGAAACCGAGAAACCTCATCTGCGCAAAGATTTTAAGTTGATCGATGCAATGGAGATCTTACCGCTGAACCGCAGTTACCTCTCACGACTCTTCAACGAGGGCTACAACGAGAGTTTTTACCAGTTTGTGATGCGCTACCGGATTGCTGAAAGCAAACGACTGCTGATCACGCGACCCGACCTGACGATCACCCGGATCGCCGAAATGTCGGGTTTCAGCTCCCCCTCCGTGTTCGGAAGGGCTTTCACACAGGAGATGAAATGCAGCCCCATGCAGTGGCGCGACAGGGAAACGGCCAACAGCTATTCCACCGGCACGATCGAGATCGCATAGCCGCCGCCGGGGGCGCGACCCGTTCAATCTGTTCAGGGTGCTTCAGGCTGGCACCCGCATCTCCCACTCCGCCGTGTAGCAGGGGCAATCCGAAGCGGTAAGATTTTTGGTTGTCGGTTCCGATTATTTTCATTAAACTTGTAAATGGAAACAATGATCGAATCAATCAATATCACACAATGAAATTTCAAAAACTTGTCCTACTCTTTCTCCTTGTTGCATTCAGCCCACTGACGGCTCAGGAGAGACACATCATCTTCATCGGCAACAGCATCACACAGGGGGTGATCCTGGAAGATCCGAAGAGTTCTTCCCCACCGGCACAGACCATGTCCTGGCTGTCGACACAAAGTGACCTCCCCTTCGGATTCACCAACTGCGGCGTGAGCGGTAAGACCACCGTCGACTTCCTCCCGGCAAAGGGACCCAGTTCGGCAACGTACTGAAGGCTGCTGACGCGGCACAGGCGGGAGGGGCACGACTGATTTTCTCGGTGATGCTGGGCACCAACGACAGTGCCATCAGGGGTCCCCTTGGGGCACCGGTGCATCCGGAGCAGTACCAGACAAACATCACAGCGATCGCCGATGCCCTGCTGGAGCGTTACCCCGGGGCGATGATCCTGCTGCACCGCCCCATATGGTACAGCCCCAACACCCACAACAACTCTTCTTACCTGCATGAGGGTCTTGACAGACTGAATAGCTACTTCCCGGTGCTGAAGAAGCTGGAGGAGGAGTACGCGGTGACCCGCCCGGGCCAACTCTTCCTCGGCGACACGCTGGCCTATGAGCACTTCCGGGGAAAGAGCGATCTTTTCTTCACCGAGGAGGGTAAGGCAGGTACCTTCTCGCTCCATCCCAACGTGACGGGAGCGAAGGAGTTGGGAGCCTTCTGGGGCAGGGCGATTCTGGAACGGCTGACGCAGAAACCGAAGTTCACGGAATACCCGCTCAGCACTGTGAAGGAGATTCCTGCGGCGGATGAGGACCCGAAAAAAGGGCTCACCGCACCCTCGCTGCGCATCTACCTCCCGAAGGCAGAGAAGGCAACCGGACGGATGGTGATCGCACTGCCAGGTGGAGGCTACAGGAACCTGATGGTCTTCTACGAGGGGTTCGACTGGGCAGACTACTTCCTCAGCAAGGGGATCGCCTTCGGAGTGCTCAAATACCGCATGCCGCAGGGAGACCATACCGTTCCTTTTGTCGACGTGCAGGCGGCGTTCAATCTCGTGAAAGAGCATGCGGCGGAGTGGAAGGTGAACCCGGAAGAGATTGGCATCATGGGCTCCTCAGCCGGAGGACACCTGGCATCGACCTACGCCACCCATGCACCGACAGCGGAACGGCCCGCCTTCCAGATTCTGCTCTACCCGGTAATCACGATGGATCCGGCATTCACCCACGCCGGGTCGCGCAGGAACCTGCTGGGCGAGAATCCGTCGCAGGAGCTGACAAACCACTTCTCGAACGAACAACGGGTGGATAGCGAGACACCGCCGGCATTCATCATCTTCGCCGCGGACGACAAGGTGGTACCACCCGCCAACGGCCTGCGCTACGCCGAGGCAATGACGCGGCACAACCGGCCGGTCACCTTCCTCCTCTACCCTACCGGGGGGCACGGCTTTGGCAACTACGACACCTTTCCCTACAAGAAGCAGTTCTTCCTGGAATTGGACCGCTGGCTGGAGGGGCTCGAAACAGGCGGGAAATAGGTTCGTTGGGAGTGAAATTACACGTCTCATTCCGTAGGGGTACAAAAAAAGGGGAGGTTCACCCGGATGGTGGACCTTCCCTCTTGTGTGTGTGAACCGTACTGGATTCGAACCAGTGACCTCTGCCCTGTCAAGGCAGCGCTCTAAACCAGCTGAGCTAACGATTCGGGAATGCAAAAATAGCAATTATTCCGATAC
>JADLKK010000025.1 GCA_016839025.1 Proteiniphilum sp.
CCGCATCGTGGATGGCGGCGAGACCACCCGCTTCCTCGCAAGGGTGATGGGCTACCTCTCCGATCCGTTGTCATTGATGATGGAGGAATAGCGAAACAAAGCCTATGGTTTTATCTTTCAGGAGAATTATGATCCCGACCGGAAATCAAGAGATGAAAAAAAGATTCAGAAATATTTTCGGGATGCGAGAATGGATGAGCGGAATTTTGACAAGGTCGTTGATCGGGTGTGCAAATCGCTCCAGGATTATCCCTTGCAACAGCTGTCCAATTTGTTATGGGCCGGCTGCGGATTCGTATCACAGAACATCTACCTCTACTGTGCCTCAGAGGGCCTTGGTTCTGTTGTGCGGGGTATGTTCGGTAAGGATAAGCTGCATACACTATTGGGACTTGATCCTACACAAGAGGTCTTGCTGACTCAATCGGTAGGATATTCCAGATGAGTGTCCTATCCCGTACATTGTGGATTATTTCTGGTTATAGAAAGAGTGAACCCCAAATGAGCAGTTCATTTTGGGGTTCAAAGATGATACAGACTCTTAATCCCATATCAAGATAAAGAATCAAACAAGATCTCTATTGTTGCACAATAATCTTCAGAACAGTTTTTTTACCGTAGAGTTTCGTTACACCCACATATTCGAACCCTTCTAGATCCGGACCACGGTAATATTGCGATTTTCCGGGTTCTGAGGTGACCCCCAGGATTTTCTCCTGGTCATTCAGCGCCGGTGAATCATCCACGGCATCTTCCACCTTAATGATCCCATATTTGGTGTTGCCATCGTACTGTCTTCGGATAGCAATGTAGCTGCCATCAACAATTTGTAATCTGGCGGTACCTGTCCTGTCGGAAGAGGCATCCAGACGCTGGAGCAGCTGTTTGTCAGCGCTTCCCGTGCCTGTGACAAAGGTGGAGAGCTTGTCCAGTTCCTGGAAGGTCTCCCAGTTTCCGTAGGTGTTATCGAAGAAATCATCCAGTTCCATCTCCTGTGCCATCTCCGGTGGAATAAGTTTGAAGAAGGTTGCATTCATGCCAAGCGTCAGCCAGGGGGCATCAACCTGGCGACCCACCGTGCCACCGGTGATACGGTCTGCACTGGCAAATCCCAGTCCACGATTGGCAATCACCACCAGGCTGCTGTTGCGCCAGAAGTTGACAAAGGCAAAATCGATCTTGCCGCTGCTGGCGGTAACCAGATCGTTGAGGGATACCACATTTTTCAGTACGCCGTTCACCACCAGCCCCTCAAATGAGAAGATATAGGGCATCGAGGGATTGATCGGGTTCTCCCATTCGGCTGCCATTTCGATGTTCTCGAATATGAGTGCCCTTCCTTCTGGTATGCCGGTGATGGTGACAATGTCAATGAAAGCAGTCTCTTTAAACCCATCGGCATCGGTAACGATCACCGCGATGGCATCTGCCCGCTCATCGTCTACCGCCATTTCAAAACTGAAGGATTTCTCTTTTTCGGTTGGTGATACAGCAATAGATACCGGATCACCAAGTTCCAGATAGGGTGATTTGCGGGCAAGAGCATAGACAATCGATTGTAATCCCACTTGCGATGACGCATTTCCACTGATATGCACAGTACCGTTTAGCTCAACCGCGTCAATTTGATTGGGAGTGAGTGTCACAACCGGAGGAATACCCTTGAGGCGCTGGATCGGGAGAGGAGCAACGGTTCTCTTGGTGTAAATATCGGTAGCAAATACCCCGATGGCTACGCTCTCCTTGTCGCTGATATTGATTTCAAGGGAAAATTCCTGGTTCTCGGGGAAACCTTCAAACGTGTGGTATACCCTGAAGTTCTTGTTGATCTCTTCATACCCCTCTGTGCCATTTTTCAACAAGGTGATGTAGAGGTCCCGTAGCCCATTCTCCGATTGAACGCTTCCTCCCACGGTTTCGTTCTTCCTGTACTCAGCCGTTTCCAGGGAGGTAGAAGCAAGCGTTATCACGGGTGGCGGATAGGCATTGTCGTCGGTGTAGTCGACCGCCATCGGCTCATCGCCGCAACCCCAGACCAGCAGCATGGAGCAAGCAGCCAGCGTGCGAAGAATCCTTTTCACATGTCTCATATTTTTTTGTTTTAATCTGTTTGTATCTTTTTTCCTTATTTCAAATATTCTGTCTCCAGCAGAAAACATCTGATGGTTCCCTGCAGATTTGATTCCGTCATCTTCCTGAATTTCCATCTCTTCGATCCCAACAGATAAATGCAGTAGGGAGTGTTTCCGTTGCTGTTCTCAACCACTGTCAACTCACTATTGGCTTCTGATAATCCACCGTTTGAGAGGACATTTCTGAACTGTGACAACTGATCCCTGCGCAGTGTACCGATGATCAGCACTGACTGGTCAACAGCTTTCTTCAATTCTGGGAGGGAGGATGTGAATTGTTGTGTCTGGTCAAAACTGGCCAGCATTACCTCTGTTTTCAGTCCAGGTCTGATCTCCACTGCTGTCTTCATCAACCGGCATTCTTCGGTGACGGGAACAAGCTCCATCTGCGGAACCGTTTTCCTGAAGAGTTGCACACTGCCCATGAAATGTTCATTGGTGACCGATGTGGAAACAAAAATGGGGAAGCGTTCCGCCAACACTGCGATCCTGACCCCGGGGTGGGTGCGTGGATCTGCAAACCGCACGTTGGCCTTATCCAGTACCTGAAGGTGGCTTCCATCCTTTTTCAGTGCCGATGCTGTCTCGTTGTAGGCTGACACGGTGAAGGGATTGTTACCGCTCAGATCGGAATAGAGAGTGATCCCTACTGTGCGGCTTTTGTCCCACACGGCTGAAGGATCATCCTTCTCATCCGTGTGGGATGGTACATCACTCCCACAAGAAGCAATCAAGAGGTATAGAAGAGACGAAAAAATATGGTTTGCTATACGGTTCATTTTGTTTATTCTGATAATTGTACTTCTGTGAGCATTGCACAGTGATCGGTAAATGAAGCTGTATTGGTCAGTACCTCAAACGTTACAACGTTCCAACGACCCGCAGGTTTGCCAAATATGTAATCAATCTTGCTTTTTGGGGCACTTGCTGGAAAAGTGGCAAAGTTGTTACAGATGCGTTGCCATGAAGACATACCTGTGGTAATTGCGGACTCTGTGGGATGTGCATTGAAGTCACCAGCCAGCAGCACGGGATGTGCCGCGCCGACGACACCGTTGAGTTGCTGTACCATTGCACTGCGTACACCATCGGTTGAGTGATCAAGATGGGTCACTGCAATGCGTAGCTTCTGTTTCGATTCCGGTTCAATGACATCGACATAGAGTACCGTGCGGGACTCTTTCATCTCTGCCGGGTTGCCGGTGAGCCGGTTGTTTGCTATCTTCTCAATGGGATACTTGGAGAGAATGGCTACCCCATACTCTCCCTGCTGGTATTCAATCGCATAGCCGAAGGCTGAGAAGTATCCCAGTTCAGCTGCCAGTTCATTCGTGAAATCTTTTCTCCCGTTTCTTTCTGTCCGGAAGTCAACCTCCTGGAGGGTTACAAAATCGGGATCATATGGTTTGATATAATTTGCGAAGGGTGTAACGTTGTAGCCCACCATCTGACCTGACATCCTCACATTCATGTTGAGCAGCCTAATGGTCTGAGCATTGGTTATACCGACACAGGCAAACAATAAGAGAAACAAAAGTAGTTTATGTCTGTTCATCTTCATTCTGTTTTTAATCTTCCCAGCCAGGGTTATTGGGTCTTAGATTCGGGTTCAGCTCCATCTGGCGGAAAGGCAGTGACCAGAGATAGTTTTTGGGATTCTCAAATAGACGTGAGTCATCGAAGATCAAATAGCCATTGTTGTCAAACTTGGTGCTTGAGGCAAACACGGAGGGATCATAGGCGTAATCTTTGCGGATACCTTTCTGGATGCCCATCTCCTGGCGTGCCGCTGATTCAGCTTTGTCTACCCCCAGCTTGTAGCCCTGCTTCCAGCGCAGCAGATCAAACCAGCGGTGTCCCTCCATGAACAGCTCTACCCGACGTTCGCGTTCCAGCTCCTCCTTCAGATCCAATCCATTGGCAGCCAGTTCCACCAGGTTCATCCGCTTCATGCCTACACGGTCGCGGAGCAGATTTACTGTTTCATCGACAACTGTTTGGTTCAGCGCACCCAGTTCATACATCGCTTCGGCATAGTTGAGTAACACCTCTCCGTATCGGATAAATATGATGTCATTGTCATCCTGGTTGTAGACAGGTACCTTTGACGGTTCACAATATTTTCTCACATAGTAGCCGGTGTAGGTGACAGCTCCCTTACCGTCGTTATTGAATTTGGGAGAGCGGAATATGTTGGTTTTGGATGCATCCATTGCAGGATTGGATGTTCCCCTGCCATCTTCCCGTCCGTACCACTTGTCATAGCCAGGGTAGACGATCGATTGTTTCAGTCGGGGATCCCGGTTCACGAAAAGGCTGTCGTAGGCACTGTAGGCAGGTGTATAGGTGCCATTTCCCTTGTATAGGGGGGATTTCTCAATGGGTAATCCGTCACTGCATAGATAGCTGTCTATCAGGGATTGGGTTGGGTTGAAGCGGATGATCTGATCCGGCACCTGCAACTCCCTGCTCAGGTTGTGACGGGTAGGGGCAGGTAAATTGAAGTTGAACACGTAGGAAAGAATAGGTTCCAGGTTGTTGGGATTGCGGGATGCTCTTCCCTCGAAGGTGAAGAGATCAAAGTAATCCTGTTCGGGACGACCGGTACTGTATAGTTGGTGATAGGCAAACCTGCCACCTGGCATCAGCTCCTTGCTCGCATCGCGGGCTGCCTCCCATCTGTGATTTTGTAGCGCTACGCGCGACTCCATTGCTTTGGCGGCTGCACCGGATATGCGGCCGAATTTATCGGTACCCGGTGTGATGTAGGGGGGTAGCTTTTCTGCGGCATCACGCAACTCCTTCAGGATAAAATCTACGATCACGGCTCGTTCGGTGCGGGGTGCAGTCAGCTCCTCATCCCCCGCGCTGACAGTGGTGGTGACAAAAGGTACATCTCCCCAGAAGCAGGTGAGGTAGTAGTAGATAAAAGCCCTTAGAAACTTTACCTCCGCCGCATATTGTTCCAGGAGTTCGGCGTCTACAGCTGTGGCTCTCTCGTAGTTGTTGAGAAAGTGGTTGCAACGCCTTAGTTGTCTGTAACTATCGCGGTAGCGGGTGTTGAGCAGACTGAAATCGGATCCGTAGAGTCCACTGCCGATCTGCCGCCAGCTGGTCATGGTATACCAGGGAGCGTTGTCGCTGAGTCCCTCGGAGAGGTTAATGGGTAAATCCTTACCAATGAGTGCCCAGTAACAGGCATTGGCTGCGTTTTTGACCTGCAGCTCCGTCTGCCAGAAATTTTCATCCGTCAGTTCATCGAGGGGCGCCTTTTCCAGAAACTGATCGTTACACGATGAGAAAAGGAAAAGGAGTATCATAAATATGGTCAGGGTATGAATTGCTCGTTTCATATATCTAGAATTTATTAATGTAAGGTGATGTTGATCCCAAACACATAGGTCTTGATTTGCGGATAGTTTCCACCCGCCTGAACGGGTCTTTCCGGATCAGCCGTCTCAAAGTAGTTGGTAAGGGTAAGCAGGTTATCTGCCGATGCATACAGTCTGCAGCGGTCGATACGCAATGGGCGTGTGATGCGCGGAGGAATGGTGTACCCGATCTGGATGTTCTTCAACCGCAGGTAAGAGGCATTTTCCATCCAGAAGGTCGAAAACCGCTGGTTGTAACTCTGGTTGTAGGTGAAACGGGGGTAGGAGGCTTTCGGATTCGGATTGGAAGCCTGGTACCTTCCTTCGTGGAACCACTGGGGGTAGGTCGATTGATCGGTGAAAGCATGTCGTGCCGGTCCGTAGATATAACCATCCACCTTGCCCACTCCCTGTAACAGGAAGCTGAAGTCAATCCCCCTGTAATCCATGTCGCCCTTCAATGAGTAGGTGTACCGTGGAATGGAGCTGCCCAACACATCGCGGTCGTTATCCAGGTCGATAGCGCCATCCTCATCCAGATCCTTGTACTTGATATCTCCCGGCTGTACCAGTCCTGCATCACCTGCGAGGATGGGAAACAAGGGATTCTCATACTTGCCTGTAAAGGGGTTGAAGTTTTTGAAATCGGTGGGCATCGCAATACCGTCCGCAATAAGACCATAGAACGACTGGTTGCTGTATCCTACCTTGGTGATGGTTGTGCTGCCGATGATTTCCCCTTCCCACTCTGTGATCTTGTTCTTCACGTCTGCCAGCGTTGCGGTAAATGCATAGTTGAAATCGTTTACCCGGTCTCGCCAGCCAAGCTGGATCTCCCAGCCTCGATTTTCCATTTTGCCCCCGTTTTCATCCATGGTAGAAGGAAAACCACCCACACCGGGCAGCTCCCGCTGGTAAATCATGCGGCGTGTCTCCCGGAAGTAGTAATCGCCATTGAAGGTGAAGCGGTTGTTCAGCATGTTGAGATCTACCCCGATGTTGGTGGTATGTAACATTTCCCACAAGAGATTGGGATTGCCGATGTAGGATTCGGCATAGCCGTCGTTGGAGACGCCTCCGATGGTGGGTACTGTCACCACGCCGATGCGGGAAAGATAGGGGTAGTTGTCCGACCCGGTGGAGAACTGGTTCCCCAGTATCCCCCATGACCCCCTTATCTTCAACTGGTCCAGCAGGTCGCGGGTGGGTTCCATGAACTCCTCTTCCGTAATGCGCCATCCGGCAGAGAAGGAGGGAAACCATTCACCTCTGTTCTGCTTGATGAACCGTGAAGTGAGGTCATATCGGAGATTGGCCTCCAGCAGATAGCGTTCATTGTAGTTGTAGTTGATGCGCCCAAATCCGGAACGCATAGCCCAGTGGCTGGCAGTGGCACTGTTGGCCTGGGTGTCGGGAGAACCGAAATCCAGGATCGGCTCCTTCTCGGTGATCAGGTTCTTTCTCGAAGCACTGAAGTAATCGGAACGCTGCCATTCCTGCTGAAAGCCCGCCATCGCCTTGAGATTGTGCAAACCCCACTGCTTCTCGTAGTCTGATTGCGCAAACAGTGTCTGGCTGAGTGTCCTGTAATCCCTGTTTTCAATTGAATTGGGGGTGTTGGTCGTGTACCAGAGGGTTGTGGTCTCCGGATAATAGAAGTTGATCGTCTTGGAAAGCACGTTGCGAAAACTGTTGGACTGTCGGGTGATATAGTTGACAGCTGTCGTCCAGCCTTCTAACAGGTCTATCTTTACCGAAAAGTTACCCGTGAACTCCTGGGAAGAGAACTCCTGGCTGCCTCCGTCGGTGAGATAGGCTACCTGGTTACTCTGTCCGCCGCCATATCCCCACTTGCCGTCGGTGAACCTCACTGGAACCAGTGGGCGGGTGCGCATCGCATTGTAGAGAGAACCACTCGCAGCATCAAAGCCGTTGTTGGGGGCCTTGTACTTACGGTCGATATAACTCATGTTGGCATTCACGTCGAAGCGCTCTGCCACGCGGGTGTTGAGCTTCAGACGCACATTGTTGCGGATGGCACTGGTAGATTGTCCCACGGAGAGACCATCCTGATCCAGAAAGCCATAGGAGAGCAGGTATCCCATATTGGAAGCCTTGCCATCAATGCTGGTGTTGAAGCTATATTGCGGAGCTGAATTGAGAAAGGTAGCCGCAATCCAGTCCGTATTGGCATAATAGTTGGGATCGGTACCCTGAATAGTCTTCTGGATATCCTCCTCGGTATAGTTCTGGATACCGCCCACATTCTCCTGCGCTTCGTTCTCCCACAGCATGAAGGTGGGGCTGTCTGCCATCTTGGGCATGCTGGTGGGTTGCTGGCTACCGTAATATGTGTCGATGCTGATGCGGGGAGAGCGATCCCTGCCGGTGACACTCTTGGTAGTGATCAGAATTACCCCGTTGGCGGCACGGTTACCATAGATGGCTGCCGAAGCCGCATCCTTCAGTACGGTGATGCTCTCTATGTCATTGGGATTGAGTATGTTCATGTCTCCCTCGGCACCGTCAATCAGTATCAGTGGGTTGTTGTTGCTGCGGGAACCGATACCTCGTATCTGAATGGAGGCGTTTGACTGACCCGGTAGTCCCCCGTTGGCACTTGCCGTGACGGTCATACCCGGTACCAGCCCCTGCAATCCCGTCGATACGTTGGTGATGGGTCTCTTCACGATATCTTCAGCGGTGACCACGCCGACGGCACCCGTCAGATTCACGGATTTCTGTGTGCCATAACCCACAACAACCACCTCTTCCAGTAACTCACTGTCTTCCCTGAGGATCACTTCAATGTCGTTCCTGTTGTTTCTGGCAATTTCGCTGCTTTCGTAACCGATGTAGGAAAACTGCAGAATGGCATCGGGAGCAGCATACAACGTGAAACGACCATCAAAATCGGTGACTGTTCCGTTGCTGGTTCCCTTTTCCACAATATTTACACCAATCAACGGTTCGTACCGGGCATCAGTGACCAATCCTCTCACGAGGGTAGCTTCTGCCTGCTGCGTACTTTCCGTCTCTTCCTGTGTCCGGGTACCACGCACAACAAGATAGTGGCTGTCTGCTCTTTTCTCGTAGGTGAAATCGGTATTGATCAGTGTTTTGTAGAGCCACTCTTCCATATTGTTCGTCTCAGTCTCCACTGCCGGCACCTTTTTACCGCTCAACTCGCCCGCATTGTAAGATACTTTCTGACCATTTTCTTTGCCCAGTTCATTGAGTCTTTCCATCCTGCTGAGAAGCGACTCGGCAGGAAGCGTGCTTTGTAACTGGATGTTGGCCATCACAGTCCCGCTCCAAAGAAGAGCGAAAAGTGCCCATGCAATCTGTCTTTTTGTTATCGATCTCATAATCTTTTGTTTAGTTTGGTTGCTTCTCCATTTCTGTTTTTCTTTCTTTGGCGATTTTTGTCACATATATGCTTGTTCCCTCTCTGGTATAGTTGGCATTCAACAACCTGCAAATAACGGAGAGAATCTCCTTTTCCGGCGTATCAGATCTGAAGGAAGAGAAAATCAGGTCGTTTGCGAAATGACTCTCTTTGTAGATCAGTTCCAATCCATAGTTTTGTTTCAGCCGGAGGGAGACTTCCTTTATGGGTGCATTCTCGAAGAGGATGCTGCCCGATCTCCAGTCAGAAAGCAATGCTGCCTGCGTGGTGTCACCGGCAAGTGTACCGTCGCTGCGGGAAATGGAGACCTTGTAGTTGGGCTCCAGTATAATCTTTTCCTTTTCCGCATTGAACACCTGTACCCTCCCGCTGTTTACTGAGATGACCTGCCTGTCAAGCGCTCCATAGGCTTGAATGTTGAAAGAGGTTCCCAGCACCCGTGTGCTGATACCACCCGGGGTGTGTACAATGAATGGACGGTGGGGATCTTTTGCGACTTCGAAAAATGCCTCTCCCTCTTCGAGCCATACCTCCCTGAGAAACGCATTGAATCTGCCCTTTCTCAACAGCAGTGAACTCCCTTTATTAAGGTATACAGAGGTGCCGTCTGCCAGCAGGATTTTTTTCATCTGCTTCGTTGTGGAGTAGCGACTCTCTGTCGTGATCGCATTGTTATGCATCTCTCCGGTACCCTTGTGCGTAAGATTCAAAAACAGCTGCAGGGAGAGCAATAACAGTAATGTGGCAGCCACTGTCACTGCTCCTGCCAGGAACACCTTCTTGTGTTGTCTCTTTTTTGCTGCATCAGACGATGCAATCCCCCTGCCCCTGAGTTGTTGCCTGTTTCTTCTAACCGCCCTTTTTAGCTGCTTCCTGGTGATGTTGTTGTGCGTCTCTGAGCTGGCATGTTCATGGTGCAGACGCTTCACTGTTTTTGCTTCTTTTTCAGTCAGTTGTTGCTGCTCTATCTTCATCAGTAACCCCCTGATCAACCTCTCTGCTGACTGCAAATGCTCAGCAGCCGGCTTTTTTTCTTCGCCCGTTCTTTCTTGTTTCATATTGGTATTACGTATCCATTTGTTCCTTTTTCCCGGGAGGGAGAGTTAAAAAAACATAACTAATCCACTTGCTCTGCTAACATTTTCAGGGTGAGAGATGTTAAGGGCGTTCACATTTTTGCAACAATCCTGTCACAAAAAAATAACGGGCAGATTCTTTTTTTCCGCCTATAAAATTGTAACTTTACCCGCAAACATGGGAAATGTTCGCATGAAAAGGAAAGATAGTGAGTTGTTGGCACGGATTGCACGGAAGGATGAAAAGGCATTTGATGCTTTTTATGACCGGTATATCCGCATGATTTACAGCTTTGTCTACCGTGAATTACAGGATGAGCAGCTGGCCGATGATCTGATCCAGGATTTTTGGGTGAGGGTCTGGGAGGATCCTCAGTTTCTAAGGTGCAGGGAGGATGGCTCAGTGAAGGTATTCATGCTGCAACATTTGCGGTTTCGCATACTGGATCTCTACCGTAAGACATTGAAACGTTTGCAAATTGTTCATCAACAGGAAGAAGCGAGTGAGGTGGCAGATTTCTTTTCAAGTATCGCTGAAAAAGTTGAGGAAAATGAACTGCTACTCATTATTCAGGAAGCTCTTGCCACACAGCCTGCCGTTGTGCGCAATGCATTCTGGATGAGGATCAACAACTGGTCGGTGGAGGAGACGGCACATAGGCTCTCAATTAGTCCCAAAACGGTATACAACCGCTATTCCGAATCGCTTGTTGTGATCCGGAAACACATCCTTCAACACTATCCCGAATACCGGCGGCTGACAGCTGGACGCTGATCAAGGCTGCTCAAAATCCGAAGTCCTCTATTACCATTTTATCTGCCTCCTCTTTTTCGAGCAGTATCTGGTTTTGCGGCGTTACACCTTCCACGTAAATAGCCTTGAAGGGAATAGCGGGACAGACATATTCGCATCCACCACATCCCACACAGATCTCCGGTCTGATTTCCGGGATGGTGAGTGCTCCTTTGTAGGGTATCATGTGTACTGCCTGGGTGGGACAATGTTCCGAGCAGGCGCCGCAGCTGGTTTCATCGTAGTAGACGATGCAGTTTTCGATGATCAGCTGCACCCTTCCCATCTGGGTATGGTGCTTCTCCTCTTTTGTCAGTGGACGGATGGCGCCGGTTGGACATACCTCTCCACAGATGGTGCAGTCGTAATTGCAGAAGCCATGCTCGAAATAGAGTCTGGGCTGCATCATTCCCCCCAGTCCATATTCCAGGAATGCCGGCTTGATGACATGCGACGGGCACTTGCTTACGCAGAGGTGACAGGAGATGCATTTCTCCCGCAGGTGATCGAAGGTCGGTACTCCGGGAGGAGCGATGGGGATCTCTCTGCTCAAATCCTGCTTGGGCATCAAGCCGTTTGAAGCGCCCTGTGCCAGCAATTTTCCGGCAGCCAGTCCGGTAACCAGTGATGCGGAGAGAAAGCGGCGCTTGGACGGATCTTGCGGTTGCGCCTCTTTCAAGTAGGTGAAAGTCGGAACTTCCTGTTTCTTGTTGTTTTTCCAGGGGAGTGCAAAACGGTATTTCATTGCATCCCGGTTGCAGCTTTCGACGCAATTGAAGCAGGTGACGCAGCGACTCTGATCTATCTGCTTGTTCTTTGCATCGATGCAGGAGGCCTTGCATTTCATGCTGCACAACCCGCAGGAGTTGCATTTCTCATCTTCAAACCTCACTCTGAAAAAGGCAAACCTGCTGATGAAGCCAAGGATGGTACCCACCGGGCAGATGGTGTTGCACCATGTCCTGCCGTTACGCCAGGCCAGGATGCCGATCACCAGCAACATGGCAAGGGCAATCAGGGTGGAGGAGATACCCAGCGTGTAGATGCTCACACGGTAAAAGGTGTAGTTGTCGAAGGAGCTGAAGATCTCCGCCAGCAAGTTGTTCCCTGCCAGGTAGGCGGGACGGAAGAGGTGGGTGACCATTCTGCCGTAGGCACCGTAGGGGTCGAGCAAACCCACCAGGAAGGTGAACCCGAATAGGAAAGCGACGAGTGTGACAGCCAGAACGCTCCACCGGAGAGCTGTCTTCGCTTTGCCATAGTGGTACTTTTTCTTTTTGGGAAACCGTTTGGAGAACCATGCCACCATATCCTGGTAGATGCCCATGGGGCAGAGGGTGGAGCAATAGATTCTGCCAAAGAGCAGCGTAACGATTACCAGTGCGGAGAGGAGTAGCAGATTGGTTGCCAACAATGCCGGAACAAACTGAACCTTTGTGAGGAACAGCAATTGAGCGGGCAGCATCCCCCTGAAATCAAGGAAATAGAGGGTGATCAGGGAAAAGAATATAAGGGAAGCGATGAGTCTTGTTTTTTTAAGCATAAGAAGTGTATGACCGTTGATCATCATGATATGAGCGATTGGATCCTGTGCAGGGTACCGGATCGTATCGCAGGTTTTATAATAGTGCGAAAGATTCGCAACTGTCAGATGCGCACCCGGCGGATCTTCAGTTTGTCGAGGTCCATCGTGCCCAAGCCCAGCTCCTGTGCTTTGGCAAGATGCCCCACCTTTTCCAGCGGTATCTCGCGTGCCTGGTTGAAGAAGTTAGCGGCAGCCGTGTCTACAGCTACGATATCCTGCGAGAGGAAGAGACCCTTGGAGAGTACTACGTCGGAGAGCGACCGGCCACGGGGACCACTGGTCTTCATCAGACGGTAAGCATCTACCACATTGAGTATCGGTCGCTTGTCGTAGGTGCATACGTCAGCAATACACTGTTGCAGGTCGTTTGCATGAAAATAACCCCTGTCCCAGACAATGCCCATGTAGTTCTTCATCGAGATGGTGAGTTGTGCTCCGCCGTGGTTCTTCAGTACTGGAACGTTGATCCACTTATCGCTATCCACAATGGCCTGGTGAATCTTGGTCTGCTTGAGACTTCTACCCCTGGGAAGGGAGACCGATTTGTAGTAGGACTCCTGGTGTGCCGGTACTACCTTTGCTCCAGCTGCCTTGGCTGCCTCTTCTATCCCGCTGTTGCTGTAACACTTGCGCCAGTCGTCACAGGTGTGGTCGAACACCGTCACCTCGGCCGCACCGGCATCGAGGCACTGTTTGATGATCTCTGCAATCAGCTTGGGATTGGTGTTCGCTGCCATCTCTACTGGTTGATCCCAGCCGATATTGGGTTTCACGCACACCTTATCACCCTTGCTGATGAAGCTGTGCATTCCTCCCATCTCGTTGATTGCCTTGCGGAACATGGATTCCGGTTCGCCACCCATTACGGCAACCAGGTCGTATGCAGGAGCCTGAACGGCTGCGAACGATTGTGTCAGCATACTCATGGCTTCTGTCTCTTTTACCCTGGTGAGCGCTGCTCCTGTGAGGGCTACTGCTCGTAAGAAATTGCGTCTGTCCATACGTTTGTCTGTTTTGGTACGATTAAGTTATATTGTCCATGCAGCGCCGATGGGGAGTTGTTACACCTACCACGGCAGCGATTAAAATCGGAACTGCAATCCGCCGTAGAACGTCCTGCCCGGCATCGGGTAACCGTCGTTGATCTGATAACTTTCATCCATCAGATTTTCTCCTCTCAGGAAGAGGTCCACTCCTGTCGGAAGGCTGTATTGCGCACGGGCGTCCCATAGCACGAAACTCTCTTTCCCGGCAATCGGATTCACCGATGTATAGAGGTCGCCGACGAGCATCAACCCTGATGAGAGGCTCCATTTGTCTGTCGTGTAGGTGCCACCTGCATAGAACTTGTGTTCCGGTGCAGCCAGGACAGGGTGGGTCATGTCGAGGTAGCTATAGTTGGCCGTGAGTTGGAGCCCTCTGGTGGCCTGCCAGGTGAGCTCGCCCTCCACACCTTTGTTTTCCACCTCACCGCTGTTGCCCCACTTGCCGACACCCGGTTCCATTTGGATCATGTTGTTCCCATTGATATAGAAAAGATTCAACCCGAAGTGAAGGCGGTAGTAAGGGATCACCTGAAGCAGCGAGAGTTCGTAGTTCATCAGCCGTTCCGGCAGCAGGTCGGCATTCTGTGGCGGGAACATATACATCTCCCGGATGGTGGGGTTACGGAACCCCTTCCCCACAATTGCCTTCAGTACCGTGTGGGAGGCAGGTGCATAGGTGAATCCCAACTGCGGTATCCACTCTGCTCCCTTCTGTTTATGGTGCTCGAGGCGTACCCCCGCGTTCAGCGTAATGCGGTTTTCCAACAGAGACTGTCGCATATTGAGGAACCCGGCAGTGGAATAGCGTTCTGCATCAGCAAGTGTGACATTGTCAGATTCATCGGGATAGCGGTTCCAGGCCTTTCCCCCGAAGCGGAAATGATCGAAGCCGGCGGTGATCCTGTTGCCCGGAAAGAAGGCGTAGGATTGATAGAGGGAAACGCCCGCCATAAAGTCGTCCGAGCGGAAACGGTATTCGAGCGGTATATACGATGAAGTGGCCGGAACCCCGTCGTTGATCTCATGCGATCCGAAGTTGTAAAAGAGCTTCACCGCACCGGAGCTGTTGGCGTAGTTGTTCTCAAACACGGCCGAGCCCACACCACGGGTGATGTCGGCATCGTTGTCGAGGATCGGGTTGGTCACTTTCCCCGGATTGGAGGAGGTGGTTCGGGAGAGGTTCAGGTCAACTGAACTGCTCCAGTGTTGTGAGAGGTCATATCCCATTCTGGCATAACCGTTCAGCTGTTCGAACTCCATGTCGGGCCTGTGACCGTCGGATCGGTTATAGCCAATCCCCGCGTTGCCATAAAACTGTTGCCGTTTCCATCCGGTAGCAGCGTCAGCCGAGAAGCTGTCGTAACTTCCGTACATCAACCGGGCATTGTTGCGAAACCCCTCTTCCCGTTCTTTTTTGGTGATGATGTTGATCACTCCACCCAGGGCGTTGGAGCCGTAGAGCATGGAGGCAGGGCCTCTCACCACTTCCACCCGCTCCGCCATCATCGACTGGTAGCTGTCGGCAAGAGGATGTCCCATCAGTCCCATGTACTGGGGATGTCCGTCGATCAGTACCAGCACGCCTGAGGTGGGAGAGCCCCCGATGCCACGGATGCTCATGCCGCCTGCCGCTCCGTTGGCGACGCCGTAACCCATTATGCCTCGTTGGGTGATGAAGAGCCCCGGCACCTGTTCGGTCAGTAGTGGTAGCAGTGAGGGCTCTTTCCGCTCCTCAATCTGATTACTCCCAATAACCGACAAAGTCATGGGGAGCGTGCGCAGTGTAACACCCGGCGTTGTGCCGGTCACGATCAGCTCATCCAACCGTATGGTGTCGCCGGAGGAGGATATTGCTGCGCTCAGATTCGCAGGAGTGAAGGAGAGGGATATGCTGCCAAGCAACAGAAGCAGTTTTCTCATAGGATCCAGGGGAATTTGAAGCATTCTTCATCGTAAAGGGAGTAGTCGGCCTTGCCATTTACGGCGAAGGTTTTGACCAGTAGGGCATCTTGCAGCAAGTCAAGGGCAAACCGAATGGTTGCTCCGGTTTTGATGCGATCTTCAACCAGCAGGATCGATTTGTCCCTGATGTCGAAATCGATGGGGGAGACCAGTTGTGGCCGCTCAAACCTGGGTTTTTGGGCGGGATCCCGCAGGTTGATCCGGAGCAGTTCCACCCTCAAGTTGAGCCGTTGGTTGAGGATAGCGGCAGGGATAATGCCACCGTTCGCAATGGCGACGATCAGGTCGAATTTTTCGTGAAAGGTAACTTCCCGGAATCGCTGCATCACGTCGTCGAAAGATTTCATCTCACTCATTCCCCTATACTTTCCTGAGTAGTTGCAGCAGGAAGTAACCACCGACAAGCTGAATCAGCATCCCGGGCAGTCCGATGCGGAAATCCTGCAACGCGTTGTAGAGGCTACCTGACATAGCCCATTCAAGGCCGGAGCCAATCACCTGGTAAGCCAGGATAGCGAAGAGCAAGGCGACGATCGACACTTTGCCGAAATGCTTTGCAGCCATGGCCGCGGCGATGGCAAGAATCACCGATTTTACGATGATGGCAGGCAGCACGGCTGAGGGGGGCATGCCGAACAGCAGGTTGTTGGCTAACGGAGAGAGCAGGGCAGTGAGCACTCCCACGTGGATGCCGTATTTGTAGGCAGCGATTAGCGTGAAAAAATAGATGGGCAGGAATATGAAACCGCCCTGGGGGATGAGGTGAGCCAGCTGCGGCAGTAACAGGTTACCGATGACAAAAATTGCGGCAAACAAATAGGTTCTGCTGTTTGCCAGGCTGTAGGAGTAAAGTTGTGCTGTTGTAGACATAATGGTTCTGTTTTAGGCTTTATATTGGCTTTGTAATTGTTGCGAACTTTTATAAGAACGTTGCCCACGCAAATATAGGAAAAAAGAATAAAAAAACACCATCCCGTACTATTCAGGATGGTGTTTTTGATTCTTTGTGAAAAAGAATCACGCTATTGCAGTTCTTTTACCCTGATATTTCTGAATTTGACAACCGATCCGTGACCGAGGAATCCGATATGACCCTTCTGATTGAAGAGACCGGGATGCTCCTTACCGTCGGCAGTACCGTTTTTGGCGGCCTCCCGGATGTTGCCGTCGAGAATGGTGGTCCCATTGAGAATCACCTTGATATGGTCGCCGTCGGCGATCACCTCCTGGTAGTTCCATTCACCCACTGGCTTGAGATGACCACGTTTGGCAGGAATCACTCCATAAACCGATCCATGATACTGGTAGATCTTCAGTTTTTCATAGATGGGTGCATCGTTGTCGAGGATCTGCAGCTCCATGCCCTGATAGGCCGCATCACCCTCCATGGGGGCGCGGATGCCCAATCCGTTGTTGGCACCGGGGGTAAGCATGAACTCGAAGCGGAAGACGAAGTTGCCATACTCTTTTTTTGTGTAGAGGTTGCGGTTACTGCCACTGTAGCTTTTGCCAGGATAAACAGCCATCACCCCATTTTCGATGATGTAATCCGATGTATTGCCGGTCCAGTGGTGCATGTGGGTACCATCAAAGAGCAACTCAAATCCCTCTTTCTTTTCCTGATCGGAAAGAACGAAGGGCTTGGGGCGTTCCAGCTCTTTGATGAAAATATCGCGATAGGCAACCTTACTGCCATGCGCCTGGAGCTCGATCTGCTCGATGGGGAAGATGGGCTGGGACCGATCCCAGTAGTTTTCCATGATGACGTTGTCGGTCACCAGCTCTCCGTTCAACCATACCGATACACGGTCGCCGATCATGCGGATACGGAAGCTGTTCCACTCTTCCAGCTTGAGGTCTGCCACCTTGAGGGGCTTGCTGGGGTTCACCTTGTTGTTGTAGAGGCCGCCTGATCCCACCTGTGCGCCCACTTTTACACGGGCGGTATCCCAGATCTGTACCTGTGGTGTGCCGCGCAGGTAGATGCCCGCGTCGGGTTCCGCGCCCTCGTAGAGCTTCCAGTCGACCAGCATCTCAAAGTCGCCATACTGCTTCGTGGTACAGAGGTTGTTGCCCTTCCCGGTAAATAACAGCACGCCATCTTTCACGATCCAGCTCTCAGCTGCCTCTTCATCGGCTTTTTGCTGTGCCTCGGCCAGTTCCTTGCTACTCATCTCTGCCCGCTTCACCGGGTTGGCCACCAGCCCTTTCCAGCCGTCAAGGTTTCTGCCGTTGAAGAGGGAGAGGAATCCTCCCTCTACCGGGTTCTCTGTTACATACTTCTGGATGGATTGACGCTGGTAATCGGCATCGGGATTGTTGAGCGTTTTGCTCACCTTACCCAGAATGTCAGCCGTTACCTTGCCCGCGAAGGCAGGTTCGTTAAGCGCAATGTGCATGGCTGCCACGGCGGCCGCTTCGCTTGTCTGGCTCTGCTCCATGAAGGGAGCCACGAAGAGCATCGCCTGGTACTGCCCGGTATTGCCCAGCTGTTTCAGGATCTCGTTCTTCTGCTTGCCGGTTTGCGCGAACTGCATCGCTTCGCGCAGGAACAGGTATTTCACGGCTCCTGTTTCCTTTGAACGGGCGATTGCCGCGACGATGGCATCGGTCAGCTTTTCCAGTTCCTGCTTCTTCTGGCTCATTCTCGCGATATCAAGCAGGGGATAGATCACCTCGAAGGAGTTCCAACCGGTAAGTGCTTCCAGTGCTGCGGTTTTGTTGTTGCCACTTTCACTCCTGTAGGCACTGGATAGCAGATTCAGGGCCTCTGTTGTCCCACTGTTTGCCAGGGCACTGTAATAGAGATGCCTGTTTGGGGAGTTCTCCATTCTTGCGGTGACCAGCCTAAGCTGCTCCCCGGAGGGTAACCCCGAAAGAGCGGCATTGATTGCCTGTTGGATGGCAGGCACCAGTCTGGTATCGGCCTGTTCTAACAGCGTAAAGAGGTCGGACAGGTTCTCCGCGGTTACCACATCTTTCAGTGTGGTAGCGGCAACAGGCTTTATGAGAGCATTATCACCAAAGAGCTGATTGTAGACCAGGTTGTACTGGCTTTCCATCTTTCGCTCCGCAATCAGTTGCAGGATGGCTGTTTTCCCCTCATCGCCACTCTCATTGTAAACGGACGCCAGCGTGTAGGAGAGATCTCCCCTGAAGGTGGAGAGAGCACGTCGGGCGAGTGCTACGTTCTCCTTGTCGTCACTTTTGAGGAGGCCTGCCAGGGCGATCAACGCCTCGTCGCCACCCATCCCGGCGAGCGACAATGCGGCTGCCTGCTGTACCCCGTTATCGGATGAATGCAAAAAGCGGGAGAGAAGGGGTAGTGCCGCTGTTCCCTCATGGCGTGCCAGCCAGTAGATAAGTGTTGTCTGTACACCGGGAGATTTGCTGGAAGCGAGTTTTTTCAGGAGCAATGCTTTTGCCTTCTTTTCGTTTTCATAGGGATAGGCATTGAGAAGAGAGGAGAGGTAGACGACGTTGCCATCGCTGAGCGCATCCTTGAGAAGGGCTGTCGCTTTCTTATTGCCTTGTTGGAGCAAGAGCATGGCAGCTGCTGACCTTAATCCCTGGTTTCCCTGCTTCGATGCGATCATTACCAGTTTGTTGGCTTCTTTCCGTACTTGTTCGGCATCGCTCTCATTCAGTCTGCTCAGTAATGCGATATAGCTGGCTACGGCATTCTCCTTTGTGTAGGTGTAGCCACTCCTGGCAGCGGCATCCCGCAGCACCTTGAGCGACTCTTTTGTTCCTACGTTGGCCAGTGCATGCAGGAGTACCCTCTGCAATGGCTCCGCGGGGTTGCTGTTCAGGAGGTTGAGCAGCACCGGCTCGGCTTTCTGGTAGTTGGATTGCGCCAGGGCGTTGACAAGGTTGAGCCTGGCCTGCTCGCCGGTAGCCTCTTCAAGGGCACCCAGCAGTGCCTCGTTGGCTCCTTCCGAGCCAATGCTGACCAGCGCCTGGGCAGCGTCGTCACCCAGGTAATCATCCTGCAGGAATGCCGAGAGTGTTCCAATTTGTTCATTCGTGGCAATTTTTCTGAGTTGCCGGATCAGGTGAGCTTTCACCTCTTTGTCGCGGGGTTCTTTGAGCGCCCTGGCAAAAGTGGCGGCTGCTACTGCACGTTGTTCCTTATTGTTGGAGACGAAGGCACCCCAACCACTGATGGCAAATTCCACCACCTCGTTGCTCTCTTTTCCGGGAGGGTTCAATCTGCCGATCAACTCCAGCAATCCCTCTTCACCGGTGGAAACCAGGTCACCGATGATCTGGTTGTAATTCTTCTGGTTGTCTGCCGGTAACTGTGCCAACGCATCGGCAATGATGGTGGCTGTAGTCCTGCCCTGGGGCGACTGGGCCTGTAGTCCTGCATTGAACAGAAGACCCAGTACAAATATCAATAATCGTGTATGTTTCATTTTTTTACCTGCTATTTTGGGATGAAATGCTCCAGGGAGCCCTCATGGGTTGGTCAATCAGACGGTTGGCTTGCTCATCATTGACGAAGAGCTCATTCACCGGATCGTATTCGAGTGTTCTGTTTAGTTGTAGGGCAACCAGGCCCATGTTGACGATGGTGCAGGAGCGGTGTCCGTTGATTTCGTTCAGGGCGAACTTCTCTCTTGTGTGAATCGACTCCAGGAAATCGGTGTGCTGTTCCACCGGCTCGGGATATCCGGCCAGTTTCTTTTGCCAGTCGGGGATGTCACAAACAAAGTTCTTGTAGACATTGCCATTGGGCCCGGAGATGTAGGGGGTATCCGGTTTTCCGTAATCACCACCCCAGAGCACGATTTGGCAGCCATCCTCATAGGTGTAGGTGATGGAACGCCAGGTCCCCACGGCGTCGTGATGCTGTTGCGGGGCATCTACCTCCACCTTCACCGGGCTGGTGTCATCCTTGCCCAGCAGGTACTGTACCGGGTCGATATAGTGTTGTCCCATATCGCCCAGGCCACCGCCGTCGTAATCCCAGTAACCCCGGAAGGTCTGGTGTACGCGGTGCGCATTGTAGGGCTTGTAGGGGGCCGGCCCCAGCCACATGTCGTAATCCAGCTCCCGGGGAACCGGTTGTGGCTCCAGGTGGTTCTTGCCCACCCAGAAAAATTTCCAGTCGAAGCCGGTATGCTTGCTGATGGTCACCTTCAGGGGCCATCCCAGCATGCCGCTGTCAACCAGCTTCTTCAACGGCTTCACGGGTGTGCCCAGACCGTAGAAGTTGCTTCTGAAGCGGAACCAGGTGTTCAGGCGGAAGATGTTGCCATGCTGCGCGATCGCTTCACGCACCCGTTTGCCTTCACCGATGGTGCGAGTCATCGGCTTCTCGCAGAAAATGTCCTTGCCGGCATTCGCCGCTTCAACCGCCATGAGTCCGTGCCAGTGCGGCGGCGTGGCAATGTGGACGATATCCACGTTCTTGTCGAGGATCAGATCCCGGAAGTCATGGTAGAGGTTGATCTTTTCCTTCACCATGGCTGCCGCCCTGGAGAGATGGCTCTTGTCCACGTCGCACATGGCTACAACGCGTGTGTTGTCGTAGGGAATATGCCCGCGGCCCATTCCCCCCACACCGATAATTCCTTTTGTAAGCTCATCACTGGGTGCGAGCATGCCATTGCCCAGCACATTGCGGGGTACAACGGTCAGCAACGTCACTCCACCGAGCGTCTTTAAAAAATCTCTTCTGCTGGTCATTATAAAACAAATAATTTAAAAGATATGGTTGGTATTTGAATTAAGTTGTAAAAGTAGCAATTTTATCGTTATAATGCAATACCTCTTACAACTAAGCCATTGCATATGGCATATTCTGAATATTCGACTGTTGAATGGCAGGCTGATCCATGAAGCATTTGAAGCTGTCATTGTCGGTTTCTAACCGGGAACGCTGTGATTCTGAGGGTGGTGCATCCATAGGGGATCAGCTCGATCTCCACCTCCTCTGTTGTGTCTGATCCCATTTGGGTATAGAAGGAAACTGAACCGGCTGATCCCTTGTAGAGGGTCCAGGAGGGAATGATGTACCCTTTCCCTTTGATGGTGACCGGTGCTGTATCCCTTGTCCAGGGGTAGCTGGCTACTGTCGTCTCTTTTACCACCCTAAAATGGTCGTTGATCTGCTCAGGGAGGAGTTGATGTGCACCCAGCGCAATATTCCAGGGTGTATCGGTTTGTACCTCATTATACCATTCGCCATATTTTTTCACCTTGTCCGGATCCATTGTTTTCTTCTCCCATTTCTCATGCATCTTTAAAGCATAGAGCAGGGGTCCCCGTTCAATGACGGCAGCCCCGTCGTACCATCGGCTTGCCTCCAGCTGCATCGGCAGTTCCAGCGTAAGTCGGTCGCCTGCCTGCCACTCCCGTTGAATGCGGACGATCTCACCCGGGTATGTATCGATCCCGATCACCTCTCCGTTCAGCCTTATGACCGGATCCTTGCACCAGGCCGGTATGCGCAGGTGAAAGGGGAAAAAGGCATTATCTGCTTTTTTGCCGGGGAACGAGATGTGAAAGGAGATCTGCTCTTCAAAGGGGTAGGCTGTCTCTTCGGTCACGGTGACCTCTGTGCCGCCACCCACCCTGGCTGTCACGCGGGAGGGAGCATAGACCAAGGCGGCAATGCCGTTGTCTGCAGTGGCATACCACAGGTTTTGTACAAGCTTGGGCCATCCCTGGTGCAGGTTGGAGGTACAGCAGGGATACCCGGTGAGTACTCCATAAAGGTTATCGGTATCATCGTGGGGTGTCACAAAATCCCTCCAGTTTCGGTCTATTGCCACTTGGTTGACCTGCTGGAAATACTGGCGTGCGGAAAAGTCGTCGGTGATCTGTGTTGGCAGGGCATTGTAGCTGATCCGTTCAAGGTGATCTGCCCACTGCACATCCCCGGTGATCTCGAGCATCTCTTCGAGTGAGAACATCATCTCCACTGCACTGCAGAGCTCCGATCCCAAGTTGGGATTGCCGAACCGGAGCATCTCGTCACCCGCCCAGAGACCGGTTGGAAAGGCAATGGTATGTCTCATATCGGTGACTGCTTTTTTTACAGCCCTGATCTGGTTGAAGTCTTTGCTTTGCTGGTAGTAGATCACCGGTTCCTTGAAACCCATTGCCAGATTCACGCAATGGAGACTGTGCTGGCGTTTCAGATGATCCTGGTTGAGGAATATGTCGGTCCAGTTGAGTGTCTGTTGGTGGATCAGCTCCCCCAGTTCCAGCAGGAACCGGTCACCGGTAATATTGTAGAGCCAATAGACCATCATCAGGTTATCACCGCCCCGCTGTTCTCCCCAAAAGGTCCAGTGACCCAGTGGTCTCTCCGGCAGCTGTTGCAGCTGATACCTGAAGTAGCGGGTCAGAAAGGGAATCACACGATCATCGCCGGTGGCAGCATAATACTGCTGCATCACTTTCAGCATCACCATCTTGGGCCACCAGTCCTGTGCATTGGTGCGTTGCAGTCCCTCTTCATTGGGTCTGTCGGTATCGGGACCAAAATAGCCGTCCGGTTTCTGGGATGCCAGTGTCCATTCTATCCAGGGCTGCACCTTCTCTTTCAGTTCCCTGTCATTCAGTATGTAGGCGAGGGGGAGCAATCCGTCAATCCAGTAGGGTCCCCGTTCCCACACATCACCATCACCTCCGAGCCAGCCGTTGCGGGAACCCATCACGTGGGCGTAGATGCTATCCAGGTTGCCGGTCATCCCTTCTGCCATTTTCTGCAGTTGGAGCTCCAGCCACCCTGTCGGTTTGATTGCCCCAATCGGGAGCTCAACGTAGGGTTTGGTCAGCAGTGGCGCCCTGTTGTTGCGGTAGTTTCCCTGTAGCTGCTGTGGTACTTCTGCCATGAGGTTCATCACTGTTGCCAGGAAGAGGGAGAGGATTACAGTTTTGCTGAGTTGCATGTTATTTGTTCTCTTCGATGTTGATTTCGAAAATACCCACCGCACTGTCCGGTTGCGGTTTCATCAATAGCCGTATTTTTTTTGCAATCACCTTTTTGGCGGGATGCACCATGTTGAACTGATCCCGGAACAGATGATAGGCATCGGTGAGGTAGAGAGGAAAGGGATGCCAGTTACCTTGATACTCATATTCAAGTGACCACTCAAGTGGGATTTTCACCCCTTTCCCATCGTCGAACCAGTATACGGAAACACTTTGAATCTCTGTCGGTTGCTCAAGGGTGATGGAAATGGACTGCTCCTTGCCCTGTTGACCCCAGCTGGTCCAACGGTTGAAACCGTTGTCATTTGACGAGGCAGGTACCTTGTTGTCTGCTATGGCGACAAGGTTGTCGGTCGGGTTGGTATGAGAGGCTTCCAGTGCCTTGAACTTGCCGTGCGTTGCCAGGTGCATATCCACATATTCCTGCACATGCTCTGATTCCGGGAACCAGACCATCATGCTGCCGTCGCCGCGGTTGTTCCAGGCGTAATAGGGGAGGAGTGTCAGGGATAGATCCCGGGTGTCGGCTTCTCTCTTTTCCCTTGCCGGAAGAATCACTTTCGGGATGCCTGTCATCAGTCCCTCACCAAAGGCGGTCAGCTGTACAGGCGGGGTGATCTCCGGAATGAATATATTGGGCAGCCGGTTGTGGTTGTCAACACCTTCCGCACAATAGACCAGCGGTCCACGGGTGAAGGCTTTCCTGCCGATATTGGCTTCCACCTTGTCGATCGACTTTGATTGCCTGAGCGGCATGGGAAGGGTCAGTTCCACCACATCCCCCTTTTTCCAGCGACGGTTGATTTCCAGAAATCCCTTTTTCAGTTTGCCTTTTACCTTGCGACCATTCACCTTCACGCTCCACTCTGGGCGGTTCTCATCGAGGTACCGATACAGTTCACCGGGAACAAACTGTGTACCTGTCCAGGTAGGAATGCGGAGATGCATGGAGAAACGATGATTATCCCTCTCCGGAGTAACCTCCCACAGGATCTCCTCACTGTGCGGATAATGGGTCTTTTGTTTCAGATGAACATTGCCGTTTTCCAGTGTGAGCATGGTGCTTCCACCGGCATAGAAGGAGCAATAGATCGCATCATCTGTAGAAGCATACATCAGACCGGGTACCTGTGGAATCAGCCTCGCCAGGTTTGTCGGACAGCAGGCGGTACCGAACCAGGGGGAACGTCCCCGCATCCCGTGGTTGAAGGGTTTGATGCCATCGGCTTCCAACGGGTTGATGTAGAAAAAACGGTTGCCTTCCAGGTTGACCCCGGCCAGCACGTTGTTCAGCAATGCAACCTCGGCCACATCCATATACCTGGCATCCTTCTCCATCAGGAACATCCGGTGGTTGAAAAGGACATTGCCCACCGCTGCACAGGTTTCGTCGAAAGCCTCCTGGTTGGGCAGCACATATTCGGGACCGAACCCTTCGATGCCATGTACCGCCCCCAGACCTCCGGTGAGGTGCATACGGGTGTCTACGATGTTGTGCCAGATGCTGTCTAGTGCCGGCCGGAGAGTCTCATCCCCTGTGTATACACTCACATCGGCCATGCCAGAGTAGAGATAGGTGGCACGCACCGCATGTCCTACCGCCTTGGTCTGCTCTCTCACCGGCAGATGCTGCTGTGCATATTCGGGTGACATGGTGCCTTCCCCCCCGGGGCGGTAGGTTACACCCCTGATATCGATGAACCTCTTTGCCATGTTGAGATAGAGCGTGTCACCGGTAGTACGGTAAAGTTTGACAAGTGCCAGCTCGATCTCCTGGTGTCCCGGTGCCTGGTTGATCGGCTTACCATTGTTGTAGTTGGGATCCCCTTCGAAAAAGACCCTGTTGATATGGCGGGCATTCGCTTCGGCAACCTTCAGCCACTGATCCTTACCCGTGGCCTGATAGTAGGCGATGGCTGCCTCGTACATGTGGCCCATGTTGTAGAGCTCATGACTGTGCAGCACATGGGAATAGGGTTTTTCCCCCATCCCCTTCGGATTGCTTTTAGCCACTCCGGTGATATGGGATTCATAGTTGTAGCCATCTTTCTGTTGCGCTTCGGAGATAATGCCGATGATTCTATCCATTTCCTTCTCCAGTGCAGGATCACGCTCCAGTTGTAAGAGGTAGGCTGCACCCTCCATTACCTTGTAGAGGTCAGAAGCGACAAATCGATGAGGGAAGGGCTGTTCGTCCGGGATCCCTTTCAGGAAATTGGCTGTCCGCCGCAGGTTTTCCACCGCAGGTTGTGTCTTCTCAAGTGCAAAGGGCACCAGCACCTCTTTTTGCCGGTTCAGGCGGGGTCGCCAGAAGTGATCTTCAAGTGTCACTTCATTGAATGTGACCGGTTTCAAGATCTCCTGTGCCCTGAGATGTGGCTGTATGATGACTGCCGTCAATAACCATACAGTCCACAGGCGTACTATCAAGTTCATCTACCGTAAAAGTGCTATTTTGGGTGATCAAATTGCTCCCTGAATTTCAGAGATATGAGATTATCTCATCCATTTGTGTCGAGATTTGCCTCAGGTGGTTCCTGTCTCCTCCCGGCACTTCAGCTGTGAGCCATCCCCCCTGGTGATTGATTTCACCGACTGCTTGCATCACCACCGGCCAGTTGTTATCCCCTTTCAGCAGATCCACTTTAAAACCTTCCCACAATCCTTTTGTGTTCATCAGCTCGCGACTGAACTCTTTGATATGGAGCTTCATGATGCGTCTGTTGAGTGTCCGGATCCACTGTTCAGGCCATCCGTAGCGCAATATGTTTCCGATGTCGAAATACCACCCTACCAGCGGATGGTTGATTTCATCGACAAACCTTTTTGCTTCAACCGGGCTTAACAGGAAGTTGTTCCATACGTTTTCCAGCGCAATCTGCATCCCGGTTTCCTCAGCAAAGGGAATCAGTTCCCTGATGGATTGCTGGGCAGTGATGTAGGCCTGCTCATAAGAGACCTTCTCGTTCACCACTCCGGGGACAACCAACACGGTGTCCCCCCCCATTGCTCTTACCTCCTGCAGTGACTTTGCCACCGAGTCGATGCACTTTCTCCTTACGTCTGGGTTGGGATCGGAGAGGGGGTTCTTCCAGTGATCCTTGTTTACCACTGTGGGGAGTTCGATACCCGATTTTGCCTTCGCTTCCAGGATTTCAGCCAAAGGGATATCTACCGGGCTGTTCAGCTCCACGCCGTCGAATCCCAGATCCCGGAGGAGTTTGCATTTATCGGTAAGAGACAACTCCTCTTTGACCATCCCGAATCCCAGGCTCTTTTTCAAAGCAACTTTTTGTTTCGGTTTGTCATCACCCCCGGCTGACGGCCTATCCGTTGCACTGGTTACAGGCCTTGAGGGCGATATCGCTGCCGCCAGTGGGGAAACTGCCGTTGCCCCCGCAATGGCAGCTGCTGATTTAAGAAAATCCCGTTTCTTCATAGCGCTGATTATTGAAATTCTGTGACTCCCGGTATGGCAATGGAGATATCATACTTTGTTTCCCATGATATATTCTCAGGATACAAAACTTCTGTGGCGTTCAATGCCTGATCATAGGTAATGGTCTGGCCCGAGTAGGCTGCCATTCTTCCGGCCAGCGCCATCATGTTGGAACGTGTCATCCATTCTCCGTCGTTCATCGGCTTATTTGCCCTGATGGAGGCAAACAGTTCATCATGCTCCACCTGGTACATACCCCGCACCTTTGTTTGCTTGTATGCTTCCGCATCGGTGAATTTGGTTGCATCAGCCAGGTTCCAGGCATTTTTTCCGGTGATTTTGTGTTCGCCGGTCCGGCAGTCCACATAGCATCTGCCATCCGTACCGAGTAGCTCAACCGCATATGAAGGTGTGGTTCCTGTCTGCTGTCGGCAAAAGAAATAGATTTTCACCCCATTCTCATATTCATAGGTCAGTCCGAAATGATCGTATACGTTTCCGAACTTCGGGTCGGTTCTTTTCTGTCTTCCCCCTGTTCCACTGATCTGTAGCGGAGCCTTGTCGCCCATTGCCCAGGAAAACATATCGATGCTGTGAATCGCCTGTTCCACCAGGTGATCTCCCGAAAGCCAGTTGTAGTAAAGCCAGTTGCGGAGTTTGTATTCCATGTCAGACCATCCTCTTTGTCTCTCCTTGAACCACAATTCTCCCGTATTGTAGGTCGCTTCGCCGCCCAGGATCCCACCAATCTGACCGTTCAGTACCCTTCCGAAGATATCCCTTTTCGGCTGGTGGTACCTCCAGCAGAATCCGGAAACCAGCGACAGGTTTTTCGTTTTTGCCTTTTTGGCTGCCTCCATCACCCTGCGTAAACCGGGTGCATCCACGGCAAAAGGCTTTTCACAGAAGATATGCTTGTTGGCGTTGACAGCCGCTTCCAGGTGTTGCGGCCTGAAACAGGGTGGTGCAGCCAGCAAGACTACATCCACATCGGAGTCGATCAGCTTTTGGAAGGCGTCGAGACCCACAAATTTGTTGTTTTCCGCCACCTGCACTTTGTCTCCATACTTTTCTTTAAGGGTGTTGAAAGAGGATTGCAGCTGATCTTCAAACGCATCAGCCATAGCGGTTAAGATGACATTCGGATCGGCATTCAATGCTTCTCCTGCGGCACCGGTACCGCGGCCGCCACAACCAATCAGTCCCACCTTCAGTGTGTTGCTGTTGGAGCTCCAGACGGCGCCCGATCCCAGTGATGTGTGTGTGCCCAATAGGGTTCCTGCTGTGGCTAGCCCTGCTGTCTTGATAAATTCTCTTCTTGAGTAGTGCATAGTATAAAAATTTAATTGTACTTAACTCTCCAGGTCTCTTTTTCTTTTTAAGGCTTCCAAAAAGTAGTAATCGCCATAATTGAGGGGAACATCTACTTCTGAGTTGTGGGGCAGGCTACCCACGGCATGTTTCAGGATAAAGAATCCGTTTCCACCTGTTTCCGCCCTGTAATCCGGTCCGCTCAAGCTGACCATAATCTTATCTGCCCATTCTTTGTAGTTCTTTTTGTCGGAATATGTCGAGATTTCATATAGTGCAGAGGCAAGAATGGATGCGGCGGAGGTGTCGCGATAGGTGTCAGGAATCCCGGGTGCGTTGAAATCCCAGTAGGGAACCCCATCATCCGGATAATTGCGATGAGCAGCAATAAAATCGAGCGCTTTCTCTGCCTGTGACAGATAGGCCGGATCTTTTGTTTTTCTGTAGCACAAAACATATCCGTATACACCCCAGGATTGTCCCCGGGACCAACTGCTTTCGTCGGCATATCCCTGATGTGTGTGTCTGTGTCTCACGGAACCATCTGTTTTGCTGTAATCAATGACATGCCACGTGCTGTAATCGGGTCTGTAATGGTTTTTGATCGTGTTGTCGGCATGTGATACTGCGATCCGGTAAAAAGTGGAGTCCCCTGAGAACTCCGTAGCATCGAAGAGCAGCTCCAGGTTCATCATGTTGTCAATGATAACCGGGTATTCCCAGTCCTTTTGGGGATTGGCATTCCAGGATTGTATCACTCCTGTGGCCGGGTTGAAGCGGGTAGAGAGAGACCTGGCTGCCTGAATGATGACATCCTTGTAAGCTGTATTGCCTGTCAGACGGAGTGCATTGCCGTAACTGCAGCCAATCATAAATCCAACATCATGGTTATTTGTGAAATATTGAATGGTATCCAATGCTTCCGTTTGCTTTACTGCCGGTTCTATCCATTTTTCATCTCCTGTCAGTTCGTAGAGATACCACAGGCTGCCGGGGAAGAATCCCGAAGTCCATTCCTGCGGGCGAATGAATTTCATTTTTCCGTCGATGAATGACTTCGGGTTTAGCATTCTCCCCGAGTCTTCCAGCATCGCGATCATCCAACCATATTGGTTACTGGCAAAAGCAATGTTCTCTTCGATGGAAAACTGTGTCTCTCCGCCTTGTTTGCCTTGAGGGTTGCAAGATAATAAAAAAAGAGCAGAAATAGCAATACTGAATAAAATGGATAATTTTTTCATTTTGAACATGGTTATATGAGA
>JADLKK010000026.1 GCA_016839025.1 Proteiniphilum sp.
CCCCAGGGCGTACTCCCGCGAACGTCCGAACCGCTCGGGCACGAGGTCGTTGTGGTAGAGGTTCTTCTTCTTGTCGCCGTCGGCATGGACCCCGGCCACCTGCGTGAACACGTTGTCGCCGATGACGGGCTTGTTGTTGGGGATACGTACGCCGGAGTAGCTCTCCACGATCTTGCTGACGCTGTAGAGCTTGTCCTCGGCAACGTTGGTGCCGAGTTTCAGCTGGTCGTGGATCAGGGCGACGATGCTGGTGACGGGTGCGTTGCCGGCCCGTTCCCCCAGGCCGTTCACGGTGACGTGAACCCCTTTCACTCCCGCTTTCACCGCTTCGAAGACGTTGGCTACCGCCAGGTCGTAATCGTTGTGCGCGTGGAAGTCGAAGTGCAGTCCGGGGTACCTGCCGATCATCTTCTCGCAGAACGTCCGGGTCTCGGAGGGGTTCAGTATGCCCAAGGTGTCGGGCAGCATGTAGCGGGTGACGGGCTGGTGTTGCAGCTCATCCATCATCTCGTAGACGTAGGCCTCTGAATCGCGCATGCCGTTGGACCAGTCTTCGAGGTAGACGTTCACGTCCATTCCCCGGTTTTTGGCTTCCGCGATGACCGACTTTATGTCGGCGAGGTGCTGCCGGGCCGTCTTTCTGAGCTGGTGGGTGCAGTGTTTTTCCGACCCTTTGCAGAGGAGGTTGACCACCCGGCATCCCGCAGCGGTGATCCAGTCGAGCGACGCGTTTCCATCCACAAATCCCAGGATCTCTATCTTGTCGATATGCCCGTGACTGTTTGCCCATTGTGCAATCTTCTGCACCGACTTAAACTCTCCTTCCGATACCCGCGCGGACGCGATCTCTACCCGGTCGACATTTAACTCTTCAATGAGCAGGCGGACGATGCTTACTTTCTCTTCCGTTGCGAAAGACACGCCCGAGGTCTGTTCCCCGTCGCGCAACGTGGTGTCCATTATTTCGATTTTCCGCTTTACCATGTGTTGATGAACTGAAGCTTGTGATACATTCAATAGACGTAAGGGCGGTTCTTCTCGTACGCTTCGATCTTCTCCTTGTTCGAGAGGAGGAAGTCGATGTCGTCGAGCCCTTTCAGCAGGCATTCCTTTTTATAGGGATTGATGTCGAACGGTTCCCGGTTTCCGGTCTGGTTGTTCCCGATGAACTGCTCCTCGAGGTTTACCGTAACCGTTGTCTGCGGGTCCCGACCGACCGATTCGAAGAGTTCGCCGAGGAACTTCTCGCTGACCACCACGGGAAGGATACCGTTGTTGAGCGCGTTGTTGCGGAAGATATCGGCAAAGAAGCTCGATACCACCACCTTGAAGCCGTATCCGGCGATTGCCCAGGCGGCATGCTCGCGGCTTGACCCGCTGCCGAAGTTTTTCCCTGCCACCAGGATTTCGCCGCTGTAGACGGGGTTGTTGAGGACAAAATCGGCTTTCGGTTCGCCCGATTTTTCGTAGCGCCAGTCGGCAAACAGGTTGTCTCCGAACCCTTCGCGGGTGGTGGCTTTCAGGAAGCGGGCGGGAATGATCTGGTCGGTGTCCACGTTCTCTATCGGAAGGGGGACGTATGTGGATGTGATTGTTTTGAATTTTTCCATAATTGTTACGGTTTAGTTATTTTTCCCGATACGGCGGCAGCGGCGGCTACCAGCGGGCTTGCGAGAATGGTGCGTGCGCCGGGCCCCTGCCTGCCCTCGAAGTTACGGTTGGATGTGGAGACGGCGTACTTTCCGGCCGGAACCTTGTCGTCGTTCATGGCCAGGCAGGCGGAGCATCCCGGCTGGCGCAGCTCAAAGCCGGCCTCTTCCAGGATCTTGTCCAGCCCTTCGGCTTCGATCTGTTGGCGGACCTGCCAACTTCCCGGCACCAGCCACGCCGTGACGTTGCCGGCTTTCTTTTTCCCTTTCACGTAATGGGTGAACACGCGGAAGTCCTCGATGCGGCCGTTGGTGCAGCTGCCCAGGAAGACGTAGTCGATCGGTTTCCCCTCCAGTTTTTCTCCGGGTTCGAAACCCATGTACTTCAACGATTTCTCAAACGAGATCTTCCCGGCTCCGTCGATGGCCGAAAGCTCGGGAATGGCTCCGTCGATGGGCATGCCCATCCCGGGGTTGGTTCCGTAGGTTATCATCGGTTTTATCCGGGAGGCGTCGAACGTGACCTCCTTATCGAAGGCCGCGCCTTCGTCGGACTTCAACGTTTTCCAGTAGGCCATCGCTTCGTCCCACCTTTCTCCCTTGGGGGCAAACTCGCGTCCCTTGATGTAGTTGAAAGTTGTTTCGTCGGGGGCGATCAACCCTCCGCGGGCACCCATCTCGATGCTCAGGTTGCAAAGCGTCATCCGCTGCTCCATGGTCAGGTTGCGGACCGCTTCCCCGGCGTACTCCACGAAGTAACCCGTGGCGCCGCCTGTGGTGAGTTGCCAGATCATGTAGAGCGCCATGTCCTTTGAGCTTACGCCGTCGTTGAGCTTCCCCTCGAAGTTCACGCGCATGGTTTTCGGTCGCGTTTGCAGGATGCATTGCGACGATAACACCATCTCCACCTCGCTGGTCCCTATGCCGAACGCGATGGCGCCGAACGCTCCGTGCGTGGAGGTGTGGCTGTCGCCGCAGACGATGGTCATTCCCGGCTGTGTGAACCCGTTCTCTGGGCCGATCACGTGAACGATCCCGTTTTTGGAGTGGCGGAGGCCGTAATAGGTGAGCCCGAACTCCCGGGCATTTTTGGCGAGGGTGTCCACCTGGTAGCGGGAGACCTCATCGCGGATGGGCTTGTCCTGCTCCACGGTCGGGATGTTGTGGTCGGCCGTGAGCAGGGTCTGTCCGGGGCGAAAGACCTTCAGTCCCCTTGCCCGCAGTCCTGAGAATGCCTGCGGGCTGGTTACCTCGTGGCACAAATGCCTGTCGATGTACAGTTGCGCGGGACCGTCTTTTACCGTGGTGACCACGTGTGCGTCCCATATCTTATCAAAAAGCGTCTTGTTCATATGGTTTTGTCTTTATTCATTCTACAAACTTATTCACCGCATCTATGAAAGCTTCCACGGAAGCCGAGACGATATCGGTGTTTGCCGAGAAGCCGTAGTACAGCATCCCGTTGTGCTCCACCTGCATGTGGACCTTGCCCACGTCGTCGCTTCCGCGGTTGATGGCCTGGATCAGGAACTCCTGAATGATTGTCTCGCGGCTGATGATCTTCTTCACCGCCTTTATCGCCGCATCCACCGGTCCGTTCCCGGTTGCCGATGCCTCGAAGTGCTCCCCGGCGATGTTCAGCCCGATGCTGGCCACGTTACGCAGCCCCACGCCGCAGGTGACCTGCAGGTAGTCGATCTGGATGCGGTTCATGCGGGACTCTTTTCCGACCAGGGTGAGGATATCGTCGTCCTTGATGTCTTTTTTCCTGTCGGCGAGGGAGAGGAACTTCTGGTACACGTCATCCAGTTCGCCGTTATCGAGATCCACTCCCAGCAGGGCCAGCCGGTTCTTCAACGCGGCGCGGCCGCTCCGTGCCGTCAGCACGATGGAGTTTTCGTCGATCCCCACGTCTTTCGGGTCGATGATCTCGTACGTCTCCACGTTCTTCAGCACGCCGTCCTGGTGGATGCCCGAGGAGTGCGCGAAAGCGTTCCGGCCGACGATGGCCTTGTTGGGCTGGACGGGCATGTTCATCAACGTGGAGACCAGCCGGCTGGTGGAGTAGATCTTGGTGGTGTTGATGTTGGTGTCGAACCCGAGGTCCTTGTGGCTCTTCAGGGCCATCACCACTTCCTCGAGCGAGGTGTTTCCCGCCCGTTCCCCGATCCCGTTGATGGTCACTTCCACCTGGCGGGCGCCGTTGAGGACCCCCGAGAGGGTGTTGGCCGTAGCCATCCCCAGGTCCTGGTGGCAATGCGTGGAGAGGATAGTGTTCTTCAGGTCCACGTGGTCCACCAGGTATTTGATCTTTGCGCCGTAGGCGTTCGGGAAGCAGTAACCGGTGGTGTCGGGGATGTTGACCACGGTGGCTCCGGCGTTCACGACGGCCTGCACCACGCGGGCGAGGTATTCGTTATCGGTGCGTCCGGCATCCTCGGCGTAGAACTCCACATCGTCCACGAACCGGCGGGCATGCTTCACGGCCTTGACAGCCCGTTCGATGATCTCTTCGCGGTTGGAGTTGAACTTGTGCCTGATGTGTATGTCGGATGTGCCGATCCCGGTGTGTATCCGTTTGCGTTTGGCGTACTTCAGCGATTCGGCAGCCACCTCGATGTCTTTCTCCACCGCGCGGGTGAGGGCACATATGACGGGCCAGGTGACGGCTTTGGAGATCTCCACCACCGAGTTGAAGTCGCCCGGACTGGATACCGGGAACCCCGCTTCGATGACATCCACCCCCAGCAGCTCCAGGGCTTTGGCCACCTGTATCTTTTCGATGGTGTTCAACTGACACCCGGGGACCTGCTCCCCGTCGCGCAACGTAGTGTCAAAGACATAAATTCGTTCCATTATCATCTAAATTAGTTGTTTTTTACAAGAAAAAAACCTTTCCCACACGGTGAGAAAGGTTTTCTTTATTTTTAATTGTTTTTTATTTCAATATCGATATACCGGTCTCACCCCCTGAAGTTATCCAGAAGTAGAATGGAAATGACTAGAATAGCGATAGAATGATTGTTCATTGACAAAACGGAAAAATTGTTTTTTTAATTGTCTGCAAAGAAAAAGCAAAAAAACGGAATAACAAAATATTTTCCAGTTTTTATTCAAAAAAAATTACAATTTGAAATAAAAAAAGAGTGATCGATTACAAAATATTTTCCCCTGAAAAATGAACACCTTGTTTATCAGTAGATTAGCCTGTTTGTTGTGTATGTGGGGTTCCGCCGGACAAAAGGGGGCGTCGTTACTAAAAATTATCGCTATTTTTGCGTGCCGGATTATTCGGAGCAGATCGAATGAAAGAAAACAGTAAAGCCCTTTTATATACCGCTATTGCCGTTGCCAGCTGGTCGACGGTTGCCTCCGCCTTCAAGATCGGGTTGCGCCACTACGGCTCCTTTGAGCTGATTCTGGTGTCGGCCGTCACCGCGATGCTGGTTTTTGCGGGGGTGATCACCTTTCAGAAAAAATGGCCTTTGTTGCGGAGGCTGACCTTGAGGGAGGCGGGGAGCTATGCTTTCACCGGCCTGTTGAATCCCGCCCTCTATTACCTGATTCTTTTCAGGTCGTACGACTTGTTGCCGGCGCAGGTGGCGCAGCCCATCAATTATTTCTGGCCCATCCTGCTGGCCTTGTTGCTGGCGGTGATCGAGAAAACGCCCATCGCTCCGTTCAAGTTTGTAGGGATGATGCTTTCGTTTGGCGGCGTGGCGCTGATCTCCCTGGGGACCGAGGGCCTTGCGGGGGTGGAGTTGTCGAAGCCGGGAATCCTATTGGCGTTTTTCAGCGCGTTTCTTTGGGCCTCCTTTTGGATTGTTAACCGGCGGAACAGGAAGGTGGACGGTATCGTGGGGTTGTTCCTGAGTTTTCTGTCGGGTTCGGTCTACCTGTCGCTCGCCGCGCTCGTTGTTCCGGTCTACCTGAGCTCTTTGCCGGGACTCTTGTCGGCCGTCTACGTGGGGTTGTTCGAGATGGCCGTGCCGTTCATCTTTTTCGGGTTGGCGTTGCAGAAGACCGCCAATCCCGCACTGACCAACCAGTTGTGCTACCTTTCTCCTTTCGCCTCCCTTTTCCTTATCCATGCGGTGCTGGGTGAGACCATCTATTTCACCACTTACGGCGGCCTGCTCCTGATTGTTTCCGGCATTCTGCTGAACGAATACCTGGGTAAGCGCCGGGTGAGGATTTAAGAAAAAATAACAAGTTTCCGTGCAAGGTTTCGGCTTTCGATGGATTTACAGGGTAAAGCGAATGCAACAATTAAAAACAATAAAAACGATGAAAACGATGAAGAGTTCTACATTACTTTTAACCGCGGGAATGCTGTTCGGCTTCCTGCTCTTTCCGTCCTGTCAGGACGACGACAAGGATGTCAACCGCTTGTATCCCAATGCGCTGGTGACCGTGAAGCATGCCGAAGACGAGACCGTTTTTCTGCAGCTGGACGACCAGACGACGCTGCTTCCCGTGAACCTGACCACCTCGCCCTTTGAGGAGAAAGAGGTCCGGGCGCTGGTAAACTACGAAGAGGTGGACAAGCCAAGGGGCGTGTACGACCAGGCGGTACACGTGAACTGGATCGACAGTATTCGTACGAAAGCGATGGCACCCAACCTGGGGGATGAGAACGACGCGAAGTACGGTATCGACCCCGTAGAGATCGTGCGCGACTGGGTTACCGTTGCCGAAGACGGCTACCTCACGCTCCGTTTCCGGACGACGTGGGGCTATCCACGGGTTGTTCACTCCGTGAACCTTATCCCGACCAACAATCCCGAGAACCCGTATGAGGTGGAGTTCCGCCACAACGCTAACGGCGATATCGGTGACAGGTACGGGGACGGCCTGGTGGCTTTCCGGCTCGACAACCTGCCCGACACGGAAGGGGATACGGTAAAGCTGAAGTTGAAATGGAAATCGTTTAGCGGCGACAAATCGGTGGAGTTCGACTACAAGACGCGTGCTGCGACGCCTGCCAGCTCTGCCGTGGCTGCTGAACGCAGTGTGATCCCGCTGCAATAACGGTTTGCCGGGACACCCCGGGGGGAGTTCCAAAAATTGACAAAAGGCTGTACCTTTGTGTGGTAAAGGTACACCTTTTTTATAAAAAGGGATGACCCCATTTTTTTGCTGGTCCGAACAACATCCGTAAATGATCAGAGACGATAACAAAGAGCAGGCCCTTCTTCGGCAGATTGTACGCGGTAACACCGTTGCCATGAAGAAGTTTTACGACACTTATTCGGGGTATCTTACCGCGGTATGCTCTCGTTACGTCCCGGACAAAGAGGATGTGAAGGACATCCTGCAGGAGAGTTTCATCAAGATCTTCAGGGCGATAAGTACGTTTGAGTACAAGGGGGCGGGATCGCTAAAAGCGTGGTCGGCCCGTATTGTCGTCAATGAAGCGCTGAAGCACATCCGGGAAAGCAGTAAGCTGAAGGTCATGAACCTGCCGCAGGGGGAGTTGCCCGATCTGGCAGACGACCTTGAGCCCGACTTCAACGAGATCCCCACGCCGGTGATCCTGGAGATGATCCGGAAGCTGCCCGTGGGTTACCGGACCGTGTTCAACCTGTATGTTTTTGAGGAAAAAAGTCACAAGGAAATTGCTTCGTTACTGAACATTTCGGAGAGCACTTCTGCTTCGCAGTTACACAGAGCCAAGGGCCTGTTGATGCAAGAGATAGAGTTGTATCGGTTTAATAGAATGGCACTATGAAGAATCAATGGCAGGACAACCTGCGCAGTCGGATGGAGCATTACGAGGAGCCTGCTCCCAAAGGGTTGTGGGAGGGTGTCAAGCAGGCCTTGATGGCCGGAGGCGTCGCTGGAGAGAGGATCCGGTTGTGGGACAAGCGTATCGGGGCGGTAGCGGCAGTAGGGATTGTCTTGTTTTTTATCGGGCTGTACACGTTGAAGGAAAATCAAAAATCCGTTCAGCCCGTTGAACAAGTCAGGCGTGAACTGTCCGCTCCCGCTACGCTTCCCGCTGAAGAGCCGCTGCTTGCGCAGCGTACCGAAGAAAGCAAGCCGGAGCCGGTAAGGGGGGCGCGTGCAGCAGGGACGGCGAAGCCGGCGGATACGGTTTCCGGCGTGAGTGGGCGGGACCCCGGCGAGGTCGCCGCTCCGGAGGAACCCGAAAATGCTCCTCCTCCCCGTGTTGACCGGAAATACAGTCCGGAAACTAGCGACGGGCAGACATTTCGTTTGCCGGCACGGCGGCGTAACGGCAAGCCCGCGAAATGGCAGACAGACCTTTATGCGTCGAACATGCCGTCGGGTTCCGCCAAACATTACGACGGATACCGCAACTTTACCACATTCGGGTTAAAATCGGAAGAAGAGGAGCATGTGCTGGCCGCAGGTTCGGGATTGCCAGGCGATTTTATTGTGGGGAAAGAGTACCGGCATGTCTACACCGATGTCAAGCATTTTCAACCGATCGCGCTGGGTGTTTCGCTGAAATACAACCTCAACGACAGCTGGAGCGTTACAAGTGGACTTAACTATACTGTTCTCTCCTCGCAACTAAGCACGGGAAGCTATAATCATTATTACAACAGCCGACAGACGCTGCACTACTTGGGCCTTCCGGTAACCGTTAACTACACCGTCTGGCGGGACGGCAAGTTCTCTACGTATGTTTCCGGAGGTGGTATGGTGGAAAAGAATGTCGCAGGCACACTGTCCACCGATTATATTGTGGACAATAAAATTGAAGAGCGTAGTCAGGAAGGGTTGTCCGTTAAACCGCTGCAATGGTCTGTAAGTTCCGCCGCCGGTATTGAGTACCGGTTGTGGAAGGGCATCGGATTTTATGCCGAACCGGGTGTGACCTACCATTTCAGGAACAGCAGCGGAGTGGAAACGATATACCGGGAAAAACCGCTGAACTTCAATATCAGGCTCGGGTTGCGCTTTTCCTTTTTTTAGTTTATCCAAAATCGTCGAACAGGATCATTTCCGGCGGGACTCCGAGGCTGTCGAGCATCCGCTGTACGGCTGCCGCCATTGGCCCGGGGCCACACATGTAGTATTCGATATCTTCGGGTGCGTCGTGATCCTTGAGGTAGGTGTCGTGAATCACCTGATGCACGAACCCGGCGGTGTATTTCACGCCCGCGGCATCGGCTGCCGGATCGGGACGGTCTAACGCCAGGTGGAACGAGAAGTTGGGAAACTCGCGTTCCAGCTCGTAGAAATCTTCCAGGTAAAATGCCTCCATCAATGCGCGTGCGCCGTAGAAATAAGACATCTTACGGTCGGTGGTCTTCAGCGTCTTTGTCATGTGCATGATCTGTGCGCGCAAGGGAGCCATCCCGGCACCACCGCCCACCCAGAGCATTTCGCGCTTGCTGTTGTAGATGGGGTGGAAATCGCCGTAGGGGCCGGACATCGTCACTTTGTCGCCCGGCTTCAGGTTGAATATATAGGACGAGACGATCCCCGGGTTCACGTTCATCCAGGTGTTTTTTGTGCGATCGAACGGCGGTGTGGCCACGCGTACGTTCAGCTTGATAATATCGCCTTCGGCGGGGTAGTTCGCCATGGAGTAGGCGCGGATGGTCTCTTCCTCGTTCCTGACGGTCAGGTCCCACATCTTGAACTTGTCCCACTCCGGTTTATATTGTTCATCGATCGCGAAGTCGGTATACTTCAGCTCGTATTTGGGCACCTTTATCTGGCTGTAGGAGCCGGGGATGAAATCCAGGTGCTCGCCGTCGGGCAGCCTCACCACAAACTCCTTGATGAAAGTAGCCACGTTGTTGTTGGAAACAACCTCGCACTCCCATTCCTTGACGCCAAACACCTCTTCCGGCACGACGATGTTCATGTCTTCCTTCACCTTTACCTGGCAGCTGAGGCGCCAATTGGCCATCTGTTCCTTGCGGCTGAAATGTCCGGTTTCGGTCGGAAGGATCTCTCCGCCTCCGTCCAGCACCTGGCAGCGGCATTGTCCGCATGTTCCTCCGCCACCGCACGCGGATGAGAGGAATATGTTCTGTGATTGTAGCGTATTAAGCAGGGTTGACCCCATGGGTACGTCTAGATTCTTTTCTTTATTGACGGTAATCTTCACGTTTCCGGAAGGCATCAGCTTGGCTTTGGCGACCAGAATGACAATTACCAAGATCAGAATTATCAACAAGAAAACCACTACACTGGTTAAGATGGTTATTCCGCCTGAACTCATTAACAACACGTTCATTGTATATTATGTATTTATATATTGAAAACTTGGTTTATTTTGTTGGCCGGGCTTTTAGATATTGATTCCCGAGAAGCTCATGAACCCGATGGCCATCAGGGCAGTGATGATGAACGTAATGCCCAACCCTTTCAGCGGCTTCGGGACGTGGGAATATTCCAGCTTTTCCCGGATAGCCGCCATGCCGAGGATTGCCAGCAGCCAGCCGATTCCGGAGCCGAAGCCGTAGGCGGTGGCCATGCCCACGTTGGAGAACTCGCGTTGCTGCATGAACAGCGAACCACCGAGGATGGCGCAGTTCACGGCGATCAACGGCAGGAAGATACCCAATGAGGCGTAAAGCGACGGACTGAATTTCTCCACGATCATTTCTACCAGTTGGACGAAAGAGGCGATGACGGCAATAAAGATGAGCAGGCTGAACACGCTCAGGTCGACCGTTGCAAACTGGGGACCTAACCACGCCAGGGCGCCTGCCTTGAGGACGTAGTTCTCGAGCAAATAGTTGATGGGCAGGGTGAGCACAAGAACGAATGTTACCGCGATCCCCAGCCCCAAAGCTGTTTTAACGTTCTTTGACACAGCGAGATAGGAGCACATACCCAGGAAGTATGCGAATATCATATTGTCTACAAATATCGATCTTACAATCAGACTAATAGCATCCATATTTATGTTTTTTTTTTGTTATTCGGTTGTTCGTGAACGAGAGGTGCACGTAGCGCACTAGTTGGTCTCTTCCTGTAAATCTTTGTTTCTCGACCGGTGTACCCAGATGATCACTGCGACGAGGATCAGGGCCATGGGGGCCAGCATCATCAGTCCGTTGTTTTCGTAACCGGCATTGTAGAGTGCTTGCGGTATGACCTTGTGTCCAAGGAGGGTGCCCGATCCGAGCAGTTCGCGGAAGAAGCCCACGGTCACCAGTATCCACCCGTAACCCAGTCCGTTGCCGATGCCATCGAGGAACGAGGGCCACGGTCCGTTGCCCAGGGCGAACGCTTCGAGGCGTCCCATCAGGATACAGTTGGTAACGATCAGTCCCACGAAGACCGACAGTTGCTTGTTCACGTCGTAGGCAAATGCTTTGAGCACTTCGCTCACGATGGTCACCAACGCTGCCACCACCACCAGTTGAACGATGATGCGGATGCGGTTGGGTATGGTTTTTCTCAACAGCGAGATGATCACGTTTCCAAAGGCGGTGACAATGGTTACGGCGATGGCCATCACCAATGAGGGTTCCAACTTGGAGGTTACAGCCAATGCCGAACAGATGCCGAGCACCTGTACCAGGATGGGATTGTTTTTATTGAGAGGCCCTAACAGGGCTTGTTTTGCTTTTGCTGATAATGCCATATTCTTATTTTTTAGAATCAGGAGTCAAGAATAAATGCTGTTTTACGGGCGGGCTATACGAATAGCAGCCTGTTGACACGCTTGTTTACTTGTTTCCTGAATGTAAATTCATTAAAAAATTCCTGTATTCTCCCACGCTCTCCAGCAGCATCGCATCAACCCCTTTACTGGTGATGGTTCCGCCCGATATGCCGTCGACATAATCCCTTTCCGCGTTGGTTTGTCCGGGTTTCACTACGGCGATGGATTTAAATTCTCCGTTCTTTATCAGCTCTTTCCCGTTGAACTGGTTCCGGAAAGCGGGATAGACGATCTCTGCTCCCAGCCCCGGTGTCTCGCCTGCGTGTCCGAACTCGGAACCGTAAACGGTGCTGCCGTTGTTCTCCACGGAGAGGTATCCCCAGATGGGTCCCCACAGGCCGGTGCCGTTCATGGGGATAATGTATTTCCTGGAACCTTCCACTTCGGCTTCGTAAACGGCAAGTCCCTCTCCATCGCCCGAAAAGGCGGGGTCGGTCGGCTCGATCCCCTCCGTTCCCTCGATCTTCACCCCCTCGGGAGTGATGAGGTAAGCCGATTTGATGAGGTCCCTGTAGATGCCATCGGCTTCGGCCGGCGTAACATCAACGCGCAGCGACCGGAGGATCTGCTGCATTTTGTCGGTATTCACGTTTGCGGTTTGCCTGTCGCTCAGTACCTGGTGAGTGAAGGCCAGGCCTATGGCAACGATAATCACCATTACCGATGCGTATATTATTGTGTATGTGCTATTTTCTCTGTTCATAGTTCAAATGTAATCAGTAGTTATTCAGAAACGCGAATCCCTATTTTTTCACTGCGGCCCGTTTTAAGCGGCGTTTGATGTTGGCATCCACCACGTAGAAGTCGATGAGCGGAGCGAACGCGTTCATAAACAGGATGGCAAGCATCATTCCTTCGGGATATCCCGGGTTGAAGATACGGATCAGGATGGCCACAACGCCAATGAGAAAGCCGTATATCCATTTCCCTTTCTCCGTACGTGCGGATGTTACCGGATCGGTTGCCATGAACACAGCGCCGAACGCGAAGCCTCCCAGCAGGAAGTGGTAGAGCGGCGGCATCTCCATGGCGGCATTTTGTGCGAGCACGTTGAGGAGAGCGACGGTGAACAATCCTCCGAAGAAGACGGAGAGCATTGTTTTCCAGCTTCCTACGCCCGTGACGATCAGCAGGACGGCTCCCAGCAGGATGGCCAGGGTGGATACCTCACCGACCGACCCGGGAATTAATCCGATAAACATATCCCACAACGACAACGGATTACCCGTGATGCCCAGGAAAGAGAAGTCGCCGAAGCGCGAAACATCCGATACGGCGAGTTGTCCGAGCGGTGTTGCGCCGGAAAAGCCGTCCACAACATTTCCTCCGCCCAGCCCGAACGTGTCGGCGGTGCGCACCCATACCCGATCGCCCGACATCTTGGAGGGATAGGCAAAGAAGAGGAATGCGCGGGCGATCAGTGCCACGTTAAATATATTGTATCCGGTTCCGCCAAAAACCTCCTTCGCAAAAATGACGGAGAAAGCGGTGGCTACGGCAATCATCCAAAGCGGGGTATCCACGGGCAGGATCATCGGGATAAGCAACCCCGAGACCAAAAAGCCCTCGGCCACCTCTTCCTTCTTCATCTGAGCCATGGCAAACTCGATGCCCAGGCCCACCACGTACGAAACAACGATCTGCGGCAGAATGGCCAAAAGTCCGTAAAGGAAAGTTTCCATGAATCCTGCCTGAACGTTGACTGCCAGGTAATGCTGGTAACCCACATTGTACATTCCCATGAGCAATGCCGGAATAAGTGCGAGTATCACGATAACCATCGTACGTTTTGAGTCTCTGGCATCGTGGATATGTACTCCCGATTTCGACGTCTTGTTGGGAACGTACAGGAATGTTTCAAAGGCATCGTATGTCGAATTCAACCAATGAAACTTACCTCCTTCTTCGAAATTCGGTTTTATTTTATCGAGAAATTTTCTTAACGACATTTATTGTATCTGTTTTAATTATTGTTATTCCATCTCTTTTCTCAGCATATCCAATCCTGTGCGAACAATTCGCTGCAGCTCCAGCTTGGAGGTGTCCACAAACTCGCAAAGCGCGAAATCTTCGGGTGCTACCTCGTAGATTCCCAGTTGTTCCATCTTATCGATGTTGAAAGCGAGGATGGATTTTATCAGCTGTTCGGGGAAAATATCCAGGGGGAATACCTTGTCGTACTCGTTGGAAACGATGATCGCCCGGGGTCCGCCCAGCAGGCGTGCATCCAGGCGGTAAGCCTTCTTCAGTTTCAGGTAGGTGGCTCCGGCACTGTAGCGTTTTGGCGACAGGGATGCCCACCCAAAAGCTTCGTGTACATCGTCGCCTTCCGGAATCACGGTCAGCTGGGAGTGGGTGGCGCGTAGTACGCCTCCGGCCTCTATCCGGGTGCCGGTCAGCACGTTTCCGCTGATGTGCCTCAGGTTGCCTTTCCCGCTGACGTTTTCTGCAAAGAGCCCGGTCAGTTCCGTTCCGACAAGCATGCTGTAATAGCCGGTTTGTTTCACTTCCGATCCGGTCAGCGCCACGGTGCGGGTCAGGTCGACCACGCCCCGGTTAAAGAGCCTTCCGATGAACAACACATCCGGTGCGTTCAATGTCCAGACCACTTCGCCCCGGTTCACGGGCGCCAGGTAGTTGATCTGTGTGCCGGTGTTCCCGGCGGGGTGCGGGCCCTCGAACTCAGTCACGGTCACGTTTTCCGCCTTTCTCAGTCCCTCGTTTTTCGTGTCGGGGCTGATGGAGAGGTATACTTTTCCCGGGGTGAGCTTGGCTAATGCGTTCAATCCGGCCTGCAGGTCGGCTTCCTGTCCTTTCAGGATGAAATCGTAGGAGGGAGCCAGGGGGGCTGTATCGAACCCGGTGACAAAAATGTCGCGCGGTTCTTTTCCGGGATCGGCAACGACGTCATAGGGACGTTGTTTGATGACGAACCAGATGCCGGCGGCGAGCAGTCGCTTCCTGATCTCTTCGGCGGGTAACGTGTCGATCGCCGCTTTGCCGTAATCTACGTAAACGTTTTCCTTGTCGGCTTTGACGGTAATGTTCAGGATGCGTCTTTTCTCTCCGCGATCGATGGCCGTGACCGTTCCGCTGACAGGAGATGCGACCATCATGTCGGGGTGCATCTTGGAGAAAAATAACGGTTGTCCGGCTTTCACGGTATCGCCCACCTTGACTTTCAGCTTGGGCGTGATTCCCTGAAAATCTTCCGGGCACACCTGTACATACTCACTTGTTATCCTGCCGCGAAATATTTCTTCGGGTTTTCCTAACAAAGGAATCTGCAAGCCTTTCTTGATTTTAATTCGATTAGCCATATGTAATTGATAAAATAACTGTTGGTTTTTTCGGTATAAACAGCTGTCAATCAGAGTTCTATTTTTATTAAGCTGTGAGGGGTGATAGCCATTTTCCGTTTAGGGTGCAAAGATAACTGTTTTAAATTCAAAAATGAAGAATAGCGAAAAAAATCTTTATTGTATCGCTTTCCTACAACTCCCTGATCCAGATATTCCGGAAGCTGATGGGCTTGCTGGGGTCTCCGTGATCCTGCAGCTTGAGGGGTCCGGGACCGTGTTCCTTCACCTCCGGAAACCCGATGTAGGGGGTTGTGCCCCGGATGATAGTGTGGTTTTGCAGCAGGATACCGTTTTGTAGCAGCGTCACGGTTGGGGGTGTGCGGTAAGTTCCGTCTTTTTTGAATGTGGGTGCGGTGTAGATGATGTCGTACGTGTTCCACTCACCCGGTTTGCGCATGGCGTTCACCAGGGGGGCTGTCTGTTTGTATATGCTTCCCGCTTGTCCGTTCACGTATGTTTCGTTCCGGTAGTTATCGAGGATTTGGACTTCGTAGATTCCCTGCAGGAAAAGGCCGCTGTTGCCCCGTGCCTGGCTTTCGCCCTGGATCCCTTCGGGCACGCGCCATTCGAGGTGCAGTTGGAAGTCGCTGAACTTCTGTTTCGTCTGAATGTCTCCGGTTCCTTTTTTTACGGTAAATACGCCGTTGTGCACGGTCCATTCGGCCGGAGCTCCTTTCGTGTTTTCCCATTGGGAGAGGTCGTTGCCGTCGAACAGGACGATGGCGTCGGACGGGATGGGGTCGGGGGTTACCACCGGCGGTTGCGGCAGCCAGTATTCGGTCATTGCCGGCGTCATGGGAGCGCGTTCGGGATATTTTTTTTCTTGTGCGCTAAGCGGGAGCAGGAGGGTTAATCCTGCCAGGGCGATCATATTTTTCCGTTTCATGTTCTCTTTTGTTGATGTTATGTTTATGTGATGAATTTTCGTTTAAGCAGCGCTTATGCTTTTGGGAATTTCCAGGGATTGCGGTAATCGGGTTTAATCAGCCGGTTCGCCTCCTTGTTGTTGAACGATTTTTGGTTGTCGTCGTACACAAGCGTCTCTCCTACGCGTGCGGAGATGTTTCCCAGGTGAGCATACTTGGCGCACAGGCTTCCGTTGTCGATGGTGCAGGCCGTTTGGAAATCGCGCTTCTTCACGCAATCGATGAACTGCGCCACGTGTTTTTTGTGATCCTGATAGTCGGGTTCGCCCTTTGCCGGCTCGGCCTTGTTCTTCTCCGGGATAACTTCCCATCCTTCGCGGTTGGCGACCAGTGTTCCGTTTGTGCCTTTGAAGGCGAGTCCGTAGTTTCTCCCGTAGGGACCGGTTTCGGTGCCGGCAACGTTGTTCCACTGGATGGTGAAATCGTTGAATTCATAAATTACGGAAAGGGTGTCGAACGTTTCGGCGTAGTTCCCGGGGTAAGCGAAATTCCCTCCCGAGCCGATGACCCGGTTGGGCATCTTTGTCACGTCCATCCCCCAAAGGGCCATGTCGAGCAGGTGTACTCCCCAGTCGGTCATCAATCCTCCTCCGTAGTCCCAGAACATGCGCCATGATCCGTGAAAGCGTTTCTGGTTGAAGCTCCTCGCGGGTGCGGGGCCCAACCAGAAGTCAAAGTCGACCCCCGGAGGGACGGGGCTGTCGGCAACCGGGTTGAGGATGGCCGCGTAATTGAAGTTGGCCCACACGTTCACCTGTGCAATCTTCCCCAGCTTTCCGCTGTCGATATAGCGTTTCATCTCGTGCCAGTGGTTACCGCTTCGTTGCTGCTGACCCACCTGTACTACCCGGCCGTGTCTCTTTGCTGCAGCAACCATGGCATCGCATTCGGCAATGGAGTTGGCTACGGGTTTTTCCACATACACGTCTTTTCCGGCCGCACAGGCGTCGGTCATCTGCAGGCAGTGCCAGTGGTCGGGCGTTCCAATGATGACCGCATCGATCTCTTTTCTCTCCAGCATTTTCCGGTAATCGCCGTACAGCGCCGGTTTTTTGTTCCTGAGCTTAAGGAGATCAGCGGCTCTTCTGTTCAGTACGTCCCGATCGATATCACACAGGGCGACACAATCTATCCCGGGATGGATCAGGAAGTCGGACAGGTCGCCCCATCCCATGCTGCGGCACCCGATCAGGGCGACGTTGATCTTGTCGTTTGCTCCTGTACGATTGGCAAGCCAGTTGCTGCCGTGTAGGAACGACGGGGCAAACAGCCCGGCCAGCACAGACGAAGCGGAATTGCGGATAAATTTTCTTCTTTCCATTTTGATAAAAGATTAATAAGTAGGTTTCAGGTATCTTTTCTTAAGGGGATCCGTTCAAACGAGTATCCCTCCTCCAGTAGCCATTCAATTGCCCTGGGCAGCGCGTACCGCAGGTTCTTTTCCGCTTTCAGCGAGTCGTGAAAGACCATGACCGAGCCGTTCCGGGTATAACGCTTTACATTCTCCAGGACCTGTTCGGGTGACATAAACCTGCTGTAGTCGCGGGTAACGACGTCCCACATGATGATCCGGTATCCGGCGTCTTGCAACTTTTTGCACTGATTCATCCGCATGTGCCCGTGCGGGGGGCGAAACAGTGGCGAGTCGATCAGTTCTTTTGCCCGGTCGGCGTTCTCAAGGAACTTCGCCGGTGTGTGTTGCCACCCCTGGAGGTGGTGAAAGGTATGGTTTCCCACGCGATGTCCCTTTTCGATCACCTGCCGGTATACTCCGGGATGCTTGCGCACGTTGTCGCCCACGCAGAAAAAGGTGGCCTTGATGGCGTACTTGTCTAGCAGGTCGAGGACCCAGGGGGTCACTTCAGGGATGGGTCCGTCGTCGAACGTAAGATAGACCGTCTTGCGGACAGGGTCTTCGATTCTCCAGACCGTGTTCGGAAACAGCATCCTGTATAGGTGGGGGGGTTGCTCAATCAACATGGAGAATGCTTCGAATCATCGATTTACTGTTGTTTGTTGTATTGCTCCAGTAGCCGGGGGCTGAACTGTTGCATCAGCTTCAATGCCTGTTGCATGGTTGCTTCTTCCGAAGCTTGCAGAACAGTATCGTTTACGGAACGATAATATCCGCGGATGGAGCTGTCCGTTATCTCTTTTAAAATCACATCGCCTACGTATCCCGCTCCTTGCATGTAGTAGCTTTGGGCGCGTTGCAGCAGATCGTTCGTATAGGTTTTGTACTTCTCCTTGTCGTACTCCTGACAGACCGATGTTATCAGCAGCAACGAGTTGACGTTGTAGTAGATGTCGACCATCGTGTTGCTCATCTGTCTGGGGGTCAGCCGGTCGTACCAGCTGAGGTTGTCCTGTAGCCTCTGTTCGATCTCACCCATCAGCTGCTGTGCTTTCTCTGTTTCTCCCAACCGGTAGTATGCCCGGGCAAAGAGGATCCCGTCGTTGCCGTAAGCCACTGCTTTTCCCGGCATGACCGTCGTTGCCTTGTCCAGTGCGGCAACGGCTTTGTCGTTCTTGCCTTCCTCGATCAGCGCTTCGATCAGTTGATTGAAGTAGAGCCTGAAGGTGGAGATCATCCGGCGGCTGGTTTCGTCGAGGTAGATGTCCGGATTTTCCTCCAGTCCTCCCCAGCGGAACTTGTTCATCAGGTTGTCGTAAGCCTTTTCGGTGTTCACCCCGCTGCTTTGCGGAATGCCCGGAACAACCTGGTAGGCTAATCCCGTGAGGGAGAAATTGCTGCTCTGCAGGTTCATGTAGAGGTTCCTGTCGACCGTTGTGGCGAAGTATATCGGTCGTCTCCAGTTGTCGTCGTTGATGTTGGTCAACAGTTCCATGATCATCATCTCCTGCCGGTACACGGCCGACTTATCACCCAGGTTGAGGTACATTCTCCCTGCCGGCCTGGAGTTGAACGCGGCCCAATCGAGGGATGCCGTGTCGACGTTCAAGTAAAGCCTGTTTGAGGGGACAATCTGCGTTTCTCCGGTGCTGAACGGGTTGGCCGGTTTGTACTGTCCCGTACGCAGGTTCTCCATCACTTCCCTGAGGGGGATGCTGTCGCGATAGGCGTTTACGTCGTAATACTGCCCGTAAGAAATGCTGGGTATGTTGTTCTGCTTGAGTACGTTCTGTATTTCGTTTTTCGTAACCACGAAAGCTGCGCTTGCCGCATCGCCCCAGTATTTCTCCCTCTCCCACTGGATGGGCAGCGGTGCGGATTCGTATGCCTGGCGGAGCATCTGATCCACGTACCACTCGGTTTGGAGGAAGCTCAGGTTGGTCACGCGCACATCGGTACGGAAGCCTTCTGTCTCCTGTACGTACCAAAGGGGGTAGGTGTCGTTGTCGCCATTGGTAAAGAGGATGGCATCCGGTTCCACGCTGCTGAGGTAGTTCATTCCCGTGTCGCGTGCCAGGGTTCTCCCCGACCGGTCGTGATCGTCCCAGTTCTGTCCTGCCATCTGGATGGGTACCAGCAGGCAGGCTGCGCTGACGAGTGATGCCGAGAGCGCGGTGTTTTTGATGTAGTTGCGGAGGTATCGGCTGATTCCGGCGACCCCTATACCCACCCAGATGGCGTAGGCGTAGAACGATCCGGCATAGGCGTAATCCCGCTCGCGGGGCTCGTATGGCGTCTGGTTGAGGTAGAGCACGATGGCCAATCCCGTCATGAAGAACAGCAGAAAGACGATGGAGAAGCTTTGCTGTCCTTTCCGTTTCAGGTTCAGCTGGTAAAGGATGCCGACAACCCCCAACAGGAATGGCAGCAGGTAGTACTTGTTGTGCCCTTTGTTGTCGGCGATCTCGGGAGCAATGTCGTCCTGCGGTCCCAGGCCGAGGATGGGTCCGTCGATAAACTTGATGCCGGTGATCCAGTTCCCTTTGGTTATCCCTCCGTCTCCCTGGATATCGTTTTGCCTGCCGGAGAAGTTCCACATGAAATAGCGCCAGTACATGAAGTTGATCTGGTAGTTAAACAGGAACTTCAGGTTGTCGAACAGCGTGGGTTTTTTGCTTCTGTCGGTGACGCCGCCCCAGATTTCATAGCCCTGCATGTGGTTGTTGTATCCCGGTTCCGACGGGTGGGTGTGCATGCGGGGAAAGAGCATGGTGTTGCTGTACTTGTATGTGGGGGCCTTGGATTCGACGTACCGGTCTTTCTGGTTTTCTGCCGTCTTCAATGCCCGGCTGTAGGATTTTTTCTCTTTGGTGATCTCGGCGCGTCCCTGGTTGTCCCGGACAATTTGCGATGCGTAGGTTGTTCCGTAAATGATGGGTGTCTGCCCGTACTGTTCCCGGTTGAGGTAACTGCCGAGGGAGAACACATCCTCGGGCGAGTTCAGGTCGAGTGGGGTGTTGGCGGATGACCGGATCGGGATGATGGCGTATGCGGAAAATCCGATGAGGATAACCAGGAGGCTCGACATGGAGAGGTTCAGAAACTTGACGTTCAGCTTGTTTTTGGAGAAAACGAAGTAGAGCGCGGTCCCGATAAGGACAAGCCACAGCCAGATGCTTCCTCCGATAAACAGGATTCCGGAAAGGCCGATGCTCAGCAAAAAGGCAATCCGCGCCCGCTTCAGGTCGCCCTTGTCGGAAAGGCTCTCAAACAGTGCCCAGACGATGCTTGCCACCAGCAGGACCAGGTAGACGGCAACGCCCGAGTTGTAGGGCATGCCCAGCGTGTTCACAAAGAACAGCTCGAACCAGCCGCCCACCTTTGTAAATCCCGGAATGATCCCGTACATCAATACCAGGATCAGTCCGAACGAGAGGAGCAACGACACTATCCCGCCTTTCCAGGTCGGGTTCCCGGTTTTTTTATAGTAATAAACCATCACGATGGCGGGGATACACAACAGGTTCAACAGGTGAACGCCGATAGAGAGCCCCATGATATAGGCAATCAGCACGATCCACTTGTCGGAATCGGGCTTCTCCGCATTCTCTTCCCATTTCAGTATCAACCAGAAAACCAGCGCGGTGAGCATCGATGAAAAGGCATACACCTCACCCTCCACGGCGGAGAACCAGAACGTGTCGGAGAAAGTGTAGACCAGCGCGCCGACCAGGCCGCTGCCGATCACGGCAATGGTTTGTCCCGGGTTGAACGCTTCGTTTTTCTCCCCCATCACCAATTTGCGGGTCAGGTGCGTGATGGTCCAAAAGAGGAAAAGGATGGTGAAAGCGCTCAGCAGCGCCGACATGCTGTTGACCATTTTTGCCACCTGGCCGGGATCGTTGGTGAATTGCGTAAACAGGTTTCCGAGAAGCATAAAGATTGGAGCGCCGGGGGGGTGTCCTACTTCCAGCTTGTAGGCCGACGAGATAAATTCGCCGCAGTCCCAGAAGCTGGCCGTTGGCTCAATGGTCAGCAGATAAACAACAGCGGCAACCACAAAAACGGCCCAGCCCGAAAGGGTATTGATAAGTTTGTATTTCTTCATTGTTTAACGATAAAATGGTTCTCAGCCAAAAATTTGGACAAAGGTAAGAAAAACAATGAGCTGATTATGTTAAAAAGAGTAAAAAAGGGCCTTGCGTGCGGGTGTTATTTTCCCACAAGGGGTACGAAAGCGGGGAAATGTTCAAACACGATTAAACGAATGTTAACCGATACATGTAAAAGTTAAAAGGAGCGATTTATGTTTTAAAACATATTTTTCTGCAAATTGTTCAATATGAGTGATATGAGTTAGATAATTAACAAAAATTCAACTTTGTTGCGCTTTAAGTACAAAAATTTATTGAAAGATAATTTGGTCAAAAAAAAGGAAAGAACTTACTTTGGTAAGGATTAAGGAAAAAAATCGTTATTCAAAGGTCATTTTCTTTCTTTTATTGTCGGATTTAATGGAGAAAACATTGGTAATTTTAAAGCCTTCGGCGGTACAACGGAGCATTGTTGGCGAGGTTGTTTCGCGTTTTGAAAAAAAAGGGCTTCAAATTGTGGGAATGAAAATGGTCTCTTTGTCCGACTCGATATTGGAAGAACATTATGCTCACTTAAGGGAAAAGCCTTTCTTCAAACGCATCAAAGATTCCATGCAGGTTAGTCCGGTGATTGTTATGGCGTTGGAAGGTCTGGAAGCGGTTGAAGTGGTGAGGACGATGACAGGGCCGACAAACGGAAGAAAAGCCCAGCCGGGAACCATTCGGGGAGATTTCAGTGTCAGCGTGCAGGAGAATATCGTTCATGCGTCTGATTCTCCCGAGACGGCAGAGGCCGAATTGAGGCGTTTCTTTTTGGAAGAGGAGATTTTCACCTATCCGCAACCGGCTTTCGTTAATCTTTATGCTAACGACGAAGTCTGACATCAGTAAATAATTAATTGTAACTAAAAGCCATATCAGCTATATCTTGTTATGGAGAGAGATAAGAGTTTATCTAAGGTAAAAGTGTTGTTTTCCGCCGCTTGGGTCTTTTTTACGTTGAGTGCTTTTGCTCAATCGAAAGTGGAGCCATCCGCCGCTTCCCGGCCGGAAGTGAATTACAAACAGCTACACAGTATAAGTTTAGGGAATCAGGAGGGATTATTTGCCGACGGTATAAAGCTCAAGATGGACTTGTCTGTCCTGGAGGAGGCTGAAGCGGCCCGTGAAGTATTTGACATCAATGAGATTCCTTGTGACGATATCTACGGGGGGGTGTGGAAGAATGCCCATGTGGATATCTACGGTGCATTGAAGAATGCTCCCGACACGTTCATCGTCAACCTGACCAATTTTTCCATGCCTCACGTAGGACGGATGACTTCAAACTTCGGAAGGAGGGGCAGCCGCCGTTACCATTACGGCATCGATTTGAAATTGCAGGTGGGTGACACCATCTACGCTGCTTTCGACGGGAAGGTCAGGGTTCAGCAATACGAACGGAGAGGCTACGGATACTATACGGTGATCCGGCACGTGAACGGATTGGAGACGGTTTACGGCCACCTGTCGAAATTTCTGGTGAAGGAGAACGACTTTGTCCGTTCGGGTCAACCCATCGCGTTGGGCGGAAACACGGGAAGGTCTACTGGTGCGCACCTGCACTTTGAGACCCGGTTCCTGGGAAAACCGATTAATCCGAATTACCTGATTGACTTCAACAACAAGGTGTGTCATCGCGATGAGTACCTTGTCACTAATTCGAGTTACCGGAAGACATCGCAGAGCAGCAGGGTGCTTACCGGTGCAAGCAACTACAAGGAGCCCGCCTCTACCAGCGACAACAAATTCGTTTCGGGAACAGTGAAATATCACCGGATCAAAAGCGGTGATACGCTGGGAGCTATTGCCCGGAAGCACGGCTTGTCCGTATCGAAGTTATGCAGTCTGAACAACATTACCCCAAGGACTACGTTGCGGATAGGGAAATCATTGCGGATTTCATAAAGTAAAATTCCTAATTAAGAGGAGAGGGTACAGGTGATTGAGCTTGTACCTTTTTCTTTTTTTGTTTAACTTTGTCGCTTCGTTAAAGATTAAATACAGTTCCATCGCTATGAGTGAAACAAACCGGCAGTTTGATGAGGTGATCGCCCTTTGCAGAAACATGTTTGAGAAGAAGTCGAGCGATTACGGTCCCACGTGGCGGATTTTGCGTCCCGAGTCGGTAACCGATCAGCTACTGATCAAAGCCAACCGGATCCGGTCGCTGGAGATAAAGAAGGAGAGCAAAGTCGGCGAGGGCATCTTCCCGGAGTTCATCGGGTTAGTCAATTACGGCATTATGGGATTGATACAGCTTGAACTTGGGCATGCCGACAGTGTGGACATTAGCAACGAAACGGCATTGCAGCTTTTCGACAAACACATCACCGCAGCCAAGGAGTTGATGTATGCCAAGAATTTCGATTACGACGAAGCGTGGCGCAGCATGCGTGTCAGCTCATACACCGATTTGATACTGGCGAAGCTGTTCCGGATCAAAGAGATGGAGAACAAGCAAGGAAAGACCCTCGTGTCTGAGGGGATTGATGCCAACTATACCGACATAGTCAATTACGCCTTGTTTGGCTTGATAAAACTCCATTTTAGCACAGAGGCTTAACGATGAACTCCCGAAAAAAAACGATGAAAATTTTGACTGAACTCTCCCGGATTGTTCTTGGAGGCACCTTTGCTTTTTCGGGATTTGTGAAAGCCGTTGACCCGCTGGGCTTCACCTATAAAATCCAGGATTATCTCGTCTCGCTTGATCTTTCCGGCCTCTTTCCACTGGCGCTGCCTGCAGCCATTGTCTTGGCTGTTGGCGAGTTTCTGCTGGGTGTTTTCCTGCTGTTGGGAATTTATCGCAAACCTACGGTCCGGCTCACGGCTGTTTTTATGGCCGTTTTTCTTCCGCTCACGCTTTGGATTGCGTTAAAAAACCCGGTCAAGGAGTGCGGCTGTTTTGGTGATGCGTTGATAATCAGTAATTGGGAAACGTTTTACAAAAACATCGTTTTAGGAGTATGTGCCCTCTTCCTGCTGCGCCATTACCCGGGGATCACTCCTTTGTTTACTGTTAGGACAGCCAGGACTGCAGCTGTTTACACGGCTCTGTTCGGGTTCTCTTTTTCCGTTTACAACGTGGTTAAGCTGCCTGTTTTCGATTTTCGCCCCTATCATATCGGAGCCAATATTCCGGAATACATGCATATCGATCCCGCAAAGGCCGATGTGGTGGAAAATATCTTCATTTACAGCAAGGGGGGAGTTGAGCAGGAGTTCACAGAGGAGAATTATCCGTGGAACGACTCCACCTGGACGTTCGTGGAGATGAAGACCCGGGTGGTCAGGGAGGGTGAGAAGCCCAGGATAGAGGATTTTCAGGTTTCGGCGTTGGTTTACGACAGCTTGTCGCAAGGCGTTGTTGCCGGAGAAGACATTACACAGCAGCTCCTGTCGGACACGGGCTATCACTTTTTGATGGTTGCACATTCGCTGGAGAAGATGAACACCCGCCATCTTGATGATTTCAGGAAGGCGGCCGGGTTCGCACAGGAGAGGGGACACGGTTTTTACTGCCTTACTTCGTCGCCGGCCGAAGTGGTTGACTCATGGAGTGCGGTGAACGGTGTCGATTTCCGGTTTGCCCATGCGGACGAAAGGGTGCTGAAGACGATGATCCGTTCCAATCCGGGACTGCTGTTGCTTTCGGGCGGTAACGTCATCAACAAGTGGGACGATAGTGAGGTTCCCGATTTTGAATCGGAGGAAGACCCGTTAAAAGCGGAGGGATCGAAAATGAACTTTTGGGGTAAACTGGTGGTTATACTCCTGATATTCATTGTTCCGCTATCGATTCACAGGCTATCTGATAAATAATTGTGCACGGGTATCCCCCGCAACCTGTGCATGTCTCCATCTATCTATCTGTATATATAGGAAATTAAGTGAACAACAAGCACATTTAAATTATAAAAACAACAATGATTATGAGAAAAAAGATTGTAGCAGGCAACTGGAAAATGAACAAGAACCTGCAGGAGGGACTGGCATTGGCACAAGAGCTGGATGCGGCCTTAAAAGGGAAACAGGTGAATTGCGACGTGGTTATCGGAACTCCGTTTATTCATCTGGCCAGTGTGGCCAACGCCATCGATACGGAAAAAATCGGCGTGGCGGCGCAAAACTGTGCCAACAAGGCATCGGGAGCATACACCGGTGAGGTGTCGGCGGAGATGGTGGCGAGCACGGGAGCGAAATACGTGATCTTAGGGCACAGCGAACGCCGGGCGTATTACCACGAAACTGCCGGTATACTGAAGGAGAAAGTGCTGTTGGCGCTGGAAAATAACCTTACGCCCATCTTCTGTATCGGCGAAGTGCTGGAAGAACGTGAAGCCAACCGCCATTTCGATGTGGTTAAATCGCAGGTCACGGCATCGCTGTTCGGCTTGTCGAAAGAGGATTTCTCCAGGATCGTGCTGGCCTACGAGCCTGTCTGGGCTATCGGAACCGGAAAGACGGCAACGGCTGCGCAGGCTCAGGAGATGCACGCGTTTATCCGCAACACCTTGTCGGAGAAGTACGGAGAAGAGGTGGCTGAAAACACGTCTATCCTTTACGGCGGCAGTTGCAACGCATCGAACGCGAAAGAGTTGTTCTCCAATCCCGATGTTGACGGCGGATTGATTGGCGGAGCGTCGTTGGGAGTGGACAAGTTCATGCCCATTATCGAGGCTTTTTAATGGATTAAAGAATTTTACCACAGATTTGAAACCAGGTCTGTGGTAATTCCCTATCTTTGCACAAATTTTTGACGATGAAATTTCCATCCAACACATTGTTTTTGCCGTTGTTGCTGGTGTTTTGCCTTAGCGCAACCGCACAATCGCAAAAGCAACACAAAGCGATTATAGAGGATCTGAATAGCATAAAGCCCGGACAGGGCCGGGTGACGGTTTTTGAGGACAAAGCCATTTCGGAGGTGCTCGGGCGCAGCATGGCGCCGCCGAGAACGGTCTACTCTACCGGCGACGGATCGGTTCAGTATGTGAAAATGCGGGGATTTAAGATTCAGGTGTTCTCCGGAAACAACCAGCGTACCTCCAAGAACGAGGCGTATTACAAGCAGGGGCTTATAAATACCTCTTTTCCCGGACAAGAGACCGTGGTTACTTTCGATTCCCCTTTCTGGCGGTTGCGCGCTGGAAACTTCAAGTCGCGCGAGGATGCTGCCGCGGTGTTGGACGATATGCGGAAAACTTTTCCCGCTTTTGGCAAGGAGATGTACATTGTAATAGACGAGGTGAAAATTCCCGTTGATCAACTTCAAGAATAATTTATCCCATGTCGCCGGAAGAAACAGAGAACAGAAAGTCAATCATAGCGGATCACATGAAAGAGGTGATCACGCTGCTGGGTGAAGACGTAGCCCGGGACGGGCTGATCAAAACGCCCGACCGTGTAGCTAAAGCGATGCAATACCTGACAAGGGGATACTACCAGGACCCCGAAGAGATTTTACGCTCGGCGCTGTTCAGGGAGAACTACCGGCAGATGGTGATCGTAAAGGATATCGATCTGTTTTCGTTGTGTGAGCACCACATGCTGCCTTTTTTTGGGAAAGCCCACGTGGCTTATATCCCCGACGGATACATTACGGGATTAAGTAAGATCGCCCGGGTGGTGGATGTGTTTGCCCGTCGCCTGCAGGTGCAGGAGCGGTTGACCACCCAGATCAAGGAGTGTATTCAGAAAACGCTTAACCCGATGGGGGTGATGGTGGTGATTGAGGCTCAGCACATGTGCATGCAGATGCGCGGTGTGGAAAAGCAAAATTCCATCACTACTACTTCCGATTTTACCGGAGTTTTTAAGGAACAAAAGACCCGTGAGGAGTTTATTGCCCTGATCAAATAGCCGCCGGGACGCTTCTAAACTTTCTTCCCCATCCGTTTCCGGTCATTTTCATCCAAAAGGATCTTTCGTATCCGGATGGCTTTGGGCGTAACCTCCACGTACTCATCTCCCTTGATGTATTCCAGCGCTTCCTCGAGGCTGAAGATTATCGGCGGAGCCAGTTGGGCCTTGTCATCGGTTCCCGATGCGCGGACGTTCGTCAGTTTTTTCGATTTGGTAACGTTCACCACCAGGTCTCCCTCTTTGTTGTGCTCACCGACCACCTGTCCTTCGTATACATCGGTCTGGGGCTCGATGAAGAAATGTCCCCGGTCCTGGAGTTTATCCAGTGCATAGGCAAAAGCGTTTCCCGACTCCCCGGCAATAATGGATCCGTTCTGGCGTTTCTCGATGTTTCCTTTCCAGGGTTGAAACTCCAGAAACCGGTGTGCCATGATGGCTTCTCCGGCGGAAAGCGTCAGGACGATATTGTTTAGCCCGATAATGCCGCGCGAGGGGATGGTGAACTCGATGTGCATGCGGTCATTCTTGCTTTCCATGCTTTTCATTTCCCCTTTCCGGCGGGAGATGATGTCGATGATCTTGCTTGCCGACTCTTCGGGGAGGTTTACGGTGAGCTGTTCCACCGGTTCCTGTTTCTCCCCGGCGATCTCTTTGATGATCACCTGCGGTTGACCCACCTGCAGTTCGTATCCTTCGCGCCGCATGGTTTCGATCAGTACCGACAGGTGGAGGACACCCCGGCCGAACACCGTCCAGGAATCGGAGTTGCCGGTTTCTTCCACGCGTAACGCCAGATTTTTATCCAGCTCACGCATCAGCCTCTCGTATATGTGTCGCGATGTCACGTACTTGCCATCCTGCCCGAAGAAGGGCGAGTTGTTGATGGTAAAGAGCATCGACATGGTGGGCTCGTCAATGGCAATCGGATCGAGCGGCTCCGGTTTTTCCAGGTTCGTAATCGTATCGCCGATATCAAACCCTTCGATGCCGATCAGCGCGCAGATATCTCCCGATGAAACAGCATCGGTTTTGACTCTTCCCAACCCCTCGAACACGTCGACCTCCTTTATCCGGATCTTGTTGATGCTGCCGTCGCGTTTGCAGAGCGCATAGTCCTTATTGGACTCAAGGGTTCCGCGATGTACCCGGCCCACAGCAATCCGGCCCACGTAGTTGGAGTAGTCGAGTGAGGTGATGAGCATCTGCGTTGTGCCTTGCCGCGATTTGGGCGCAGGGATATGGTTGACGATGGCGTCGAGCAGCGGAATAATGTTGGTTGACGGCTTTTTCCAGTCGTCCGACATCCATCCCTGTTTGGCCGAACCGTAAATGGTGGGGAAGTCGAGCTGATCTTCGGTGGCGTTGAGGCTGAACATCAGGTCGAAAACGTTCTCCTGCACCTCTTCGGGGCGGCAGTTGGGCTTGTCGATCTTGTTGATGACGAGGATCGGTTTTAATCCTATCTCCAACGCTTTCTGCAAAACAAAACGGGTCTGCGGCATCGGGCCTTCAAAAGCATCGACTACCAGCAGGCAGCCGTCGGCCATGTTCAGTACCCTTTCCACTTCGCCGCCAAAGTCGGCGTGTCCGGGTGTATCGATAATGTTTATTTTTACGTCTTTGTATTGAATGGAAACATTTTTGGACAAGATGGTGATGCCCCGCTCACGTTCCAGGTCGTTGTTATCAAGTATCAAATCTTCGGTGTGCTGATTTTCCCTGAACAGGTTTCCGGCCAGGAGCATCTTGTCCACCAGGGTAGTTTTACCATGATCAACGTGGGCGATAATGGCTATATTGCGTATTTTTTGCATAAAACAA
>JADLKK010000155.1 GCA_016839025.1 Proteiniphilum sp.
CACCCCGGTTGAAGGCGTTCAGGAGAGCTACGACTATCTCAACAATGCAGCATTTGTGAAAGAGAGCTACGCCAATTAAGCCATTTGCGGCAAAACAGGAAACCCGGACCCAAGAGATCCGGGTTTTTTGTTGAAAACTAAACCCGAAAAAGAGGCCTGCGGAGCGGAAAAAAGGCTAATTTTGCCGTTTATGCTGGAGCCATCTGCTCCCGGAGAATCAGAAAAAGAGACAATCATGCAATTTACAGCGAAACTGGTAGAGATACTCCCGTTGCAGACGGGAAAAGGCCGAAACGGAGAGTGGAAGAAACAGGATATCATTGTGGAGACACCGGGACAGTATCCCAAGAAGGTGTGTGTCTCCGTCTGGGGCGACAAGCTCGATGGGGTGACCCTCAAGCCTGAACAGCAATACGATATCTCATTCGATATTGAAAGCCGAGAATTCAATGGAAAATGGTACACCGATGTGAAAGCCTGGAAGATCACCCCCGAAAGCAGTGCGAAGGAAGACGTGCCACCGGAATATAACGGCCCTTCGTCCGCCGAAGGCTTCCCACCCGCTGGCGGTTACTACGATGAGCCCCCCTTCTAAACCCGTTGCATGCTGAAGAAGACGCCCCATACGCTGGTGATCATCTTTGCGCTGATCATCTTTTGTGCCCTGCTCACCTGGATTGTACCCGCGGGCGCATTCCACTACGAGACCGTGGAGGTGGAGGGGATCAGCAGGGAGGTGGTGGTCGACAACTCCTACCACCGTGTGGAGCGTGCACCGCAGAGCTGGCAGATCTTCTCCTCCTTCCTGGCAGGCTTCGAACGACAGGCTGCCATCATCGCCTTCGTGCTCATCATCGGCGGCGCCTTTCAGATCCTCAACAGCAGCCGCGCCGTAGACAGCGGCATCTACTCCTTTCTTCAGGTGACCGCCCGGCTCGATCGGCATCCGCTGCTCGGCAGGGTGGGGGTGCACAATCTGGTGATCATCCTGGTGATGCTCCTCTTCAGCGCTTTTGGCTCCATCTTCGGGATGAGCGAGGAGACGCTCGCTTTCGTGATCATCATCGTGCCGCTGGCCATCTCCATGGGCTACGACTCGCTCACCGGTCTGATGATGGTCTATGTGGCAGCCCATATCGGCTTCACCGGTGCCACGCTCAACCCCTTCACCATCGGCATCGCACAGGGACTCTCCGGCCTGCCCCTCTTCTCGGGCATCGGTTACCGGCTCTTCAGCTGGATCCTCCTCACCGGGGTGACCATCGCCATCACCCTGCTCTATGCCGCTCGGGTGAAGAAGAAGCCGGAGCTCTCCCCCATGTACCGTGCCGATGCCTACTGGCGTAAAAGAGAGGCCGAGAGTGAAACCGAAAACCTGGTCAGACCGGCCGGCAGAAGCACCCATGTTGTCTTCATCTTCCTGACACTCCTTCTGGGGGCTCTTTCGTTCCGCTATCCCCTAACCACCTTCTCCGTTGGTGCGGAGAGCACCACAATCGTTATCTTTCCTGTTATCACCCTCCTGTTTGTCATCACCTCCCTCCTCGCCATCAGGAGGTCTGCGCAGCTCTTCATCCTCAACCTGCTGCTCTTCACCATTCTGTTCCTGGTGGTAGGTGTGATGGGCTATGACTGGTATCTGGAGGAGATCTCCGCCTTGTTCCTCTCCATGGGGCTTCTGGCCGGTATCGCCAACAACATGGGTGGCAATGCCATTGCGAAGGAGTTTATCGCCGGGGTGAAGGATATGCTGACCGCGGCACTGGTGATCGCTCTTGCCGGCGGCATCATCCAGATCCTTACCGATGGCAGGATCATGGACACCATCCTCTTTTCGCTGGCCGGCGTGATGAAGGATGCCGGCAGGGTGCTCACCATCGGCGGTATGTACGTGATACAATCCGTGATCAACATCTTCATCCCCTCCGGGTCGGCCAAGGCGGCTCTCACCATGCCCATCCTGGCCCCCTTCTCCGATGTGATCGGCCTCTCGCGCCAGGCCACCGTGATGGCCTACCAGTTTGGCGACGGCATCACCAATATGATCACACCTACCTCCCCTGTCTTGATCGGTGCCCTTGGCATTGCCCGGATACCCTATGAGGTGTGGATCAAATGGTTTTGGAAGATCCTCCTGCTGCTGTTCCTCCTGGCATTCCTATTGTTACTGCCCACCGTCTTTCTCGAGTTGGAAGGCTTCTAGTCTTTTTTATCATTTGTTAGTTATTTTGTACGAAGTATTAGTAGTACTCGTTACTTTTTTGTCTTTTTTTGCAGTGTGATGTCATATTTTTGCAATAAATATCATACACCCTCCCAATGGGGAGTTTGAAATGCCGGATAGAAAAGAAGAGACTACTGTAAAAACCCATATTTTGATGTACCAACGATGGACAGATCGCGAAATTGAAAATCAACTCTTTGCCGAGTACGCGAAGAGTTATCCCGATGAACAAAAAATCATTGAACTGATCAACCACGGTGCTGATATCAATGCCGTTGACAACAAGGGAGAATCGTTGCTCATCAATGCCATAGGAAGCGTAAATTTTGGTCTTGATCTCAAATTCATCTGGTTACTCATTGATGCCGGCGTGGATATCTCTTCCACCGTAGGGGGAGGTAATTGTCTCTACATGGCGGTAATGAGCGGTCATCCCGAAATCGTTTCAATGCTGTTGAACGTGGGTGCCGATCCCAACAGCATTTGTGTCGATCACCCGGTATCACTGCTCGACTGGGCAGAAACAAAGCTGTTGTTCGAAGAACTGGTTCAGGGTAGTGACCTTTCACCGTTTAAACAGATTGTTCAGCTGTTGAAATCATACGGAGCCAGATCAATTACAGAATTGGATCATACGATGGTTGAAGGATCACCTCCCCGCAACAACCGTATGTTCTCAGTTGTTCCCAACCGAAAGTATATGGAGGTCTGAAAAACATACTCCCATTTTATCATGATTGTCTCGTTATTCTTCAATTTTGTATTCTCCAAGGAGAAGGAAGTCTATCAGCAGATTGCTGAAAAGTACAGAACATCTGCCTGGAATGTCTTTATGATTGCCAATGGCAAGACGATTCGTTCCATGAAGGAGGGATGTATCTATCGCGAATTGTACAGAAGAAGATATATTTCCTGATCCTGCAAAACAATTGTAACCCTTTCTAACTCTACTTTTACAATTTCTGTATCAACATCATTTACCCCCCATCATGGTTGGGACTGTGCTGGTCATTCGCCTATCCAAGGCTTGTATTTCATCATTAATTCCTCATGGTTTGTTTATATCCACTCCCTACTTTAAGGGAGTTGATATAAGGTTACTATAAGGATACAATGAGGGAACACCAACCCAAGACCAGCGGAGTACCAGCTTTGGTAGCACCATATAGGCAACAAATTTCTTAGCAATAAATATCGCAAATGACACAAGTTGTCAAATATTAAGCCAATCTTTGCTCC
>JADLKK010000156.1 GCA_016839025.1 Proteiniphilum sp.
TGAAAAAAACAGACTTTACCCGGATCTCGTTTCGTTGGGGCCGACCGGCATTTTTTATTATACATAACCATTTTAAAAGTTTATTATTCGATTTTTGTGAAGCTATGAAAGGAGAATTATTTATGTTGAATCGCACGCAGATTTTGACCCGAATTTTTCTGCCGTTCCTGCTGCTTATGCTGTCAGGATGTTTAACTCTCACCGCACAGAGTCTGCGGTTGTACACACCCTACCCGGAGATCATTGTCCCCCCGGGAGAAACGATCGATTACACCATCGACCTGATCAACAACGGCGCATCCATTGCTACGGCAGAGGTTTTCGTCGAAGGAATTCCCGAAACCTGGTCGCACACACTCCGGTCGGGTGGATGGAGCGCCCGCCGCATCTCGGTATTGCCGAAAGAAAAGAAAACACTTAACCTCAAGGTGGAGCTGCCCTACGATATCGACAAGGGGAACTACACCTTTCGCGTGAATGCACGGAACCACAGCGTGCTGCCCATCACCATCGAAGTCTCCGAACAGGGGACAGTGAAGACCGAGTTCACCGCCGACCAGAGCAACATGCAGGGACATGCAACTTCTGATTTCAACTTCAGGACAAAGCTGGAGAATCAGACGGGCGAGAAACAACTCTACGCGCTCTCTTCCCATGCGCCGCGCGGTTGGACAGTGGTCTTCAAACCCAACTACCAGCAGGCGACGTCGGTTGAGATTGAACCGGGACAGAGCAAGGATATTTCTGTGGAAATCAAACCTCCCTATAATGTGAAAGCAGGGAAATACACCATTCCTGTTATGGCGTCCACCGGCTCCTCTTCAGCACAGCTGGAACTGGAAGCAGATATTTCAGGTACATACGGTGTTGAGCTGACCACCCCCGAGGGACGCCTCAGTGAGAAGATCACCGCAGGCAGGCGAAAGAAACTCGACCTGGTGGTACGCAATAGCGGTTCCACTGATCTGAACAGTGTACGTCTGAGCGCTAACAAACCCCGGGGTTGGGAAGTGACTTTCTCTCCGGACACCGTTCCTTTTATTGCTGCAGGAGAGAGTGCCCAGGTGAAAGCAGAAGTGAGAGCCTACGGAAAGGCCATTCCGGGCGATTACGTGGTTAGCCTTACTGCGCAGACCCCCGAAATAAATGCTGACGCTTCGTTCCGCATGTCGGTCAGGACACCCCTGCTCTGGGGCTGGTTGGGTATATTAATCATCCTGGGTGCGGTAGGAACAGTGTATTGGTTGTTCAGCAAATACGGGAGGAGGTAAGGTATGCAGTCATCAACCATAGAAATCTCCAACCTCACACGGAAGTACGGCAATTTCACGGCAGTGGATAATCTCACCCTCTCGATTGATAAGGGCGAGATTTTCGGTCTGCTGGGCCCCAACGGTGCAGGCAAATCAACCACCATCCTGATGATGATGGGGCTGACCGAGCCGACTTCCGGCAGTGTACGGGTTTGTGGGCTGAACCCGGTACGACAGCCTATCGAGGTGAAGAAACGGGTGGGTTATCTGCCCGAAGATGTGGGGTTCTATGACGACCTCACCGGACCGGAGAACTTAATCTACACCGCCCGCTTGAACGGTATTTCTGAAAGGGAAGCGGAGGAAAGAGCTCGCAGGCTCTTGCAACGCGTGGGACTGGGAGAGGAGATTGAAAAAAAGGCCGGTAAATACTCCCGCGGCATGCGTCAGCGCCTGGGCCTTGCCGATGTGTTAATAAAGAATCCCGAGGTGATCATACTTGATGAGCCCACCCTGGGCATCGATCCCTCGGGAATCAGGGATTTCCTTGGATTGATTGTTTCCCTGAGCCGGGAGGAGGGCATTACGGTACTCTTCTCGTCGCACCACCTGCATCAGGTGCAACAGGTGTGCGACCGTGTAGGCATCTTTGTAAAAGGACGCCTGCTGGCGCAGGGCGATATCGCTTCGCTGGCCCGTCAGCTCTTCGCCGATAGTGAAGATGAGGGGGACCGGGTGTATGGGCTGGAAGATATTTATTACCGTTATTTTGAAGGAGGAAACAAGAATGAAAATAACAGCTATTCAGCATAACTTTTTTACCGGTGTGTATTGGGAGGAGCTGCGTGATCGGTTCAGCTCTTACCGGAGTTCGGGAGCAGCTCCAGGTGTGTTTCGTACGATGGTGCTCAAGGAGGTGGGTGATCATATCCGCAGCTGGAGAGTGGTCATCCTTATGGGGCTTATCCTGCTCACCTGTATCGGTTCGCTTTATACCTCCCTTACAGCGATGAGCGATGCCGGAAGCTCAGGCAACAGTGACGATGCTTTCTTTTTCCTGCATCTCTTCACCCTGTCGGACGGCAGCTTGCCCCCCTTTTTCGTTTTCATCGGCTTTCTGGGACCACTCCTGGGCATCAGCCTCGGCTTCGATGCTGTCAACTCGGAGCAGAACAGGGGTACATTGAGCCGTCTGCTGGCACAACCCATCCCACGTGACTATGTGATTAACACCAAGTTTGTTGCTGCACTGCTGGTGATCTCCCTGCTTTTCTTCGTGCTGAGCTTTGCAATGCTGGGTGCCGGACTGGTGGCACTGGGCATCCCCCCCACACCGGCCGAGTTCATGCGGATCCTCTCTTTCACGATGTTGAGCATCGTCTACGTGGCGTTGTGGCTTAATCTGTCGGTCTACTTCTCCGTCCGGTTCCGTCAGCCTGCCACTTCGGCACTGGCCGGTATCGCGGTCTGGCTCTTCTTCACGGTGTTTTACCCACTAATAGCCAACCTGTTGATTAAGGCGGCAACGCCGCCATCCTACGCAACGGGCCGGTCGATCTACCTGTTCGAGCGGTTTCGCTTTCTGTTGATGCAGGCAATGCCCAACGAACTTTACAGTCAGGCCACCTCCACGTTGCTGATGCCTTCTGTACGCAGCCTGGGACCGCTCACCATGGAGCAGATGGAGGGCGCCATCCCCGGTCCCCTGCCACTGGGGCAGAGCCTGCTGCTGGTATGGCCACAGCTCACCGGCCTGATTGCCCTCACCCTTTTCTGTTTTATCCTCTCCTATATAGCTTTTATGCGACGGGAGGTCAGGTCGAGAGGGTGACTTTACCGGGTCGCTTCCATTCTCCGGACACACTTCTTTAGTTGATTGTTTACTTAAAAAATGACGACTATCTCAAATCCGATATTGGTTTTAAAATTGAAGTTGGTACAGGGCTTCCGGGGAATGGATAGCTACCGCCATCCGGCCTTTTAAATGTTGGCGGATAATTCTCAACGATAGTTCTTGATTCGATATATCCGATTGGGTACCAGTAGGTGAGTTGCTTTCGGATAAAAAAGCCGAAAACAACGATGTCATATTTTGCGAGAAGCGAGAACTGATTTTTATTGATCAGCCTGCGACCATATAAATCATCATCGCCAATGGTTCGATTCAGGATTTTAGTAGCGTATTTGTAAGGGAC
>JADLKK010000157.1 GCA_016839025.1 Proteiniphilum sp.
TGTGATGCGGTTTGCAGCAGAGAACCTCACGGAGACCTCCAGCCCGCAGGTCTCCTTCAGTCATATAGGCTCCATCTTTTCCGTTTGGATCTACAACGATACAGCATCTCCTGTGAGCGTAGGACAAATAACCCTCTCCAGTTCCGGAAAGGGTTATAACTGGCTGAGAAATAGCTCTGGAAATGCCACGTTCGATATTGCCGGAAACAGCTTTATCAATGCAAATGCCGGTACTGAGTTGGTCTATTCTCCACCTGCAGGGAGCACTATCGACGCGGGTGGATCGCTAAAGTTCTATCGCTGGGTGGTGCCGGGCAATGAGATTGACCCTTCGGATACATCTCAATTGATGGATATCAAGGATATCAATGGTTCGACATTTACCGAAACAATTTTTGCCAGGGCCTTGCAAACAGGGAAGTACTACCGACTCAAAATGGTGTATGACGGCAGCCGGTTCAGATATATCAAGATTCCGACCGACAGTGGACTGGTAGGGTACTGGCCTTTTGATGGCAATGCTGAGGATGTGGCAGGTGAGAATGATGGATCCTTGTTCGGGAATGTAACACTTACAACCGATCGGGATGGCAATGCTGATGCCGCCTATCAGTTCAATGGCAGCAGCGGTGACTATATCAAATGCATCTCACCGGGGATTACCGGCACCGGAGCACGTACCTTCTCCTTCTGGGCTAAAGCGGATGCCTTGTCTACTTCAGAACAGACAATTCTGAGCTATGGTGGTTCAACTACGGCCTATGGCGGCCGATTTGAAATGAGTCTGGCCAATGGCGAGATGATTTGTGATATTTCATGGTCGAATCTGGGAAAGAAGTCGGCCGCGATTACCGCTGCCGTATGGAATTTTTATACGGTTGTATTCATCGGTGGAGCTAATCAGACGCTCTCTACGGGTGTGCGATATTATGTGAACGGCACGTTGATCACCGATGTAGGTCGCAAAACAAGGGATGATGTTATCAATACGCTAAGCAATAATCCAATCTATTTTGGCTCTCTTTTTGGAACAGGTCGTTATTTTAAAGGGGCAATCGATGAGGTGAGGATGTATGACAGGGCATTGATCGGATCAGAGGTGAAAGGTCTCTATTATAAGGATCGGTCATTCTGATAAAGTCATAAAGGAATGGGACAGCGCTTCTGTTTTGCAGTGCACGTTGTCAGTCGGATATAAAATAAAACATGAGAGGAGAACTGGCTTATACCATTGCGGAGCACAGGCTGGTGATTGAGACGCCGGATGGGGCGCAAACCGAGAGGTTGCTACCCTCTTTTACTGACTTTCTCTGCAAAGCAGAGAGAGAGCAGGGCAATATCCTGTTTCGCTTTACAGGTAATCATCTCCTGTCACTGCCCCAGGTACCGCCGGTGGAACAGTTCACACGGCATCCTTTCCGTTATGCCGTCTATGATACAGATTTGGGGAAACTGATACGGATGAGTCGTGGCGTTCAGCATCACCATCTGCTGCTACCCGCTGACCTGCATCACTTCCGCAGCGACCTTACGCTGGCGGATACGAGTGAGTCCCCTTTTCTCAACAGCTTCCTGATGATTGCCTTCACGCTGGCTGCGGCGCCACCGAAAACAGTGAAACTGCACGCATCGGTGATTGAACGCGAAGGAAAAGCAATTCTCTTCCTGGGCAGCAGTGGTACCGGGAAAAGTACCCATACCCGTCTTTGGGAACAGCATATTCCCGGAAGCAGACTGCTCAATGATGATGAGCCGGTGGTGCGCATCATGGAGGATGGGAGCGTATGGGTCTTCGGATCACCCTGGAGCGGAAGTACTCCCTGTTACCGCAATATCTCAGCTGAGGCTGTGGCACTTGTGAGGCTCTATCAGCACCCGGAGAACAAACTGGTTCAGATAAAAGGAGTCACAGCTTTCACCGCACTCTTTCAGTCGGCTGCCATCCTGCGTTCGGACGAACAGCATCGTGAGCGTCTATTCGGAAATGTGACAGAGTTGGCAGGGAAGGTTCCCTTTTACCGGCTCGACTGCCGCCCCGACCGTGAGGCGGTGATGCTCTCAGTCAGATTGATGAAATGATGAAACGAATGAGTATTTCAAACCCTCTCTTCTTCGATATCGTGAGAGAGGAGATCGCTGCCGGAAGAGAGATCTGCATCGGGGCAAAGGGCGGCAGCATGCGTCCATTTATTCGGGATGGGATGGACGAGCTGATTCTGCGCAGGTGCAACGAGCAATCTTTTCGGAAGGGAGCCATTCTCTTAGCTGAGTTGGGTGCGCAGCGGCAGGTAGCCCATAGGGTCTGGCATACCCATACTGGAGAGATCGTTCTCAGGGGAGATGCCAACCCGAGGCTTACCGAGCTCTGTGGCCGTAATGAGGTAATTGCTGAGGTGGTTGCCGTAGTACGCGGAGGCAAGAGAGTGGATAGGGGATCTCTCTGCTGGAACTGGTATCGGCACCTATGGCCGCGAACACCCTTTATGAGAAGGCTTGCACTGAAAATGTACGGTCTGTCCCGACGAAAAAATTACATCTTTCCGCCATATCAGTGACACAATGACTCTTTTCAGCTCTCTTCATCCAATCATATAATTCATTTGTGATGATCCGGTTCCTACAATTTCTATCGAAAGGACAATGGATGCGCCTTTTTGTTCTGAGTGCAATCGGCATCGGCGAGGTGTTGCTCACCCTCCTTTTTGTCTGGTCATCCAAGGCACTGGTTGATGTGGCCACGGGTGACCGTGAGGGGTCGCTTCTCTACTGGTCGTTGTTGCTAGCAGGACAGATCCTCTTGCAGATTGCATTGAGGGCTGCGGAGGTACGTCTTACCCAGTTGGCTGAGGTGAAACTGGGCAACCTTATGCGACACAGGCTCTTTTCTCACCTGCTCTATGCGGAGTGGCATGCCCTCTCCGGTATGCAGCGCGGCGACATGCTGACACGGCTGATTCGCGATACCGATGATCTGGTACGGTTACTCACATCGGTGCTGCCGCTCTCGCTGAGTGCGCTGTTGCAACTTGTGGGTGCCTTTCTCTTTCTGGCGCTTCTCGACCCGCAGCTGGCGCTGCTGCTGGCACTGCTGCTGCCGTTGCTGTTCCTGCTGAGCCGTATCTACTATTTTCCCATGAAACGCTACACCCGCGAGGTGAAGGAGAGCGAGAGCAGCATTACCTCCCTGATCGAGGAAAGTCTGAGCAATCAGGTGCTGATCCGTACCTTTGAACGACAAGAGGAGGAACTGGGAAGACTGGACGAATTGCAACAGGGGCTGCACGGGAAAGTGGATCGTAAGAGTCGCCTTTCGCTTTTTGCCCGCATGGTGACCGGCCTCGCATTCCAGGGTGGATACCTGGCCGCCTTTATCCGGGGTGCTTACGGAGTGGCGAGGGAGAGCATCACCTTTGGTACGCTGACC
>JADLKK010000158.1 GCA_016839025.1 Proteiniphilum sp.
TGTGATGCGGTTTGCAGCAGAGAACCTCACGGAGACCTCCAGCCCGCAGGTCTCCTTCAGTCATATAGGCTCCATTTTTTCTGTTTGGATCTACAACGATACAGCCTCTCCTGTGGTCGTGGGGAAAATCACCCTCTCCAGCGCCGGGAAAGGTTATAACTGGCTGCGAAACAGCTCCGGACAGGCTACCTTCGATATTGCCGACAACAGCTTTATCAATGCAAATGCCGGCACAGAGCTGGTCTATTCTCCACCTGCAGGGAGCACTATCGCCGCGGGTGCTTCGCTGAAGCTCTATCGCTGGGTGGTGCCGGGCAATGAGATTGACCCTTCTGACACCTCCAAATTGATGGATATCAAGGATATCAATGGTTCGGCATTTACCGAAACAATTTATGCCAGGGCCATGTCGCCAGGGAAGTATTACCGCCTTAAAATGGTCTATGACGGCACCTGGTTCAGATACATCAAGATCCCGACCGACACCGGTCTGACAGGATACTGGCCTTTCGACGGTAACCCTGAGGATGTGGCAGGTACAAATCACGGAACAGTATACGGGAGCGTGACTCTTACCTCCGACCGGAAGGGCAATGCCAACAGCGCTTATCAATTCAATGGCAGCAGCGGTGACTATATCAAATGCATCTCACCGGGGATTACCGGATCCGCAGCGCGTACCATATCACTGTGGGCGAAGGCCGATGCACTTTCGACCGATGTGCAGGCTCTCTTTGCATATGGCGAAAATGATGGCAGTTACGCTTATGGGAGGCGTTTTGAGATAAGTCTGACAACCGGGAATCTGGTTTTTGACAGAGGGGGGACACAAGTCGGCAAACCCTCTTACCTCGTAAGCAATAACCGGTGGAACCACTATGCGATCGTTTACAAGGGCAGAGAAGCCGGAGAGACAGTTGACACCCTCTACTTTTATGTGAACGGAACCTACCTCTCACCACTCTACACCAGTTCAACAAACATGGTGAACACCACCACCCAATATCCAATCTATTTCGGTTCACTTTATAATAATCAGCGTTATTTTAAAGGGGCAATCGACGAGGTGAGGATGTATGACAGGGCATTGATTGGATCAGAGGTGAAAGGGCTCTATTACATGGATCGACCGTTCTGATAAAGTCATAAAGGAATGGGACAGCGCTTCTATTTTGCAGTGCACGTTGTCAGTCGGATATAAAATAAAACATGAGAGGAGAACTGGCTTATACCATTGCAGAGCACAGGCTGGTGATTGCGACACCGGATGGGGAGCAGACTGAGAAGTTGCTGCCCTCTTTCAGAGACTTTCTCTGCAGGGAAGAGTGTGATAAGGACGATATCCTGCTTCGCTTTTCCGGCAATCATCTCCTCACATTGCCCCAGACACCGACACTGGAGGAGTTCACAAGGCCTCCTTTCCATTACGTTGTCTATGAAACAGAAAAGGGGAGACTGATACGGATGAGCCGCGGCGTGCAGCATCACCACCTGCTGGTTCCCCCTGACCTTTATCACTTCCGTAGCGACCTTACCCTGGCGGATACGAGTGAGTCCCCTTTTCTCAACAGCTTCCTGATGATTGCCTTCACGCTGGCTGCAGCACCTTTGAAAATAGTGAAGTTGCATGCATCCGTGATCGAACATCAAGGAAAAGCAATTCTCTTCCTGGGCAGCAGCGGTACCGGAAAGAGTACCCACACCCGCCTTTGGCAGGAGCATATCCCCGGCAGCAGACTGCTCAACGATGATGAGCCGGTGGTGCGCATCATGGAGGATGGGAGCGTGCGGGTCTTCGGATCCCCCTGGAGCGGAAGCACCCCCTGTTACCGCAGCATCTCGGCCGAAGCAGTAGCATTTGTACGGCTCTATCAGCATCCGGAGAACAGGCTCAGTGAAATAAAAGGAATCACAGCTTTCACTGCACTCTTTCAGTCGGCAGCCATCCTGCGTTCCGACGGACAACACCGTGAACAGTTGTTTGCAAACGTAACTGAGATGAGCGACAGGGTGCCCGTTTACCGGCTCGACTGTCGCCCCGATCGTGAGGCGGTGATGCTGTCAGCCAGATTGATGAAATGATGAAACGAATAAGCATATCAAACCCGCTCTTTGTTGATATCGTCAGGGAAGAGGTTGCTGCCGGAGGTGAGATTCGTATCGGGGCGAAGGGTCACAGCATGCGTCCCTTTATACGTGACGGGATGGATGAGCTGATACTGCATCCCTGCAATGAATATTCTTTCCGTAAAGGAGCCATCCTGTTGGCAGAGCTGGGTGAACATCGACAGGTTGCTCACAGGGTCTGTCGCGTGGAAGGTGAAGAGATCACGTTGAGGGGTGACGCCAACCTGCGTCTTACAGAGCTATGCGGTCGCGCTGATGTGATAGCCGAGGTGGTGGCGGTGGTACGAAAGGGTAAAAGGGTGGAGAAGGGTTCTCCCTGTTGGAATCGCTTTCGGTATCTCTGGCCGCAAACGCCCTTTGCAAGAAGGGTTGCACTGAAATTATTCACCCTCTTAAGCGAGATCAGTAGATCAAGGCACTAAATCATATTTTGAATTCCCAATGTTGATTTCTTATTTCAACCAATAATAAATATGCGATGATCCGGTTTCTGCTATATCTGTCAAAGGGTTTACGGATGAGGCTTTTCGCATTGATTGCGATTGGTTTCGGTGAGGTGCTGCTCACCCTCCTCTTTGTCTGGTCCTCCAAGTCGCTGATAGATGTGGCCACGGGTGACAGGGAGGGATCACTGCTCAACTGGTCGCTTTTTTTGGGTGGGCAGATCCTCCTGCAGATTGCTTTGCGGGCTGTTGAAGTGCGCCTCAGACAGCTGGCAGAGGTGAAGTTGGGCAATCGAATACGGCATACCCTCTTCTCCCATCTGCTTTACGTGGAGTGGCATGCCCTATCAGGCATACAGCGGGGTGATATGCTGACGCGACTGATCCGCGACAGTGACGACCTGGTACGACTGCTCACCTCGGTGCTCCCACTCTCATTAAGTGCCCTGTTGCAACTTGTGGGGGCCTTCCTCTTCCTGGCCCTGCTCGACCCGCAGCTGGCGCTCCTGTTGACCCTGCTGATGCCCCTGTTTTTTTTGCTGAGCCGTGCCTATTATTCTCCGATGAAACGCTATACCCGCGAGGTGAAGGAGAGCGAGAGCAGCATCTCCTCGTTAATCGAGGAAAGCCTCAGCAATCAGGTGGTGATCCGTACCTTTGAACGGCAAGAGGACGAGCTGGGACGTCTGGGAGAATTGCAAGAGGGACTGCACGGTAAGGTAGACCGCAAGAGCCGCCTTTCCCTCCTGGCCCGCCTGGTTACTGGCCTCGCCTTTCATGGTGGATACCTGGCCGCCTTTATCCGGGGTGCTTACGGAGTGGCGAGGGAGAGCATCACCTTTGGTACGCTGACC
>JADLKK010000159.1 GCA_016839025.1 Proteiniphilum sp.
TAAAGTCATGAGTAATCAATTAACCAGAAGAAAATTTTTCAAGACAGCAGCCGTAGGCGCTGTGGGTGTTACTTTGTTTCCACAGTTTCTGGCTTCCTGCACACAAACCAAGAAGTCAGCTGATGATGGTATCCTCCGTCTCGGTTTTATCGGCCTGGGGCGTCAGGCGATGTACCTACTTGCCGGCTATCTCGGCATGGAGGGTGTGGAGGTTGTTGCCGGCTGTGATGTGTATGGTGTGAAGCGTGAGCGTTTTCTGAAGAGGGTGACTGCCCGTTATGCCGAAACAGGTGAATCGGTAGCGGTAGAGGCCTATGAGAACTACAAGGATCTGCTTGCCCGGGAGGACATCGATGTGGTTGTGATTGCCAGCCCGGATCATTGGCACGCCTTCATGGCGATCGATGCCTGCAAGGCTAAGAAGCACATCTACCTGGAGAAACCGCTTACTTTTACCATCCTGGAAGGTCAGTTGCTGGTGAAAGCTGTGCGTGAGAATGGTGTGATCCTGGGTGTGGGGAGCCAGCAGCGTTCCGATGCCAACTTCCAGCATGCTGTGAAGATGGTGCAAGAGGGCAGGATTGGCAAGATTGAACGGGTGAATGCCTATGTGGGGGCACCTCCCACTCCCTATGATCTGCCCGAGGAGCCGGTACCGGCCGACCTGAACTGGCCAATGTGGCTGGGTCCCTCTGAGTTTGTGCATTACAACTCCCAGCTGAACCCACCCATCTCCCTCAATCCGGAAGAGAATGAGAAGTTCTGGGGAGCCTGGCGCTGGTATAAGGAACTTGGGGGTGGATTCACCACCGACTGGGGTGCGCATATGTTTGATATTGCACAGTGGGGGCTTGGTATGGATGAAAGCGGTCCGGTTGAAATCATACCTGCCGGATTTGGGGATACAAAGTACCTCACCTATAAATATGCCAACGGCGTGGTGATGACCGAGGAACCATTTAATGAGCAACAAACCAAAGGTGTGAAGTTCTGGGGTGACAAGGGGTGGATTGAGATCTCCCGTGGTCACTTTGAGGCATCGGATGAGAGTCTGTTGCCGCCGGCAACAGAAGTTGCTGAAGGAGCTTACGAGACGAAGATTCCCCATCTGGAGAACTTCATCAATGCGGTCAGGACGAAGAGTGATCCGGTGGTGCCGGTTGAGATTGGTCACCGCTCCTGCACCGTCTGCACGCTCGGCAATATTGCCTACGACCTGGGACGACCAATCAAGTGGGATCCTGCTGCCGAGAAGTTCCTCGACGATGCGGAGGCTGATGGGCACAGGCTGTTCAGCAAGAGCTACAGCGAAGGATACACCCTGTAAGGGTATCCGGTTCAGAATAAAAAAAGCTGCCCGCGAGCAGCTTTTTTTGCTTTTCGGAAGAGGTTAACTGTTGATCCGTTATTTCTTGCGGATTATTTTCGTTCTTCTCTTCCTCAATTCGCCTTTTCCGGTTTGAGCAGAATGCCCAGCTCATCGAGTTGTTCCTGTTCGACATGTGAGGGCGCGTCGATCATCACGTCGCGACCGGCGTTGTTCTTGGGGAAGGCGATGCAGTCGCGGATGCTGTCGAGTCCCGCGAAGATGGAGACGAATCGATCCAGTCCGAAGGCGATACCGCCATGGGGTGGGGCACCGTACTGGAAGGCGTTCATCAGGAATCCGAACTGCTCCTGTGCCTTCTCCTCGGTAAAGCCGAGCACGGAGAACATCTTCTTCTGCAGGTTGCTGTCATGGATACGAATCGATCCGCCGCCAATCTCCACGCCGTTGATCACCAGGTCGTAGGCGTTGGCGCGTACGGTTGCCGGGTCGCTGTCGAGCAGGGGGATATCCTCCGGTTTGGGGGAGGTGAAGGGGTGGTGCTTGGCGAAGAAGCGGTTCAGCTCCTCATCCTTCTCCAGCAGGGGGAAGTCCACCACCCAGAGGCAGCGGTAGTTGTTTTTGTTGCGCAGGCCCAGTCGCGATCCCATCTCGAGGCGCAGCTCGGAGAGCTGTTTCTGGGTCTTTTCCGTCTCGCCGGCCATCACCAGGATCAGGTCGCCCGGCCGGGCGTTGCAGCGGTCGGCCCACTGTTTCAGATCCTCTTCGCTGAAGAACTTGTCGACTGAAGATTTGAGCGATCCATCCTCGTTGTAGCGGAGGTAGATCAGCCCCTTGGCGCCCACCTGGGGGCGTTTCACGAAGTCGGTCAGCTCATCCAGCTGCTTGCGGGTATAGCCGGCACACCCCTCGGCACAGATGGCGCCCACATATTCCGCTGCGTCAAACACCCCGAAGTCGTGTCCCGTGGTGAGATCCTTCATCTCGATGAAGGTCATCCCGAAGCGGGTGTCCGGTTTGTCGGAACCGTAGAGGCGCATGGCATCGGCATAGCTGATGCGGGGGAAGTCGGTGATCTCGATCCCCTTGATGGTGCGGAAGAGATGTTTGGTGAGACCCTCGAAGGTGGTAAGCACATCCTCCTGTTCCACGAACGACATCTCGCAGTCGATCTGGGTGAACTCCGGCTGTCGGTCTGCCCTGAGATCTTCGTCGCGGAAGCATTTCACGATCTGGAAGTAACGGTCGAAGCCGGAGACCATCAGCAGCTGCTTGAAGAGTTGGGGTGACTGCGGCAGGGCGTAGAATTCGCCTTGGTTCATCCGGGAGGGAACAATGAAGTCGCGCGCTCCTTCGGGTGTGGAACCGATCAGTACCGGTGTCTCCACTTCCAGGAAATTTCGTTCGTCGAGGTAGCGTCGTGTCTCGAATGCCATTTTGTGGCGCAGCTCCAGGTTCTGACGCACCACGTTGCGGCGCAGGTCCAGGTAGCGGTATTTCATTCGCAGCTCATCGCCTCCGTCGGTTTCTGTCTCGATGGTGAAGGGAGGAGTTTTGGAGGCGTTGAGCACCCTGAGTGAGGAGGCGATGATCTCAATCTCACCGGTGGGGATGTGGGTGTTCTTGCTGGATCGCTCCTGCACCCTTCCGTTTACCTGAATCACCCACTCGCGTCCCAGCTTGTTGGCCTGGTCGCAGAGGGGGGCATTCACTTCCTGGTTGAAGGAGAGTTGCGTGATGCCGTAGCGGTCGCGCAGATCGATGAAGGTCATCCCGCCCATCTTCCGGATGTGGGATACCCATCCCGCCAAAGTCACGTCCCTGTTCGCATCGGCCAGCCGCAGCTCACCACACGTGCTGTTTCTGTACATAAATGATATCTGTTGCGTTACGTTCTATTTTCGACCAGCAAAGGTACACAATTCTTGTGTGAAATAATCAGGCAGATAAAAAAAGCAGGGAAGTTTTGATTCCCAACAAAAATAATCTTATCTTTGCGCCCGTCTTTGAAAGAGAAGATCAATCGGGGTGTAGCGCAGTCCGGTTAGCGCACCTGCTTTGGGAGCAGGGGGTCGCGAGTTCGAATCCCGCCAC
>JADLKK010000160.1 GCA_016839025.1 Proteiniphilum sp.
CCCGTGCTTCGGTGGGAGCTTCATTTGGCAATTCGGCAGATAAAAGCTATATTTGCGTGACACATGGTCTACCCATACAGACCCAAACCACTATTCAGATGTTTCACAAATTAGTCGCGATTGAACCGATCAGCTTGATTCCCTCTGCGGAAAAAAAGCTGCAGGCATTTGCCAATGAGGTTATCCTCTACCCCGATATCCCAAAGGATCAGCATGAGATTGCAGCACGCATCGGCGATGCCGATGCTGTGCTGCTGAGCTACACCTCCCACCTTGGGCAAGAGGCGTTGGAGCAATGCCCTAACGTAAGGTATGTCGGCATGTGCAATTCGCTTTATTCTCCCGAGAGCGCCAACGTGGATATCTATTATGCCAACAGCAGGGAGATTACCGTCACCGGCATCCGCGATTACGGCGACGAAGGGGTTGTGGAATATGTGATCAGTGAGCTGGTGCGCTGCCTGCACGGATTCGAGCAGGAGCCCTGGGACGGTATGGCGCGCGAGATCACCGGGCTGAAGGCCGGGATTGTGGGGCTTGGTAAATCGGGCGGCATGATCGCCGACGCACTCCGTTTCTTCGGGGCTGAGATCAGCTATTTTGCCCGCAGTGAAAAAGAGGAGGCCCGGGAAAAGGGATACCGTTACCTACCGCTGAACCGTCTCCTCAGCGAATGCGAGGTAATCTGCTGCTGCTTGAACAGGAACACGGTGTTGCTGCATGCAGAACAGTTCACACAACTGGGAAACAGAAAGATACTGTTCAACACCGGGCTCTCGCCCGCCTGGGATGAAGCTCCCTTCTTGGAATGGCTTGAAGAAGACAATCTATGCTTCTGTGACACGGTGGGTGCATTGGGTGGTAATCACTTGCTCGGTCATCCAAAGGTACGCTGTATGAAAGTATCCACCGGCCGCACCCGGCAGGCATTCGATCGCCTCAGTGAAAAGGTGCTGCGGAACCTGACCGATTTTACCGGCATCAAAACACAATAGGAGAGACAATGTTCTGCAAGGTGGCCACCACCGACCAGGCCGCGATCTCAGGTGTGGCACTGAAGACATCCACTATGGCATGTACCTGATCGTTCCCGATCTCCACCCGCTGTCTGTCTCCGCTGAATTCCGGGGTTGACTCCATTGTCACCTGGAGGCTTTCCGGCCCTACCGTGGCCAGCGAGGCAGCCACTGCCACATTCAAACCAGTTGGAAAGGTCTCAATGGCTTCACGGGCTGTTCCGGAGAAAATCACCCTGTTCTCCCTTTCCATATCGGGGCTGTAGAAAGGAGACCATCTGAGTGCCCGCACCCCCTTCACATTCAGAAAACCGGCTGTTGCATTTCCCATCAGGGAGGCAGTCCGAAGCACATCGAAGCCACCGGTGGCACCGGAAGCCAGGTAAACCCTGACCCCGCTGTTTGTGGCAGTTCGCTTCACCTCCTCATAAAAAGCGGAGTCAGCCAAGGCTCCAATGGAGAGTGTGACGATGGAGGTGCCATTCCTGAGTGCCGGGATAGCCAGCTCTTTCATCGCGGCGGGAGATGCAGCCTCCACCAGGTAATCGGGTTTCAATGCGAGTAGCTCTTCCAGTGAGCCACATGCAACGCAGCGTCTTCCATGCTCCTCCATCCTGGCAGCAAGCTGATCCGCTTTGGCCGCTGTACGCGAGTAAACGCCCACCAACTCATACTCGGGTAACAAACCCTGTAGCAGTGCATCCGCCACAATGTTGCCCAGATAACCGCATCCGGCAATCACCATTTTGTTCATATTGGTCGAATAATTATTTCAATAACGCCACAATTCACTGATATATCGCTGTATTTCATAATTTTATATACTTTCCCCAAAGCTCGTGCCGGCAAAGATAGGCTCTTTTCCTGGATGTACAAAATTGATTCACATTGACCGTGTAATTTGTGAATTTTGCCGAATTTTCCTTACTGACAACGACTGTATGTGTATCAACATAGAAAAAAGGATCGATGGAAGAAAGATTGGCACTCCCTTGTCGGGAAATTTTCTTGAAACCAAACATTCCCTAAAAACATTTACATTCATTTATTTTTGCTTTATTTGTACAACCAACCAAGAGAGTTGAAATCTACAAAAATCCAATAGAGATGAAAAAGCGTATAAAGTTACAGGCAACACTCGCATTGTTCCTGCTCCTGCTCCCCCTCTACGCGCAACGATGGAACGTCAACTACGATGAAGCAGCTGTCGCTCCTTACTCATTGCCTTCCGTGCTGAGAACAGACGGGGGAATGATGGTCAGCTGTGTGGATGATTGGGAGACCTTCCGAAGACCGGAAATCTTGGCCAGTTGTACCCATCATCTGTATGGCAGGGTACCGGGAGAGCTGGACACCATGTATGCAACGGTGAAAGAAGAAAATGGAACAGCGCTCAACGGCAGAGCCAAAAGAAAGCAGGTCACCCTCACTTTCGTGAAGGGGGGGAGAGAACTCAGCGCTGACCTGTTGATATACCTTCCAGCAGGCAACAAAAAATCGGCCGTCTTCCTGGGGTATAATTTCTGGGGAAATCATGCCATCACCAATGATTCAAGAGTGATCATTCCCTCCTCATGGATGGCGGATAACAAAGATTTGCATATCCTTGCGAACCGCGCCGACGAACAATCACGCGGAACCATGAAACGTCGATGGCCGCTGGAACAAATTATCGGGGCAGGCTACGGCGTGGTCACACTCTACAGGGGGGATATTGACCCCGACCGGGATGACTTCAGCGACGGGATCCATCCACTGTTCTACGCCAGGGGACAGGAACGTCCGCGTGACGACGAATGGGGAACCATCGCCGCCTGGAGCTGGGGATTGTCGCGCGTGATGGACTACCTGGAAACCGATACGGAGATCGATCACCGAAAAGTGATCCTGGTAGGTCATTCCCGGCTGGGGAAAGTAACCCTCTGGGCTGCGGCCACCGACCAGCGGTTTGCCGCTGCCATCTCCAACAATTCCGGCGCCATGGGTTCAGCTCTCTCCAGAAGGAATTTCGGGGAAACGGTTGAGGTGATCAACACCGCTTTTCCTCACTGGTTCTGCGGGAATTTCAAAAAATATTCCAACAGGGAACAGATGTTGCCTGTGGATCAGCACATGGTGCTGTCGTTGATCGCTCCACGACCTCTCTATGTGGCCAGTGCCACAGAGGATCGCTGGGCAGACCCCAAAGGTGAGTTCCTGTCTGCCAAAGAGGCTTCAGTGGTTTACAACCTATACGGCACAGAGGGTCTCTCCGCAGCCTCGATGCCTCAACCCGATACGCCCCTCATCGGCACAGTCAGTTACCATATCAGAACAGGCAAACATGATATCATCTCCTTCGACTGGGAGCAGTACATCAAATTTGCCAGACAGCACA
>JADLKK010000161.1 GCA_016839025.1 Proteiniphilum sp.
GAAGCACAACCGGATAAAAGTGGCTACAAAAGACGGCTCCTTTGCGGAGTCACTGCCCGTCACTACCGATGGACTGAACTACCGGTTCAGCACGCTCAACGCCACATACGAGATCGTCCGCTTCTCGGGAAACGATGACAACGGCGTGGCTAAATTCATCTACACGTTTAAGGATACGCCCATCACCCTCAGTTTTATCGGGAACAGAACCACCTCGATCCCCCTGCCGGAAAAAGCGAAGAAAGGCATTTCCCGGTCGTTCGAGCTATCCACACTCCTGCTCGACATAGAAAAGCTCAAGTATGAAAAAGGGCGCAGCGAAGCGCTGATAAACTACCTGGAAAGCAGAAAGAGGGATTAAATCCTGTAAATGCGATCGCAATACCGGGCTACTTCCGCATGGTGGGTGATGAACAGCACCGTCCTACTGCCAATGTGTTTTTTCAGGTTGGTCAGGAACGTTTTTTCGGTCTCAATATCCAGGGCCGATGTGGCTTCATCCAACAGCAGGATCCCTCCGGGGCGAAGCAACGAACGTGCAATGGCAATCCGTTGAGCCTGGCCTTCGGAAACCCCCGAACCGCCCATACCAAGAACCGTATCCAGTCCTTCGGGCAGCTCCAGGACAAAACCCGCGGAAGCCACCCCGAGCGCGTCTACGAGCATCTCCTCTCCGGCATCCGGGTTTCCTATCAGCAGGTTGCTCCGGATGGTGCCGCTGAACAACGTGTTGCCTTGCGGGACGTACACAAAGTTCGACCGCGTCGACGGGGATGCTTTCACCTCCCTCTCTTCATTCCTTATCGAGATCGATCCTTTCTGCGGCTCGATCAAGGCAAGTATAAGCCGGATCAGCGTGGTCTTCCCCGTACCGGTTTCTCCCATGACCGCAACCATTTCTCCAGGTCCGGCTTCCAGCGAAAAGCCGGAAATGACCGGCCGGCTTTCGTCTCCGTAGGCGTACGTGATGTCCTCTACGCGCAACGAGACACGGCCTGTCAGGAATTGCTTTTCCCCGATCTCCTCGCTCTCCAGCTTTTTCAGGAACGACAGCCGTTCACTGGCCGCCTGGGCAGAAATCAGGGTCGGGAACAGGCGCATCAGATCGTACAGCGGACGCTGTATCTGGTTGACCAACTGCAAGTAAGCCGTAACAGTGCCAAACGTAACCGTTTTGCCGGCAATTCCCCAGGCTCCCCAGATAAATGCGGTGATGTAACCGCCGCTGAAAGCCAATCCCGAGACAAAGCGCGCCCAGGCCGATACCGTGGTTTTTTTCTCCACCTTGCGCTGCAGTTCCCGCTGGAGGTCTCCCAGTCTGTCCAACTCATCCTCCTGCCTTTCGTACGTCCGCACCACCAGCTGATTCAGCAGGTTTTCTTCCATCATGGAAGTGATGAAACTTTCGCTTTCTTTTATCTGCCGGCTGTAATCCCTCATCTTCACGTAATAGGGTTTGCTGAATAGAAGCAAAACCGGCATGGCAATACCCAGGACAAGGGCCAGCAGCGGATCCATCAACAGCAGAATCAGAAATGCCCCACCCAACTGCAGGGTGGCCGTTATCAACATGGGAAGCGCAGATATCAATGTTTTTATGATATCGTCCGTGTCCTTGATCATTCGGGTCAGCACATCGCCGCTGTGCAGTGAGCTGGCCTCGGTCCACCTCGTGTAAAGCAGGTTTGCGAAAACTTTTTGACGGATGGAATTTCCGACCCTCACCTCGGTCATGTTCACGTAGCGCACATCCACCACGTTCAGCAACACCCTGAACAACGTAAGCAGGACGAGAATCAGTGAATAGTGCAACAGCGAGCCCCCGGCATCTCCCGACGCCACATCAATAACCAGCTTCAGGGCCCATACGAAACTCAGCGACACGGCCACGCTTAATATCCCAATAAGCGTTATCACCATCAGCGCTTTACGATGGCCCCGGGAGATATCGGTCAGAAACTTCAGAAAACGTAACATCTATTTTTTGAACAGCAGTTTCAGGTTGGTTGTTATTTTAGTTACCGGCAAAGGGTTTATGTGCCGGGGAGCAATACCGGATATTTTTTTAGTTCTCGCTACCGAATAGGTGAACCTGTGCCATTTTGCATCCCATTTCCCCCGAAATGACCTGTTCTCGAAAGTAGAAAACCCGAAATTACCTCCCCTCAACACGTCATCCATCACCACATCCACAAATTTCCCTTCCGTATCGGTAGTAAACGGGAAAACACCCGGATCTGCACCCAGGTACCTGACGGCTGCCGATGCGAATACCTCCATGGCGTTTAACAAATCGAACTGCCCCGCCAGGCCGGCAAGCGCCTCTTTATCCATCTGCGGTGAGTGGGTACGCATGAACAGTACCCAATCGCAAAACTGACGGACACCGACACCCAGGTGGATAAAATGGTGGAAAAGGTGGTAAAAGAGATAAAAAGCATTGAATTCAACGGGTAATACACTCACTCTCAAGTTGTCAATCTCCAGCTCGATAAAGCGATGATTCCGTATGATCTCCTGCATCTTTTCTTCCAGCAGCCTGTCGTATTTCCTGATTCCGAAGTAGCAGGTATTTTTGTGGTTTTCAACGTGGATGCCGTTGATTTCATAGGATTGATGATGGATATTCTCAGCATCCATCCTGCACCCTTTTCTTTTTGCCCATTCGTTCGCCTTTTCGTAATCCCCTTTCCGGTAAAGAAACAGGTCTATATCGCCGGGGGAACGATGCTCCGGCCTGGGATAAAGGATAGCGTTGGCCTGCCCTTTTAACAGCACAAAGAGGCAGTCCATCCGTCCATATTCGGACGAGAGAACGCGCAGTTCTTCGTTTTGTTTTTTGTTCAGTTCCTCAATAGCTTCAGCCTGCAAAAAAAGCGTGTATACCTCTTTTTTCCCGGGCCGGAGAGTTGCAGGTAACGTCATGATTCCGTCGTACAACAAAGCATTCACCTTCTGAGATTCCGCCAGGCTGATCACCTCTTCCCAAACCGAAGAGTCAACGTGCCGAAACAGTTTTTCATCGGCCGGCCTGTTCCAGATGGCGGAACGGAGCAACTCCAGGAAAAGAGAGACAGCCGGCTCATTCATAGATCACGCCGGCTTGTATCAGTTTATCGGCCAGCACTTGAGCATCCGCCATGGCTTGTGCTTTGTCGATCCCGTATCTCGCCGTCAGCTTTTCCGCCCAGTCTCGAACGGTAAAATCTTCATCGAAGCTCCCGGTTATCAGAAGTTCTGCGGATTCGTTGAGGGATATTACGCGCGTATAGTTCATGTTCTCCCCGTCGTTGGAAACCAGGATGGACTCATCCCCGATCTGTTTGATTCTGATGTTCTCTTTTATCTTCATTTGACTTGTTATTTTTATTAAAGCCGTTTACGGCATACGC
>JADLKK010000027.1 GCA_016839025.1 Proteiniphilum sp.
TCCGCTGCAGCTATTACTGCATCGGCATTGCTGGAACTGTCCGGTTTACTGGATGTGGAAACAGGGAAAAAATATGTAAGAGCGGCGGAAGAGATGTTGTCTTCCATGATATCTTCTTCCTATCTGGCAGAAGAGGGTACAAATGGTGGATTTATCCTTCAGCATGCTTCGGGGGGCGTCCCCGGCAATCATGAGGTGGATGTTCCACTCTCCTACGCCGATTATTATTTCATCGAGGCATTGATGCGATACAAACTAAAAGTGAAAACTGATGAGTAATGATTTCATCGGACACAATATATGCACATTTTACGGCAAATAACGGAAGTATTATGAGCATATAAAACATGAAAAAGGCTCCTACATCACTGTAAGAGCCTTGTTTTCAATTGTCGGGATGACTGGATTCGAACCAGCGACCACTCGCCCCCCAGACGAGTACTCTAAACCGGACTGAGCTACATCCCGTAAAAGTGCGTGCAAAAGTAACACAATTTTTTGAATTGCACAAACCATCCTTCTCTTTCCTTTAAACTATATTATGATTTAATTTCGCTACGGTTAAAAAAAAAGTTGTTAATTTGCATCAAAATTGATAATGCAGAGGCTGTTTGTCAAAGTTTTGCCCGTCACCACGCCGATCGCAACTATTGAGAGAAACCTGCTTGGATCGTATTATAAGTATAACAGCCTCAGAATTAATATTGATATATAGATGATCTTTACTGCTAAGCAAATAGCCGATTTCCTGCACGGAGAAGTAATCGGCGATCCGAATGCGGCCGTATCCACTTTTTCCAAGATCGAGGAAGGCAGACCCGGAACACTTTCCTTTTTGGGCAACCCAAAATATACTTCCTATATATACGAAACTGCCGCCGACATTGTCTTGGTAAACAGTGATTTTGTCCCCGACAAGCCGATCAGAGCTACTCTGATTAAGGTACCCAATGCCTATACTGCACTGGCTACACTCATGTCGATGGTGGAACAACAGAGACCGGTTAAAGAGGGGATTGGCGAGCTCTGTTTTATTTCCCCCTCTGCTGTTCTGGGAGAACAGATCTATGTGGGAGAGTTCACCTATGTCGGAGACCATGTGCGGATTGGGGATCAGAGTAAGATCTATCCCCAGGTCTATATAGGTGACAATGTCATGATTGGTAAGAATTGTACCCTCTATCCGGGAGTGAAAATCTACCATGACTGTGTAATCGGGGACAACTGTATCCTCCATGGAGGTGCTGTAATCGGTGCCGACGGCTTTGGATTCAGCAAACAGGAGGAGATCTACCGCAAAATTCCACAAATGGGCAACGTGATCATCGAGAATGATGTGGAGGTTGGTGCCAACACCACCATCGATCGGGCTGTGATGGGATCAACCATTATCCGTAGCGGAGTGAAACTGGACAACCTGATACAGATTGCACACAACTGCGATATTGGTGAGAATACGGTGATGGCTGCACAGGTGGGTGTCGCCGGTTCTACAAAAATTGAAGAGAGCTGCGTGCTGGGAGGACAGGTAGGTATCGGTGGCCATATCACCATCGGAAAGAAAAGCCAGATAGGAGCCCAATCGGGCATCATCAGCAATACAAAGGAGGGATCCGAAGTGATGGGGTCACCTGCCATTCCGGTGAAAAATTTCTTCAGATCGAGTATCATCACACCGAAGCTCCCGGATATGTATCGTCGTCTCAATGCCATGGAGAAAGAGCTGAATGAGCTGAAGAAAAAACTTTCCCAAGACGACTGAACAGACTGACTGTTCCCTACGACTGCAAACATTTACCGTGAAAAGGCCGGATTTCCTGCTTTTGGTTGTATATTTGCACACAATTTTCAAAAATGTGTAATTAAAATAAGATACAGTGAAACAGAGAACATTGCAAAACAGCTTCACCCTGCAGGGAATCGGATTGCATACCGGTCTCGATATCGTGGTAACCTTCAATCCGGCACCGGTGGATCATGGATATAAGATCCGGAGGCTGGATCTGGAAGATCAGCCCGTGATTGATGCGCTGGCCGAGCATGTGGTCAACACGCAACGTGGTACGGTATTGGGAAAAGGTGATGTTACGGTGAGTACCATCGAACACGGGCTTTCTGCGCTCTATGCTCTTGGCATTGACAACTGCCTGATCGATGTCAACGCTTCTGAATTTCCCATCCTTGATGGGAGCGCCATTGCATATGTACGGGAGATCCGTAAAGCTGGAGTGGTGGAGCAGGAAAAAGATAAGGACTACTATATCGTACGCAACAAAATGGAGGTGACAGATCCCGAAACAGGCTCCAAACTAACCCTCCTCCCGGATGACGCTTTTTGCATCAATTCGTTTATCGAATTCGATTCACACTATATTCCCAATCAGTCCGCCTCAATGGATTCAATGACCGACTTCGAAAAGGAGATTGCATCCAGTCGGACCTTTGTCTTTGTACGGGAGATTCAGCAACTTAGAAAAGCCGGTCTTATCAAGGGGGGGAACCTGGATAACGCCATCGTGATCTATGAACGTAAGCTCACACAAAAGGAGCTGAACGATATTGCTGATGAGATTGGGGTTCCGCATCACAACGCTGAGGAACTCGGTTACCTGAATCACCGCAAGCTGGCATTCCCCAATGAGCCGGCACGTCACAAGCTGCTCGATATCATTGGTGATATGTCACTCACCGGCAAGCCGATTAAGGGACGTCTCATCGCGCATAAGCCGGGGCACAAGATCAACAACCAGCTGGCAAGAATGATCCGCAAGGATATCAAACTCAACGAGGTGCAGCCACCGGTGTATGATGTGAAGATGGAGCCGGTGATGGATAACATCCGCATCCGGGAGCTGTTGCCTCACCGCTATCCTTTCCTGATGGTAGACAAGGTGATCCAGATGACCGATACCTTTATCGTGGGGGTGAAGAACATCACCACCAACGAACCCTACTTTACGGGGCACTTTCCACAGGAGCCCGTGATGCCGGGGGTATTGCAGGTGGAGGCGATGGCACAGACGGGAGGTTTGCTGGTGCTGGCCAAGCTGGATGAACCGGAGCGATATTCCACCTATTTCCTAAAAATAGACAACGTGAAGTTTCGCCACAAGGTGGTACCAGGTGATACCATCCTCTTCCGTGTGGAACTCACTTCAGAGATGCGCAGGGGGATTGCAACCATGCGTGGGTTGGCTTTCATCGGTGACAAGGTGGTATCCGAAGCCGATTTCACTGCGCAGATCATCAAAAACAAATAGAATCATCTGACAGATACTTTTTATGAGCACTATTTCATCGATGGCTTTTGTACATCCTGAAGCCAAACTGGGAGAAAACGTCATAGTAGAACCATTTGCCTATATCGACGGCAACACCGAGATTGGTGATGGTACACGCGTGATGACACAGGCAACCGTACTTTCAGGAGCACGGATTGGCAAGAATTGCATCATTTTCCCCCATGCCACTATCTCCGGAATCCCGCAGGACCTGAAGTTTCAGGGTGAGGAAACTACTGCCATTATCGGCGATTATACGACCATCCGCGAGTGTGCTACCATTAACAGGGGCACGGCATCGAAGGGATATACGAAGGTGGGGAGTCACTGTCTGATTATGGCGTACAGTCATGTGGCACATGACTGTATACTGCATGATTATGTGATTCTGGGCAATACCACCCAGCTGGCGGGTGAGATTGAGATTGATGACTATGCCATCGTGAGTGGTGGCACACTGGCACATCAATTCACAAAGATCGGTCCACACGTGATGATACAGGGCGGCTCCAAGATCGCCAAGGATATACCTCCCTTTGTAATGGTGGGAAGGGAGCCGATATCCTATGTGGGTCTCAATATTGTGGGACTACGCCGCAGGGGATTCACCAGCGAGCGAATCAACGGAATACAGGAGATCTACCGTACGCTCTACCTATCCGGTTACAACATCTCCCAGGCTGTGGAGCGCATTGAGCAGGATCTGCCCCCTTCGGAAGACCGGGACCTGATACTCAACTTTGTCCGTTCTTCGAGCCGGGGCATTGTCCGCAGCAATATGGAGGGGTAATTATGTCGGAACTGGTTTTTCCTGCAGAGTGGGCTCCCCAGGATGGGGTGATGGTCACCTGGCCTCATCGCAACAGTGACTGGGCTTCCCTGTTGGAGGAGGTGACAGGTTGTTTCATAGCCTTCTCAAAGGAGATTCTGCGAAGGGAAAAACTGCTGGCTATACTCCCAGCCGGTTTGGATATCAACCGCCACTTTACGGGTGAGGAGCAGCAGAACCTGATCACCGTTGAGATTTCCTCGAACGACACCTGGGCGCGTGATCATGGACCTCTTATTCTGTTTCGTGATGACCGGCCGGTGATTGCTGACTTCGGATTCAATGGCTGGGGGCTTAAATTCCCAGCCAACAGGGACAACCAGATCACCCGGCAACTGTGGGAAAAAGGGATTTTCCATCCCTGGGCCAGCTATCAGGAGAGACTGAATTTTATCCTTGAGGGAGGCTCTCTGGAGAGTGACGGTGAAGGGACCATCCTTACCACTTCGAATTGCCTGTTGGCTCCCAATCGTAACCAGTCCATGACCAAGATGGAGATTGAGGTTGCCCTCAAAGAGATGCTGGGTGCCAACCGGGTGCTATGGCTCAATCATGGCTATCTCGCAGGCGATGATACCGACAGCCACATCGATACGCTGGCACGTTTCTGCGATCCCGATACCATTGCCTATGTGAAATGTGAGGATACCGCTGATGAACACTACGAGTCACTCAGAGCGATGGAAAGAGAATTGCAGGCATTTGTCACGGATAATGGAAATCCTTACCGCCTGATACCACTACCCATGGCGGAAGCTGTGTATGAAGAGGAGATGCGCCTCCCTGCAACCTATGCCAATTTCCTGATTCTGAATGATGCTGTGCTGCTGCCTTACTACGGTACGGAAAAGGATGAGATGGCACGTCGACAGTTGTTGCAGGCTTTCCCCGGCAGAGAGGTGATCGGTGTCGATTGCTCTACTCTGATCCGGCAGCATGGTTCGCTTCACTGTGTGACGATGCAACTGCCGAAGGGTTTGTTGAACGTAAACAGTAAGCGATAAGCAGTAAGTTCAAGGTTCCTCGAACTTCGAACTTCGAACTTCGAACTATAAACTTACCAACTTACCAACTTACCAACTTACCAACGAACAACCTCAAACCAACAGATATGAAGGTAGGAATCATACAACAGGCCAACAGCGGGAACTGTGAAGAGAACATCTCGCGATTGGAGTCGAAGATCAGAAACCTTGCCGCAGAGGGTGCTGAACTGATTGTTATGCAGGAGCTGCACAATGGTCTCTATTTCTGTCAGACAGAGGATACAGTACTGTTTGACCAGGCGGAGACGATTCCCGGTCCCTCAACTGATCGCTTCGGCCGCCTGGCTGAGGAACTGCAGCTGGTGATAGTGCTCTCACTCTTCGAAAAGCGGGCGGCAGGCCTCTATCACAATACCGCCGTGGTGCTAGAAGCTGATGGTACCATTGCTGGCATGTATCGCAAGATGCATATCCCCGATGACCCTGCCTATTACGAGAAGTTTTATTTTACCCCCGGTGACCTGGGATTTCATCCCATCGATACTTCGGTTGGGAGGTTGGGAGTGCTGGTCTGCTGGGACCAATGGTACCCCGAGGCCGCGCGCCTGATGGCCATGGCCGGCACTGACCTACTGATCTATCCGACTGCTATCGGATGGGAATCGTCTGATGATAGCGGGGAGCAACAAAGACAACGGGATGCCTGGATAACTGTCCAGCGGGGGCATGCGGTAGCCAACGGATTACCGGTGATTGCCGTAAACCGCACCGGTTATGAGTCCGACCCCTCAGGGCAGACCGGTGGCATCCGCTTCTGGGGAAATAGCTTTGTGTGCGGTCCCCAGGGTGAGATGCTCTGGCAGGCAGGTGCCGACGAAGAGGTTGAGCAGATCATCGAGATCGATAAACAGCGGACAGAGAATGTGCGACGATGGTGGCCTTTCTTTCGCGACAGGCGAATCGATGCCTATGGTGAGCTGACACGCCGCTGGATCGATCCATAAAAGAAAGTGGCCTTCCCGATCGGGAAGGCCACTGCGGGTTTAAATTTCCTTTAACTGTTTACCTGCGTCCGGAGCTTCTGCCGGAGCTGCTGCTCTCGCGGTTGTTGCTGTTGGATGATGATGAACGGGTTGTGGTTGCACTGCGGTTGTTGCTGCTTGTTGAGGTTGAACGTACCGTACTGCTTCTGTTATTGCCGGAACTGCTCCGTTGCTGTGTGGCTGAGCTGTTTCGGGTGCTGCTTGAGTTGCTTCTGGTCGCAGGGCTCGCCGTTGACTGGCGTGTGGTACTGTTGCTGCGCTGCGGGGTGGTGACGCTACTGCGGCTGCTGCCGGAACTGCTCTGCGTGCTTATTGTGCTGTTGCGGTCTCTGCTGCTACGCGACGTAACGGCTGGTGCGGTAGTGGTCTGGCGGGCAGTACTGTTGCGATCTCTGCTGCTACGGGTAACGGTTGGCGCAGTAGTGGTCTGGCGGGCAGTACTGTTGCGCTGGTTGACTGCTTCCCGGGTATTGGCGGACCTGCCGCTGGTTGCTTCGGGACGGTATACCTGTACCGCGTTGTTACTTACCCGGGTGGTGGCTCTACCGGAACGGTTTGTACTGCTCTCCAGTCGCCGTACGGTAGCTGTTCTGCCAGTCTCACGCCGGTAGTCGGAGGCACTGGGGCCGCTGTAATAACGATTGTCGTTGTAGATATAGGTGTTGTTGACAATGGTGGTCCGGTTGTAGATCGCCGGACTGTAACGATTGTAATGGCGGTGCATGTTGCGGTGGTACATGTACCTGTTGGGCAGAAAGGTCCAGTAGCGGGCCGGCAGGTTGATGTGAATGTTGATGTGGAGGCCGGGACCCATGGGTGCCCATCCGTAGTATCCTCCGCCACTTCTCCATGTGACCCAGGCTGGTGCCCACTCGTAACCGGGAACCCATGCCCACCCGTAGTAGTCGTCATAGTACCATCTGCCGTAGTGGAAGGGAGCCCATCCCCAGGAATAGTCGGAGACCCAGGTGTTGCCGTAGTCGGTCATCACCCAGTAGCCGTTCGTGGCATAGGGGTGGAAGTTTCCCCCCACGTTGGGAATCCATACCCGACCGTGAGCACGGTGGTTGATCCATCTGCCGTAAGGCCTCAGCTCGTTGTAGAAGACATTGAAGCTGATACCCCCGTTGTGGTACTCATCATATTCGTTGTAGTAGCCCTGTCCATCGTCGTAGTCGTTGTAATATCCTCCCTGTGCGTAAGCGCCGCGGGTAGCGTAGCATGAAGTCAGCATCAGTGCGATGGCTGTGAGGATGAGATGGGTTTTGATAGCTTTCATATCCGTTATTGTTAAAGGGTGCAACATCACTTGTTTAACACTATGACATCATTCTCACCCGATGGTTTAACAATTGGACAGATATTTCAGCAGTCACCAGTCAGTTATCAGCAGTCGGCTGTGGGCTATCAGCATGTTGGGTGAATTGCTTTTTGGTGCAGGGATCCTGGATTTCGAACGTCAAGCTCCGAACTCCGAACCATGAACCAGGAACGTCAAACTCCGAACTTACTTACTAACTTACTAACGTTTTATTTAAACACCTGGTCGATCCCGGAGAATCCCATGAAAGCCATTGCCATGATGCCCGCAGTGATCAGCGCCACCGGTATGCCCTGAATCGCTTTGGGTACTTTGGTGAGTGCCAGCTGTTCGCGGATGCTCGAGAAGATGATCAGTGCCATGGCATAGCCAATTGCGGTTGCAACTGCATAAACCACCGACTGGAGCAGGCTGAACTCTTTCTGGATCACCAACAGTGCCACACCGAGGATGACACAGTTGGTGGTGATCAACGGCAGAAACACACCCAGTGCCTGGTAGAGCGAGGGAGAGATTTTTTTCAGGATGATCTCCACCATCTGCACCAGGGCGGCGATCACCAGGATAAAGGAGATGGTCTGCAGGTACTGAAGGTTAAAGGGTTCAAGGATCCCTTTTTGCAGCAGAAAGGTGACGATGGTGGCAATGGTGAGCACGAAGGTGACGGCCAGTCCCATACCGATGGCCGTGTCCACCTTCTTGGAGACGCCCAGGAAGGGGCAGATACCGAGAAATTGCGACAACACCACGTTGTTGACAAAGATGGCTACGATAATGATTCCGATATATTCCATGATCAAACGTTTCTTTGGTGGTTAAGCCTGTTTGTGTTGTATTCTGTTGAACAGTGCGATGAGGTAGCCCAGTACAATGAAGGCACCTGGTGCCAGTACGAAGAGCAGTGATCCAAATTGCTCCGGGTAGAGGGTCTGTGAGAAGATCTTCCCGGTACCCAGCAGCTCCCTTGAGGCTCCCAGCAGCGTGAGAGCCAGGGTGAAGCCCAGGCCGATCCCCACCCCGTCGAAAATGGAGGAGAGCACGCTGTTCTTGGATGCAAATGCTTCGGCACGTCCCAGCACGATGCAGTTGACCACGATCAGCGGGATGAAGATGCCCAGGCTGTCGGCCAGCGCAGGCACGTAGGCGTTCATCATCATCTCCACGATGGTCACGAAGGTGGCGATCACCACGATGAATGCCGGTATGCGCACCATGTCGGGAATCACATTCTTCAGCAGCGAGATCACCGCATTGGAGCAGATCAGTACGAACATGGTGGCGAGTCCCATGCTCATCCCGTTGATGGCAGAGCTGGTGGTAGCCAGCGTGGGGCACATTCCCAGCAACAACACGAAGATGGGATTCTCCCGAATGATGCCGTTGATCAATATCTTGACTTGCTTATTCATTGTGGTCTCCTCCTTCCCTTTTCGTTTTTTCTTGTTCCTTATCGGTTGCAATGGTAGCACCTGAAAGGGCATTCTCCCTGCTCCCGCTGTAGGCCGCATAAGCCCTGTTCACCGCTTCCAAAAATGCGCGTGAGGTGATGGTTGATGCGGTGATGGCATCCACATTGCCACCCTCCTTGCTCACCGTGAGTGCTCCCTGCGAAAGATCCCTGCCGATCACCGACTGACCTGGTTTGGTGGCATCACGGAACCACTCCGTCATTTTGGAGCCCAGTCCGGGGGTCTCGGCATGCTGCAGCACGGCATAGTTGACGATCCGGTGCTTCATGTCGAAACCCACCATGATCTGGATGTTGCCACTGAAGCCGTTGTTGGAGTAACTGTTGAGTGCGAAGCCCACCAGTTCATCCCCTTTCTTGGCCGGATAGACCAGCAGCGAATCGCCACTGCCGTCGGTCATCCGGTAGGCCTCCGCCACCGGATCGTTGTCGAATGCAGGCACCACCTCGCGGATGGCGTTCTGCAGTTTCATCGCCTTCGCTGCTGCGATGGGTGTCGCGGTCATCTTGTTCACCTGTGCCAGCAGCAGTGCCACGGTGAGACAGATGAGCGAGAGCGAAAGGAACATGTTCCTGAATGATGATTGTAGTTTAGCCATGTTTCACTGCCTCCCCGAATCGTTTAGGTGTTGTATAGGAATTGATGAGCGATGTAAAGGCGTTCATCAGCAGGATGGCGAACGAGATCCCCTCGGGGTAGGCACCCCAGAGACGGATCGCCACGGTGATGAAGCCGATACCCACCCCATAGATGATCATCCCCTTGTGGGTGAGCGGCGAGGTGACATAGTCGGTCGCCATGAAAACCGCTCCCAGCATCAGTCCCCCCGAGAAGAGGTGGATCAGTGGGTTATACTGTGGAAGGGGGTCAATCAGGAAGAGGATGCCGGTGAAGAGTGCCACGGTAGCCAGGATGGAGACCGGGATGTGCCAGGTGATCACCCTCTTCCAGAGCAGGTAGGCCAGTCCCAGCAGCAGCGCTGCGGCACTCATCTCTCCCAGGGAACCGGCTTCAAACCCCAGGAACATCTGCTGCAGGGCAGGCAGTGTCTCGGGTGAGTGCTTCAGCAGCCCCAGCACGGTAGCCGAGCTGACCGCGTCGGTGGCAGATTCCGCCAGTGCCGTTGCCGGCCAGCTGGTCATCTGTGCCGGGAAGGAGATCAACAGGAAGATGCGTCCTGCGATGGCAGGGTTGAAGATGTTGTTGCCCAGTCCCCCGAAAGTAAGTTTCACCACACCGATGGCGAAGAGCGCCCCCAACGCGAGGATCCATACCGGCAGGCCGGAGGGGACGTTAAAAGCCAACAGCACACCGGTGATGATGGCCGAGCCGTCGAGGATGCTAGGCTCCTTTTTCATGACAAACCGCACGATCAGGTACTCAAAGCCTATGCAGAAGAGTATCGAGAGAGCGGTGACCAGCAGCGCGTCGAGACGGAAGGTGTAGAGCGCCACCAGGAATGCCGGTATCAGGGCGATCAGGACGGCAACCATGTTTCTTTGGATGGTGTCGCCGCTGTGAATGTGCGGCGAGGGTGAGACGATCAGTTTTTGTTCCATAATCAGGTTTCTCCCTTGGTGTTAATTTTTTCTGGCCCGGATGATGTTGCTCACCTTTCCCTTTCCCAGACGGATGTAGTCCAGCAGTGGCCGGTCGGCGGGACAGCTGTAGCTGCAGGAGCCACATTCGATGCAGTCGGTGATGGCATTCTTCTCCGCCTTGTCCCATACCTCATACTCGGTGAGGGTCATCAAGAGGGTAGGGTTGAGGCCCATGGGGCAGACCTGCACGCACTTGCCGCAGCGGATACAGTCCTTCATCGCCTTGCGTTTCGCCTCCAGCGTGGGCAGGATCAGGATGCCCGAGGTACCTTTCGTGACCGGGATCTCGACCGATGCCAGCGCCTTGCCCATCATCGGGCCGCCGCTGATCACTTTGCCGGTGCTCTCCGGTAGTCCCCCCGCAGCATCGATCAGTATCGTCAGGGGGGTGCCGATGCGGGCACGCAGGTTGCAGGGTCGTGGCACCTCCTTGCCGGTGACGGAAACTACCCGCTCCACCAGTGGCTTGTTCTTTTGTACGGCTTCGTAGATGGCGAAGATAGTGCCTACGTTTTGCACCACTGCTCCCACTGAGATGGGTAGGGAGCCGGAAGGGACCTGTCGTCCCGTGAGCGCGTCGATCAGCTGTTTCTCCCCTCCCTGCGGGTACTGTACCTTCAGGGGTTGCACCTCGATGCCGGGAAAGGCTTTTGCCTTCTGCGTGAAGCGTGCCACCGCATCCTTCTTGTTGTTCTCGATGCCGATGATGGCGCGCGGCACATTGAGCACTCTCATTACCAGGGTGATGCCCACCAGAATCTCATCGCTTCTCTCCATCATCAGCTGATGGTCGGAGGTGAGGTAGGGCTCGCACTCCACCCCGTTGATGATCAGTATCTCTGCCTTCATGCCGGGGGGAGGCGTCAGCTTCACATGGGTAGGGAAGGTGGCGCCGCCCATGCCGACGATGCCGGCGGCAGCGATCTTCTCCAGGATCTCTTTCGGGGTGAGACTGCACTCGGTCACCAGCGCTTCCGATCGATCGATCTGCTCCTCCCACTCATCCTCCTCCACCTTGATGAAGACGGCGTCGCGTTTGTAGCCACTCGCATCGAGGACTTTGTCTATCTTCAGCACTGTGCCTGAGACCGAGGAATGGATGTGCGCCGAGACAAAACCGACGCTCTTGCCGAGAAGGGTGCCCACCTTCAACTTGTCGCCTTTCTTGACGACGGGTTGGCAGGGAGCTCCGATGTGCTGGGAAAGCGGGATCATCACCTGTGCGGGAACGGCAATGGATTGTATAGCCATCCCGGCGGAGAACTTGTTCTCTTTCGGGTGGATACCGCCGATACGAAAACTCTTTAACATATGATTCTCTACTTATGCGGTTACGGTTGCCTCTTCCTCTTTGGCTGCGGAAGGTGTTTCCTTGCGGGGGGGGAAATGAAGCTCCAGGATAGAGTGAGTGGGACAGACCACCACGCACTTGCGGCAGAGACGACACTTGTCGTCGTCGATATAGGCCAGGTTGTTCTCAATGGTGATGGCGTCGAAGGGGCATACCTGCTGGCATTTGCTGCAACCGATGCAGGCCACGTTGCAGGCTTTCTTTGCCACGCCGCCTTTATCCTTGTTGACACAACTCACATAGATGCGACGGGACTTGGGACCCTGTTTGCGAAGTTCGATGATATCCTTGGGACAGGCTTTTACACAAGCGCCACAAGCGGTGCATTTGTCCTCCACCACCTCGGGGAGCATGGTCACCGGATTGATGTGGATGGCATCGAACGTGCAGGACTCCTCACAGTCGCCCAGTCCCAGGCAACCAAAGGAGCAGCCGGTGTCGCCCCCGTAGAGGGCAGCGGCGATGGAGCATTTGGAGGCGCCATCGTAGAGGTTGAGTCGTGGCCGTTCATCGCAGCTGCCGCTGCAGCGTACCACCGCAATCTTCTTCGCTGTTTTGGTTGCGGTCAGACCCAGAATGGAGGCGACCCGGTTCATGGTTGCCTCCCCTCCCACAGGGCAGTTGAGCGCTTCCAGGTTTTCTGCTTTCACGCAGGCGGCCGCGAAGGCTGCACAGCCGGGAAAGCCGCAGCCGCCGCAGTTGGCTGCAGGGAGGGAGTCTTGCACCTCCTGGATGCGGGGATCCTCCTCTACTTTAAACTTCTGGCTTACCAGGTATAGGATGCCGGCGCTACCGGCACCAATGGCGCCCAGTGTGGCTACGGCTGTAAGGATTACACTCATAATTGCTGATTAATGGTTTTTTTTAATACTGAATTGAAAGGTGTGTGCCATGCTGTTCCTGAAAAGATAGAGAAGCAGGTAGTAGGGCGCAAGGGCAAACAGGGCAGATAATGCGGCTTCCATCTCACCAAAGTGCCAGACGCCTGTGGTCAGTACAAGCATCGCGAGGAGAATGATCAACGGAAGAAGGAATGCCCAGAAAACAGCTTTGTACCCAATAGACTCTTTTCCTTCAATGATCACCTGCTCATGCAGGGTGTATACACCGGAGCAATCGGAGAGTTCAACAAGCTTCTCCTTCGAGTCGGCTGCCATGCAGGCTCCTTTGGCGTGGCAGCTGCTGCAGGCGGACTGTTGCAGGATGCGCACGGTGATCTTCTCTCCGTTTATCTGCTCGATTACTCCCTTGTGTGTGATCATGAAACGATGGTTTTTTTTATTTGACGCTTCTTCTCTCTTTCCAATGGAAGCGCAAAGTTAAGGATTATTTTTCGGAAATGAGCGTTTTTCGGTGAACATAAAAGGGATGATGATTGTTGGAAACAACTTGGCTGTTGCCTTTCCGTTCTCTGTTACAAAAATCACTGTTGCAACCGGAGTTGCGCTTCAAATCAATAATGATCCGCACTTGAGAAGCTTGATCCTGCTTTTGGGTCGGTTTCCACGAACATTTCCTCTCTCAAATTTGTTAAAAACCCGAAACAGTGATCGTAGCATCAATTTTAAACCATTGCATATTAAAACCTCATAACCCGTATGATTTTTGACATTGACATGATTCGCGGGGTCTACGCCAGTCTACCCGAAAGAATTCAAAAAGCAAAAGAGAAACTGCAGCGTCCCCTGACGCTGACCGAGAAGATTCTTTTCTCACATCTCTCACCAGGTGTGCCTCTTATCAACTACAAGCGTGCATCCGACTATGTGGATTTCGCACCCGACAGGGTGGCGATGCAGGATGCCACCGCACAGATGGCCCTGTTGCAGTTGATGAACTCTGGCCGTACCAGTGTGGCTGTCCCCTCAACCGTGCATTGTGACCACCTGATACAGGCTTATCGCAACGCCGAGAGCGATCTGGAGACAGCCAACGTTACCAATCGTGAAGTGTATGAATTTTTACGGGATGTTTCCAATAAATATGGCATCGGATTCTGGAAGCCGGGTGCAGGAATCATTCACCAGGTGGTGCTGGAAAATTATGCTTTTCCGGGTGGAATGATGGTCGGTACCGATTCACATACACCCAATGCCGGCGGACTGGGTATGATCGCCATCGGCGTGGGTGGCGCCGACGCGGTGGATGTGATGGCGGCTCTGCCCTGGGAGTTGAAGATGCCCAGGCTGATCGGAGTCAAGCTTACCGGGAAGCTCTCCGGATGGAGTGCCCCCAAGGATGTGATTCTCAAGGTGGCCGGTATCCTTACCGTGAAGGGGGGCACCAACGCCATTATCGAATATTTTGGTGAAGGCACAGCTTCGTTATCGGCTACCGGTAAAGGAACTATCTGTAACATGGGTGCAGAAGTGGGAGCCACCACCTCTATCTTCCCCTTCGACGAGAAGTCGGCCCAATACCTGGAGAGCACCGGTCGCAAGGAGGTGGCCGACGAGGCACGACGGATCATGGAGCATCTGCAGGCTGACAGGGAGGTGTTAGACAACCCTGAGCAGTACTATGATCAGCTCATTGAGATCGATCTCTCCGAACTGGAACCTCATATCAACGGTCCCTTCACCCCCGATGCTGCTTACACCATTTCCGAGTTTGCCGAGGTGGTACGCAGAAACAACTATCCGCGGAAGATGGAAGTGGGGTTGATCGGCTCCTGTACCAACTCATCGTATGAGGATCTTACACGTGCCGTCTCCATCGTGAAGCATGCCCGGGAGAGGGGGGTGCCTGTGAAGGCACAGTTCCTCATCAACCCCGGATCGGAACAGATTCGTTACACCGCTGAGCGGGATGGTATCCTGGAGGAATTCGACAAGGCCGGTGCTACGATCATTGCCAATGCTTGTGGCCCCTGTATTGGGCAATGGAAACGTGACGATGTCGCGGACAACCGCCCCAACTCCATCGTCACCTCCTTCAACCGCAACTTTGCCAAACGAAATGATGGCAACCCCAATACCCATGCCTTTGTTGCATCACCCGAGCTGGTGGCAGCACTCACCATCGCCGGGGATCTCTGCTTCAATCCTCTTACCGATGGGTTGCTCAACGATAAAGGAGAAGAGGTGAAGCTACCGGAACCTGCCGGATTTGAGATGCCACCCCTGGGGTATGAGGTAAAGGATGCCGGTTACCTGGCTCCCTCGGAAAAAGCTGCCGTGCAGGTGGCTATCGACCCGCAATCGAACCGGCTGCAGAAGCTGGAACCCTTCCCCGCATGGGACGGCCGGGATTATGCTGATTTGCCGCTGCTCATCAAGGTGAAAGGGAAATGTACTACCGATCATATCTCAATGGCGGGACCCTGGCTCCGCTACCGTGGTCACCTCGACAACATCTCCGACAACATGTTGATTGGGGCGGTCAACAGCTTCAACGAACAGACCAATGCAGTGCTCGATCCTGAGACACTGGAATATATGGCGGTGCCGGCATTGGCTCGCAAGTTCAAGAGCAAAGGTGTGGGTACCGTTGTGGTGGCCGAAGAGAACTACGGCGAGGGTTCCAGCCGCGAACATGCTGCTATGGAGCCCCGCCACCTCAATGTGAAGGTGATCCTGGTGAAGTCGTTCGCCCGTATCCACGAAACCAACCTGAAAAAGCAGGGGATGCTGGCACTTACTTTTGTGAACAAGGATGATTATAACAAGGTGAAGGAGCGTGACAAGATCAGCGTGACCGGGCTCACTGAATTTGCGCCTGGCAAACACCTCACCATAGAGTTGTTACATGTGGATGGCACGAAGGAGAGCTTCGAAGCTGCACACACCTACAATGAACAGCAGATTGAATGGTTCAGGGCCGGCAGCGCTTTGAATGCCATGAGAAAGTAATCTGGCCTAGCAGTGGAAAAACCATGGAACCAACCAGACAGCGAGAAAGGCCTGTGATACCCGACAGACCCGTAATACCCTTTATTGAGGGGGATGGCATCGGCAAAGAGATCACACCCTACGTCCAGCAGATTATCAATGCTGCTGTGGAGAAGGCATACGGCAAGAGCCGCAGGATGGAATGGCGGGAGGTGCTTGCCGGAGAGAAAGCATTCAATACCGTGGGCAGCTGGCTGCCCGAAGAGACGATGGAGGCGTTTCGCACCTACAGGATCGGCATAAAGGGACCACTCACCACACCCATCGGTGAAGGAATCCGCTCGTTGAACGTAGCCCTGCGGCAAGAGCTGGATCTTTATGTCTGTCTGCGTCCGGTACGCTGGTTCAAAGGGGTGGCTACGCCACTGCTTCATCCGGAGAAGGTGCATGTGACCATCTTCCGGGAGAACACCGAGGATATCTATGCCGGCATCGAGTGGGCAGCGGGTACCCCCGAGCTGAAGAAGGTGCTCAAATTCCTTCAGGAGGAGATGGGGGTGGCCAGGATCCGTTTTCCCGAAACCACCTCCATCGGCGTAAAGCCGGTGTCACTGGAGGGTACGGAACGGCTTGTACGTGCTGCTATTGAATATGCATTGGAGAAGGGGTTGCCCTCGGTTACCCTTGTGCACAAGGGTAACATCATGAAGTTCACCGAAGGGGGCTTCAAGAAGTGGGGTTATGCAGTTGCTGAACGGGAGTTTCCTGATCGCACATTCACCGAACATACGTTCCGCCAGATAGAGGTGGAGCGGGGACTGGAAAAAGCTGTAGAGGAGTTCAACCTGGCGGTCTCTACCGGCAAGGTGTTCATCAAGGATGTGATCGCCGACGCATTCCTGCAAAACACCCTGTTAAAGCCTGAGGAGTACTCGGTGGTAGCCACCCTCAACCTCAACGGTGACTATATCTCCGATCAGCTGGCGGCGATGGTGGGTGGGATCGGTATCGCGCCGGGTGCCAACATCAATTATGACACCGGGCACGCCATCTTTGAGGCAACACACGGCACAGCACCCGACATTGTGGGAAAAGGCTTAGCCAATCCCTGTTCTATGCTGCTTTCGGGTGTGATGATGCTGGAGTATATGGGATGGCAGGAGGCAGGCATGTTGATTACCACTGCCCTGGAAAAACTATTTGCCGAGGGGTATGCCACATCCGATCTGTCGCGTTTTATGGAGAATGGAAAGCAACTGACCACAGGTGAGTTTTCACAAAAAGTGACCGAAACCCTGTGAAATGTATCAGATCGATCAAACAAAAAGGGTTAAATGACTGTTATCACCACATTCCCTGTCCATTTCCTTACAGTATACAAAATAGATTACTCAACAAAAAAACATATCTTACGATGAATAATGAACAAATAACGAAAATCTTATCAGACTCTGTTGCTTTCACCAGTAACATCGACAAGGAACTGTTCTCCAAAATGGGTGTGAAACGTGGACTGCGTAATGAGGACCATTCCGGTGTACTGGCAGGCCTCACCCGCGTGGGTGATGTGGTGGGTTATGAACGTCAGGAGGATGGAACCCTTAAGCCGGTGCCGGGTAAACTCTTCTATCGGGGGATGGACGTGGAGGAACTGGTGAAGGGAGTACAGGCGGAGAACAGGCTCGGATTCGAAGAAACGGCTTTTCTGCTGCTCTCGGGACGACTTCCCGGCAAGGAGGAGCTGGACGCTGTGAACAGCCTGATCGCTCACACCATGCCGCTGAACCACCTGGCCACCATGAATATCCTTTCGCTGAAAGGGAAGAACATCATGAATATCCTCGCCAGGAGTGTGCTGGAGCTGTATGCCTATGACGAGAATCCTGATGACATTTCGCCTGACAACCTGGTGCGCCAATCGCTGAACCTGATCGCCAAGTTCCCCACCATCATTGCCTACGCCTACCAGGTGATGCGCCACGATCAGATGGGGCGCTCACTGCACATCCGTCATCCCTACGAAGACCGCTCCGTGGCGGAAAATTTCCTCTTCATGATGAAGGGACGCGACAATTACACCGAGCTGGATGTGAAGATCCTCGACCTGGCACTGATCCTGCATGCCGAGCATGGCGGTGGTAACAACTCCACCTTCTCGGTGCGCGTCACCAGCTCCACCGAGACCGACACCTACTCGGCCATTGCCGCCGGTATCGGCTCACTGAAAGGACCGTTGCACGGGGGTGCCAACATCAAGGTGCAAGGGATGCTGGAGGATATGAAACAGAATGTGGATGATTGGACCAGCGTGGAGCAGATTGATGCCTACCTGACCAGGATTCTGAAGAAAGAGGCGTTCGACCGCACGGGATTGATCTATGGTATCGGTCATGCCGTCTACACCGTAAGCGATCCGCGTGCCGACCTGCTAAAGGAGATGGCCCGTGATCTGGCACGCGAGAAAGGGCGGGAAGAGGAGTTCAACTTCATGGAGCTGATCGAGGAGCGTGCCGTGGAGGTGTTCCTGGGCTTCAAGAAGCAGACTGCCAAGGCGCGCACCTGCATCAACGTGGACTTCTATTCCGGCTTCGTCTATGACGCCATCGGTCTGCCGGCAGAGGTGTTCACTCCCCTGTTTGCCATGGCCCGCATCGTGGGCTGGTCGGCACACCGCATCGAGGAGATGAACTTCGCCAGCAAACGACTGATCCGGCCCGCCTACAAGAATGTTCGGGAGAAACAACCCTTTGTACCCATCAACGAAAGATAACAGTACCGCATGCAGAAGATAAAGGTTACCCGTCCGGTCGTGGAACTGGATGGTGATGAAATGACCAGAATTATCTGGTCATTTATCAAAGAGGAGCTGATCCTTCCCTATCTCGACCTCGACATCAGGTATTACGACCTGAGCATCCAGCACCGTGATGCCACGGATGACCAGGTGACCGTAGATGCTGCCGAGGCGATCAAAAAATACAACGTGGGCATCAAGTGTGCCACCATCACGCCTGATGAGGCACGGGTGGAGGAGTTCGGACTGAAAAAGATGTGGCGGTCGCCCAACGGCACCATCCGCAACATCGTGGGGGGTACTGTCTTCCGCGAGCCGATCGTCTGTTCCAACATCCCCCGCTACGTGCAGGGGTGGACGGAGCCCATCATCATCGGACGTCACGCCTTCGGCGACCAGTACCGTGCCACCGACAAGGTGATCAAGGGGAAGGGGAAGCTGACGCTCACCTTCACCGATGAGAAGGGTGAACAGACCAGCTGGGAGGTGTATGACTTCAAGGGCGACGGCGTGGCGATGGCGATGTACAACACCGACGAGTCGATCTACGGCTTTGCCCGCTCCTCGTTTCAGATGGCGTTGACGAAAGGGTACCCGCTTTACATGTCCACCAAGAACACCATCCTGAAGGCCTACGACGGCCGCTTCAAGGATATCTTCCAGGAGGTGTATGAGCACGAATTCAAGGATGCATTCGCGAAGGCAGGCATCACCTACGAGCACCGGCTGATCGACGACATGGTGGCTTCCGCCATGAAGTGGAACGGCGGTTTCGTATGGGCCTGCAAGAACTACGACGGCGACGTGCAGTCCGACACCGTGGCGCAGGGATTCGGCTCACTGGGGATGATGTCATCCGTGCTGGTTACCCCCGACGGCAAGACGGTGGAAGCCGAAGCAGCGCACGGCACGGTGACGCGTCACTACCGCCAGCATCAGCAGGGCAAGGAGACCAGCACCAACCCCATCGCCTCCATCTTTGCCTGGACACGGGGACTGGCACACCGTGGCAAGCTGGATCAGAACCAGCCGCTCATCGACTTCTGCAACAAGCTGGAGCAGGTCTGCATCGAGACTGTTGAGGGGGGGGAGATGACCAAGGACCTGGCGCTGCTGGTGCACGGCAACGATGCGCCGCGCGGCAGCTGGCTCACCACACAGCAGTTCCTGCAGGCGCTGAAAAGGAACCTGGAGAAGAGCTGTTAGTAAGTTAGCTGTTGGCTGTTAGTGCGAATAAAAAAAGGGCAGTCCGTACGGGCTGCCCTTACTCCTGTCATAACCGTGTGTCAGATTGTCAATCTTCTTTCTCCTGCTCTTCGTAGGCCTTGAGCAGTTTCTCCTGCACATCGGAGGGCACCAGTTCGTAGCTGGCGAACTTCATGGCGAAGGAGGCCCTGCCTCCCGAGAGGGAGCTGAGGGAGGTGGAGTAGCTGTTCATCTCTTTCAGGGGCACACGTGCCTTCAGTTTTTCAAACCCTTTCTCGCTCTCCATGCCCATGATCATGGCGCGGCGTCCCTGCAGGTCGCTCATCACATCTCCCATGAATTCACCCGGTACGGAGACCGTCACGTCGTACACCGGTTCAAGGATCTTGGGACCCGCATTCTTGAAGGCGGTGCTGAATGCGTTCCTGCCTGCCAGCATGAAGGAGATCTCATTCGAGTCCACCGGGTGCATCTTGCCGTCATAGACGATCACCCGCACATCACGGGCGTAGGAGCCGGTGAGAGGTCCCTGTTCCATGCGGGCCATGATCCCCTTCAGGATGGCCGGCAGAAAACGGGTGTCGATGGCACCACCCACGATGCTGTTCACGAAGACCAGCTTGCCACCCCAGTCGAGCTCGATCACCTGGGTATCGCGGTTCTGTACCTTGAACTCCTGTCCGTTGAAGCGATAGACCTCCGGCATCGGCAACCCTTCGTTGTAGGGCTCCACGATGAGGTGCACCTCGCCGAACTGGCCGGCACCACCCGACTGTTTCTTGTGCCGGTAGTCGGCACGTGCAGCCTTGGTAATGGTCTCACGGTAGGGTATCTTCGGTTCCAGGTACTCGATCTCGATCTTGTCGTTGTTTTCCAGCCGCCACTTGAGTGTGCGCAGGTGAAACTCTCCCTGTCCCGATACGATGGTCTGCTTCAGCTCCTTGGAGACCTCTACAATCCAGGTAGGATCCTCTTCTTTCATGCGGGTGAGCGCCTCACTCATCTTCTCGGAGTTGGATTCATTCACCGCACGGATGGCGCGACGGTACCTTGGCTCAGGGTATCTGATGAAGTTGAAACGCTGGTCAATTCCCTTGGAATTGAGTGTATTGCCGGTGCGTACATCCTTTAGTTTCACCGCAGCGCCGATGCTGCCAGCCTGCAATTCTTCCGCCTTGTTGCGGATCTGTCCGGCTACGGTATACAGTTGTGCCAGTCGTTCTTTAGAGCCTCTGTTCGCATTTGTGAGGTCATCCCCCTCCTTTACGGTTCCCGACATTACTTTAAAATAGGAAACTTCTCCGATATGCGGTTCTACAGTGGTCTTGAAGAAAAAGAGGCTGGTGGGTGCGGTGGCGTCGGGTTTCACCTCTTCCCCTTCACTGTTGAGGGGGGCAGGTACCTCATCGGGTGAGGGAGCCACCATGTTGAGAAAGTTCATGATGCGGTGTACCGCCATGTTTTTCTCTGCAGAAGCGCAGAAAAGCGGGAAGAGGGTATGGGCAAGCATCCCCTTGTGGATGCCGTCACGCATCTCCTCCTCGGTGAGAGATCCCTGATCGAAGTATTTCTCCATCAGTCCTTCATCATTTTCGGCAGCTGCCTCCAGCAGCACCTGGTAATACTCTCCAGCCCGTTCTTGCTCACTGTCGGGAATCTCCAGCACATCGGGTGCGGTGGCTCCCGGTTTCCATTGATACAGTTTTTGCTTCAATACATCCACGATGCCGTGAAAGGAGCTGCCGCTGCCTACCGGATACTGTACCGGCACCACTTTGCTTCCGTAGAACTCCCGGAGTCCTGCAAGAGTATTGTCGTAGTCCGCTTTTTCATGATCCATCTGATTCATCACCAGTACCATCGGTTTCTGCAACTCATCTACGTAGCGGAATTGGTTGACAGTCCCTACCTCAATGCCATTGGCGGCATCAATCAGCATCAACGCCATATCGGTTACATGGAGAGCGGAGATCACCCCTCCCACAAAATCATCTGATCCGGGACAATCGATGAAGTTCATCAGCTTATCCTTCCACTCATAGGAGAAAACCGTAGAGAAGACTGAGTAACCGTAATCCTTCTCTACGGGGAAGTAGTCGCTCACGCTGTTCTTCCCATCCACGGATCCGCGTCGTTTTATCAGACCACTCTCGAAGAGCATGGCCTCTGCGAGGGTGGTCTTGCCTGATCCGGCATTGCCAATGACAGCAATGTTCTTGATTTCGTTTGTTTTGTACACTTTCATGATTAGAATTTTATTAAATGAATAATGTATAATGTTGGTTGTTTGGATTAAACATCAAACTGAACACCTCTACGGCCTTTCCGTCCAGCAGATTGGCTGCGACGTGGCGATATGAAAAATGACTTTGCAACGGCGTGAGACCGGCAAAGTCAACTTGTCGTGATCAGCGTTGCAATTTATAAAATAAGGATGACAAAGAGAAATGTTACGGTTATGTTTTATAACATATCAGATTGGCTGGGTAGGGAGTCGTTCTGAAGGTAAACATTTCCCGTTGTCAGTTGTTAATAAACCTGTCAACACCAACCTCTACCACATTCGGCGGGGGAGGCAACCACACCAGGAGATGAGATATCCCACAACCTAATAAACATTCAATGAAACCCTATTACAGTCAGCCGGCAGAAGAATTGTTGCGTCAGTTCAACGTTGATGCCGATTCCGGACTTTCAGATGAGGAGGTGAATCAACGCCTCACAACCCATGGTCCCAATGAACTGCAGTCAGAAAAGCAGAAATCGCTGGTTGCCATCTTCTTCGAGCAGTTCAAGAGCAGCATGGTGGTGATCCTCTTCATTGCAGCCATCGTATCGGGTGTGATTGGCGTCATGCATCAGGAAGGGCTGACCGAGAGCTACGTGATCCTGGCCATTCTGATCATCAATGCGATCATCGGAACGGTACAGGAACGGAAGGCACAGTCGTCACTCGAAGCACTCAACAGGATGAGTGCGCCGCAGACCAAGGTGTTGCGCAGGGGACAGGTGGCGGAGGTGGTCTCCACCGCCATCGTGCCGGGTGACATCGTGATTCTCGATACGGGTGATATTGTTCCTGCCGATTTGCGGCTCCTGGAGACAGTAAACCTGAAGGTGCAGGAATCAGCCCTCACGGGTGAGTCGATACCGGTAGAGAAACAGGCGGGAGTACTGGAAGCAGGTGAGGTTTCATTGGGTGACCGTGACAACATGGCATTCTCTACCAGCGTGGTGACCTATGGTCGTGGAAAAGGTCTCGTGGTAGCCACCGGCATGGAGACCGAAGTGGGCAGGATCGCCCATATGCTGCAGCATACCGAGAACACCGACACCCCCATGGGCAAGCGGCTGCACCAGCTGGGCCGCATCCTGGGGTACGTGGCGCTGGGCATCTGTGCGCTGATCTTCGGCGTGGGTATCCTCTATGGCAACGACTGGCTGGAGATGTTGATGATGGCGGTGAGCCTGGCAGTAGCGGCCATCCCCGAGGGGCTGCAGATCGTCTCCACCATCGTGCTGGCCATCGGTGTGCAGCGGCTGGTGAAGCTGAATGCCATTGTGCGCACCCTTCCTTCGGTAGAGACGTTGGGCAGCACCACCGTGATCTGTTCCGACAAGACCGGAACCCTCACCCAGAACAGGATGACCATCGTGGAGGGGTGGAGCGGCGGCAACCGCATCGACTTCCGCAATGCACCGCTACCGGAGGAGCTCGACATGGATGAACGGATGCTGCTGATGAGCTCGCTGCTCTGTACCGATGCCCATCTGAAGATGACGGAGGAGGGAACGCATGAGACGGCAGGCGATCCCACCGAGACTGCCATCGTGGATGCGGCACTGGAGCTGAAGATGAACAAGAACGAACTGGAAAAGCAATACCCGCGACAGGAGGAGGTTCCCTTCGACTCGGAACGCAAGCGTATGGCCACCATCAACCGGATGGAAGAGGGTCAGCTGCGCGTCAACGTGAAGGGAGGACTCGACGAGGTGCTGGCGGTCACCACCGGCATCCTGATGCATGGCAAGGTACGTCCTCTTACCGGCGAGGACCGGGAGACCATCCTGGAGGAGAACCATCGCATGGCGCAGTCGGCACTGCGCGTGCTGGCAGTAGCCTATCGCGACATCGACGCACTGCCTGCCGGGGTGAGCGCTGAGACGGTAGAACAGGAGCTGGTATTTGTCGGTTTGCTCGGACTGATAGACCCTGCCCGTCCCGAGGTGGTGGAGGCGGTAAGGAAGTGCCGTACCGCCGGTATTCGTCCCGTGATGATCACCGGTGACCACAAGGTAACCGCCGTGGCCATCGCAGATGAGATCGGCATCTACCACGACGGTGACCGTGCCATCACCGGCAGCGACCTGGCCGCGATGCCCGACGAGTCGCTCCGGCGCGAAGTGAAGGACTATTCAGTTTACGCGCGGGTGGCGCCCGAGCACAAGGTGCGCATCGTACAGGCCTGGCAGTCGCAGGGCCAGATCGTGGCGATGACCGGCGACGGGGTGAACGACGCTCCGGCACTGAAGCAGGCCGACATTGGGGTTTCGATGGGGATCGTGGGCACCGAGGTGGCAAAGGAGGCTTCCGATGTGATCCTAACCGACGACAATTTTGCTACCATTGTGGGAGCGGTGGAGGAGGGACGTCGTATCTACGACAACATCCTCAAGGCGATTCAATTCCTGCTCTCGGCCAACGTGGGCGAGGTGCTGCTGATCTTCATCGCTTCCATCTTCAATATCGGCAACCCGCTCACCCCGATCCTGATCCTCTGGATCAACCTGGTGACCGATAGCTTGCCGGCGCTGGCGCTGAGTATGGATCCGGCGGAAAAGGATATCATGACCCGTCGACCGCGTGATCCCAAACAGGGATTCTTCACCAAGGGGATGATCTGGCGCATCGTCTACCAGGGTGCCACCATTGGCCTCATCTCTCTGGCTGCCTATTTGATTGGACTTCGCGATGGCATGCAGGCAGGACTGGAAGATCCGGAAGCTTTGGGACGTACCATGGCATTTGCCGTATTGGGTTTCTCCCAGCTGCTGCATGTGCGAAACCTGCATTCCAACAAACGCTCCTCCTTCCGTACCGGTATCTTCAGCAACCTGCCGCTGCTGGGTGCCATCTTCCTTTCCGCGCTGCTGCTGCTGGCGGTATTGCTGATCCCGGCCGTAAGCCGCATCTTCGGGGTGATACCGATGGACAGCATCCATTGGCTCTTGGTGGGAGCCCTCTCGTTGGTACCCATCGCGGTGGTGGAACTGGTGAAGTTGCTGCGGCTCAACCACACGAAAGATGAATATTGATTGCTGAAGAAAAGTCAAAGCAACTTAAAAAAAATATAAATATGCTCATTTTGGTGTGTATTGTGCATCAATGAGCATATTTTTTTGTATTTTTGGGTAACAAAGTGCATACTCATTCCCGATATCCGTTATAGTTCCAACAATTAGGTTATGCCGGGTTATCATCTCAGGGGTATAAAACTAAAATCTATGGAAAATATATATGAGGCCTTAACCCTACTGGCTATAGGGATGATCATGGTATTTCTTATCCTCACCCTTGTGGTGGGAGTGGGCAACCTGGTAATCGGGATTACCAACCGGTACATCAGGGAGACCCCGCCACCCGTGAAGGGTGGTGACCGGGGCAAATCAATTCAACCCCGCAAACTGGCGGTAATTACGGCCGTAGTGGATGTGATCACACGCGGGAGCGGGAGGGTCGACTCCGTTCAGAAGCAATAATCCAAAAACAAATCAAGCATATATTGTATGGCAAAAGAGATTCAATTCAGTCTCCTGTACAGGGACATGTGGCAATCATCGGGCAAGTATGTCCCCACGGTGGAACAGCTCACCGAGGTGGCTCCCGCGATCATCGAGATGGGGTGTTTCGCCCGCGTGGAGACCAACGGCGGTGGTTTCGAACAGATCAACCTGCTGTTCGGTGAGAACCCCAACAAGGCGGTGCGTGACTGGACACAACCCTTCAATGATGCAGGGATACAGACCCACATGCTGGAGAGGGGACTGAACGGTATCCGGATGAGCCCGGTGCCATCGGATGTGCGTCGGCTGATGTTCCAGGTGAAGAAGAAACAGGGCACCGATATCGCCCGTTCGTTCGACGGGCTCAATGACCCCCGCAACCTGAAGGACTCCATTGTGTTCGCGAAGGAGGCGGGTATGATCTCGCAGGCGGCGCTCAGCCTCACCGTCTCACCGGTACACACGGTGAAGTACTACACCGAACTGGCCGACACGCTGATCGGCATGGGTGCCGATGAGATCTGCATCAAGGATATGGCCGGTGTGGGTCGCCCCGCCACCATCGGGAGGATCATCAGGAAGATCAAGGAGAAGCATGCCGACATCCCCGTCACCTATCACGGTCATGCCGGTCCCGGCTTCCAGATGGCTTCCATCCTGGAGGCGGCACATGCCGGTGCGGAGTATATCGACGTGGGCATGGAGCCCCTCTCCTGGGGTACCGGTCATGCCGATCTGCTGGCGGTGCAGGCGATGCTGCAGGATGCCGGTTTCAAGGTGCCTGACATCAACATGAAAGCCTACATGAAGGTGCGGTCGCTCACCCAGAAGTTTATGGATGATTTCCTGGGTTACTACATCGACTCCAAGAACAGGGTGATGAACTCGCTGTTGATCGGTCCGGGCCTGCCCGGCGGTATGATGGGCAGCCTGATGGCCGACCTGGAGAACAACCTCGCCTCGCTGAACCGCTGGAAGGTGAAAAACGGACAGCCGGAGCTGACACAGGATGACCTGCTGGTCAAGCTGTTCGATGAGGTGATCTACGTCTGGCCGAAAGTGGGTTATCCCCCCTTGGTCACACCCTATAGCCAGTATGTAAAAAACCTGGCACTGATGAATGTGTTGCAGCTCGAGAAGGGCAAGGAGCGCTGGTCGATGATCGCCGACAACATCTGGGACATGATCCTGGGTAAGTCGGGCAAGCTGCCCGGAGAACCGGCGCCCGAGATCGTGGCGATGGCGAAGGAGCAGGGACGGGAGTTTCACCACGGTAACCCGCAGGAGCTCTATCCCGATGCGCTGGATGCGTTTCGTGCCGAGATGAAGCAAAACGGGTGGGATCCGGGACGGGATGAGGAGGAGCTCTTCGAGCTGGCGATGCATCCCGAGCAATACCGTGCCTACAAGTCGGGTGAAGCCAAGAAGGCGTTTGAAGCCGATCTGGCAAAACGCAAGGCGGAGGC
>JADLKK010000162.1 GCA_016839025.1 Proteiniphilum sp.
CAAACCGGAGGAAGGTGGGGATGACGTCAAGTCATCATGGCCCTTATGTCCAGGGCTACACACGTGCTACAATGGTAGCTACAGAGCGATGCTAAACCGCGAGGTCACGCAAAACGCAAAAAAGCTACCGTAGTTCGGATTGGAGTCTGAAACCCGACTCCATGAAGTTGGAATCGCTAGTAATCGCGCATCAGCACGGCGCGGTGAATACGTTCCCGGGCCTTGTACACACCGCCCGTCACACCATCCGAGTAGAGGGTACCCGAAGTCGCTAGTCTAACCCGTAAGGGGGGGCGGTGCCGAAGGTACGCTTTGTAAGGAGGGTGAAGTCGTAACAAGGTAGCCGTACCGGAAGGTGCGGCTGGATCACCTCCTTTCTAAGAGAAAGGCGAAACGCTTCGCGTTTCGCTTGGAGTTTCGACCTACGGTCAAAACTCCAGGTACACAAGAAACGTTTCAAACAAGTCGAGGCCGTTACGGCCTCGCGCAAAGTCCCCGATGAGTACACGGGGCCGATGAGTTCATCGCAACCTACCCTTCTTTCCCTTTTCCTTTTTTTTGATAACCTGGTTTCCATTGAAACCTGGTTTCATGGAGCCAGGGGATATAGCTCAGCTGGCTAGAGCGGCGGCTTTGCAAGCCGTAGGTCAGGGGTTCGAATCCCCTTATCTCCAGGAACCCGTGGTACCCGAAAGGGACAAGGGTAAAGCGATATTTGACACAACGAGGGAAGGGACGTAACGAAGTGTTACGATTTTTGATGCGCCGGCGCCGGGGGAACCTGGGCGCGGGCCTTAAGCGCGACGGAAGCCTGCTCAAAGGTGGCTTGACCGAACGTAGCGCGGGCTGGAGCATTGAGAAGAAACGATAATATGGTCAAGCGAACAATAGGTGTATGGTGGATGCCTTGGAGCTACGAGGCGAAGAAGGCCGTGATAAGCTGCGATAAGCCAGGGGTAGGAGCACATATCCTGTGATCCCTGGATAGCCGAATGGGGTAACCCACTGAGAGTGATCTCAGTATTCCGATACCTGAATAAAATAGGGTAGGAAAGCCAGACTGGGTGAAGTGAACCATCTAAGTAACCCGGGAACAGAAATCAAGAAGAGGAGCGATCCTCCGGAGATTCCGAAAGTAGCGGCGAGCGAAATCGGAAGAGCCCAAACCCGTTTAACGGGGGTTGTAGGGCCGCATGGGGATAACCCGAAGAGTTGAGAAAAAACTGATGCATAGCGGAACGGTTCTGGGAAGGCCGGCTAAAGAGGGTGAAAGCCCCGTACGCGACATGGATCAGTCTCTTTGATGCGGTACCTGAGTACGGCGGGGCACGAGAAACCCTGTCGGAATCTGGGTCGACCACGATCCAAGGCTAAATACTCCGTAGCTACCGATAGTGCAGAAGTACCGTGAGGGAAAGGCGAAAAGAACCCCGGTGAGGGGAGTGAAATAGAACCTGAAACCATACACTAACAAGATGTCACAGCCCGCAAGGGTAGTGGCGTGCCTTTTGTAGAATGAGCCTGCGAGTTACGGTATGCAGCGAGGTTAAGTGATGGGAGTCACGGAGCCGGAGGGAAACCGAGTCTGAATAGGGCGAAATGAGTTGCATGTCGTAGACCCGAAGCCAAGGTGATCTAGTTACGAACAGGTTGAAGCAAGGGTAAAACCTTGTGGAGGACCGAACTATAATCTGTTAAAAAAGGTATGGATGATTCGTGACTAGGAGTGAAAGGCTAAACAAACCTGGAAATAGCTGGCTCTCCCCGAAATGCCTTTAGGGACAGCCTCATACAAAACTTTCGGAGGTAAAGCACTGGATGGACTAGGGGGCTTCACCGCCTACCAAACCCAATCAAACTCTGAATGCCGAAAGTCAACGTATGGGAGTGAGACTGCGTGCGACAAGGTTCGTAGTCGAAAGGGAAACAGCCCAGACCGTCAGCTAAGGTCCCGAAATACCGCTCAGTGTAAAATGAGGTGTGAATACAAAGACAGCCAGGAGGTTGGCTTAGAAGCAGCCATTCCTTTAAAGAGTGCGTAATAGCTCACTGGTCGAGTATACATGCGCAGATAATGTAACGGGGCTAAGCGGTATACCGAAGCTACGGATCTACTCTTTTAGAGTAGGTGGTAGGGGAGCATTCCATGGACCGACGAAGGCGTACCTGCGAGGGGCGCTGGAGGGGATGGAAGAGAGAATGCAGGTATAAGTATACGAAAAGGAGGGTGAGATTCCCTCCCGCCGAAAACCTAAGGTTTCCTGGGTAAAGGTCATCTGCCCAGGGTAAGTCGGCCCCTAAGGCGAGGACGAAAGTCGTAGTCGATGGGAATCCGGTTCATATTCCGGAACCTTTTCCAATTTCGAATGGCAGGACGCATGAGGTGAAATCCGGCCGGGCGACGGTTGTCCCGGTCGAAGCAGCGAGTCGTTGAGGGGTGTAGGCAAATCCGCATCCTGAGATGAGCTGTGACAGCGAGTGAAGCTACGGCGGATCGAAGCGGATGTAATCAAGGTGCCGGGAAATACTGTCTAAGGCTAGGTTGGGAAAGACCGTACCGTAATCCGACACAGGTAGGTGAGATGAGTAATCTCAGGCGCTCGAGAGAACTCGCGTTAAGGAACTCGGCAAAATGCACACGTAACTTCGGAAGAAGTGTGGCCCCTGTTTGGTTAAAGAGTGGGGGTGGCACAGAGCAGGCCCAGGCGACTGTTTATCAAAAACACAGCCATCTGCGAACCAGTAATGGGACGTATAGGTGGTGACACCTGCCCGGTGCTGGAAGGTTAAGAGGAGAGGTTAGGGGAGCCCCGAAGCTTTGAATCGAAGCCCCAGTAAACGGCGGCCGTAACTATAACGGTCCTAAGGTAGCGAAATTCCTTGTCGGGTAAGTTCCGACCCGCACGAATGGTGTAACGATTCTGGGCGCTGTCTCAACGCGAGACTCGGTGAAATTTATATACCGGTAAAGAAGCCGGTTACCCACAGTTAGACGGAAAGACCCCGTGAACCTTCACCGTAACTTACTATTGGGATCTTATTTATCATGTGTAGGATAGGTGGGAGACTGTGATCCGTGGCCGTTAGGTTGCGAGGAGTCGTTGGTGAAATACCACCCTTGATGAATGAGATTTCTAACCCATGCCATGAAGCTGGTGTGGGGACAATGGTAGGCAGGCGGTTTGACTGGGGCGGTCGCCTCCTAAAGAGTAACGGAGGTGCGCGAAGGTCCCCTCGCGCTGGTTGGAAATCAGCGTACGAGTGTAAAGGCACAAGGGGGCTTGACTGCGAGACTGACAGGTCGAGCAGGTACGAAAGTAGGTCTTAGTGATCTGGTGGTTGCGAGTGGAAGC
>JADLKK010000163.1 GCA_016839025.1 Proteiniphilum sp.
GGTGCCGATGTCAGGCCTGCGATATGCGATACATTGATGATCTCCTGCCAGATGTCATCTTCATTCCTTATTTCCGGACGCCATTGCCTGAAGTAATCACCCCGTCTGTCGGGAACCAGGCTGTCCACAGGCACTAGTCTGAATCCATCTTCAGGATCATAGGTTGTCTGGTCGATCAGGATAAATGCTCCTTTCCGGTTGACCTTGAATCGTTGCCGGTTACCGTCTTCATCCAGGATATATTCGGGACGGTAGATGATCGTGTTCTCGAACATCTGGGTTGGTGCCGGGTCGAGTGCCGAATTGACCCTTCCCCATTTGCCGACGGTCATCTCCACTTCCGGAATATGACTGATTCGTTTGTCCAGTATCTCAATAAATTGTTGGTTCTGTTCAATCCCGGTATGAGGCATGCTCGTCGGCATCAGCAGGAAGGATCCCTCATTGAGGCTGGGCATAAACTCCTGTCCGATCCCCGGAAAACGGTTGCTGGCAGACTGCCAGAAACCCGTCTGGCGGAATGTGTGCCAACCCACTGTTTCAAAGCCTTTTGCCACGATGCCGAATGTCCTGTCGAAACCCATCCAGATGACCAGACCAAAAAGCACCGTCGCGATGGGCAGAGCCATGAACTTCCACCGGTTGGCCAGGCTCCATCGCAGGATTTGTTCGTAATAGATCACCAACAACCAGAGGAGGGCAAGAATAAGCGCGATGATCAGTATCACGAACAGCAGGTTGCGGGGTAAGCCTGTCTGTGTGCCCATGGGCAGCCACTCCATCGTGAGCAGGTAGACTACCGCCAGCAGGGCAATCCCGATATTGAGGAAAGTGGGTATCCGCGGGTCCTTCCACTGATGGGCAAACAGGTTGTTTAGACCGAAGAACGTTAAGGCCATGTAGGGGCCGAAACCGGTGAAGAGGACCAACACAATACCGGCAGCCACCAGGATGATATTGGCAATTTTACGGAGTTTTATCGAAGTAATCCTGACCGAGAAGATATAGTAGACCAGGGTGGGCAGCACGGCGATGCCGAGCAGGTATGCCGAGATGAGAGCGAAGGTCTTGGTATAGGCCAACGGCGTGAAGAGCTTCCCCTCCTGGGCCTCCAGAAAAAAGACAGGGAGGAAACTGACGACAGTGGTGAGCTGTGCGGTGAGCACCGCCCCCGATACTTCACTGACACTCCGGCAGATCAGATTGGCGAAGGCTTTTCCCTTTCGAATACCTTTGTTCTCTTCCATCTCCATGTGCCGGATGATGTTTTCGACAAAGACCACGCCGATATCGATCATAATCCCGATGGCGATGGCGATACCCGATAAGGCCACTATATTGGCATCAATGCCCGCATAGCGCATGATGATGAAAGCGGCTAACACCCCCACGGGCAGTATGCTGGAGATGACGATCGATGCCCTGAGGTTCAGGATGATGACGATGACCACGATAATGGCAATGAGCGTCTCATGGGTCAGCGCGGTCTCCAGCGTGCCGATGGTCTCATGGATCACACCTGTCCTGTCGTAAAAAGGTACGACAGTCACCTTTGATACGGTACCATCGGACAGGGTCTTCTGGGGTAATGCGGCTTCCATTTCCGAGATTTTCTCCTTCACGTTGTTGATCACCTCCAGCGGGTTGGATCCGTAGCGTGCCACAACCACGCCACCTACGGCTTCCACCCCTTCCTTGTCGAGGCCGCCGCGACGCGTGGCCGGGCCGAGATTGACAAAGGCCACATCTTTGATTTTTACCGGCACGCCATTGCGGACCGTAATGACCGCCTCTTCGAGGTCAGCCACATTCTTGATGTATCCCAGCCCCCGGACGAGGTATTCTACCTTATTGATCTCCACCGTCTCCGCCCCGATATCGAGATTGCTCTTCTGTATGGCAGTCATCACATCCATGATGGAGAGGTTGTAGGCGCGCATGGAGTTCGGGTTGATCTCCACCTGGTATTCTTTGACAAAGCCACCTACGGAAGCCACCTCTGCCACACCCTCAGCCGATGAAAGCGTATACTTTACGTAGAAATCCTGAACGGTTCTCAACTCGTCGGGACCCCAACCTCCGGTGGGTTCACCGGTCTCCGGATTCCGCCCTTCCAGGGTATACCAGAATATCTGCCCCAACGCTGTGGCATCGGGACCCAGGCTGGGTTGTACTCCTTCAGGTAACGTTCCCGATGGCAGTGAATTCAATTTTTCCAGAATGCGCGAACGACTCCAGTAGAATTCAATGTCTTCTTCAAAGATAATGTAGATAAACGACATCCCGAACATGGAAGTGCTGCGGATGGTCTTTACGCCGGGAATACCGAGCAGTGAGGTGGTCAGCGGATAGGTGATCTGATCCTGGATATCTTTGGGTGAGCGTCCCATCCATTCTGTGGCAACGATCTGCTGATTGTCGCCGAGGTCGGGGATCGCATCTACCGGAACCGGATCTCGCGGCAGCATGCTGTACCAGTTGAAGGGGGCTGTGGATATCCCCCATACAATAATGATGGTTAGTAACAGGATGGATAACAGCCTGTTATTTAAAAAATAGTGAACGATTTTATGAAGCATGTAGGAATGATTTGATTTTTAAAAGACAGATGAAATGGTAACATAACCTTCAAAACCAGCCAATGACTTCTTAGTCCGGCAAATTTTTCTTAGAAAAAAAGTGAGGTTATGCTGTTTTCTGAATTGATAAAATCAAATACGGTAGATGCAGATATAAGTGAGCAGGTCTGTAGTAAGCCTGCCCAATCCGACAGGCGGGAAATGATGCCGGATAGTGAGGGAATTGTCGGGAATAACCCGGTAGGGCAGTGATGCCATCACCGCCCATGTGCCACCGGTTACTTGAGTTAGGTTGTGGATTGTCTGCTGTTCTGCAACACGACTGAAATCGTCCGTGGAGATTTCGATGGTCTGGAATTCGCAACAGACCTCGTGATATACGACGTTGTCGGTAGTGGATCCTGCTGCCGGTATACTATTTCCGGAGGAGGTCAGTGTTGCTTCCGCCATTGGCTCTTCGCAGCAGATGCTACTTTCAGACGCTTCGAAGAAACCAGCGGAAAATAGGGTGCCTGCACAGAGATGCAGCGACAAAACCGGCTGAATGCCGGTCAGCAGCATGACTACTGTGAGCAGTATGGCGATACCTTTTTTCATTCTTCTCTGTCTGTTTTTCCTTTTTTCCTTATTTCGAAACGCAAATATAACAATATCAAAACAATTTAACCCCATAATTGTTTAAAAAATACCTAAGGCAGAGTCAAGCAGCAAGTGCAATTTACATTAATTGTTTGTAAAACTCAACTTTGGGTGTGTTAAAGTCCAATT
>JADLKK010000028.1 GCA_016839025.1 Proteiniphilum sp.
ACCTCTCCTACGAGGATATGATGGAGGAGCGCAAGCTGACGGAGACCTACCATGCCGAGGTGGTGGGAACGGAAGTGATTGACGGGCGCAGCTGCCTGGTGATGCAGCTCACCGGCAAGATGGATGATCTGGCCTACGCTTCCCGCCGCATCTGGGTGGACAGTAAGCGGTACGTGCCGCTCAAGGAGGAACTCTTCGCCAAAAGCGGCAAGCTGCTGAAGCGTTCCGTGATGAGCGACGTGGTGCAGATCGGGGGACGCTGGTTTCCCCGTACCGTTTTTTACCGCGATATGCTCAAGCAGGGGAGTGAAGGCACCGAGTTCCGGATCACCGATATCCGTTTTAACCAGGAGATTCCCGACTATATCTTCTCCAAGGCGGCACTGAAGCAGTAAGAAACTCTTCTGTCGCTTTCAGGGGAGCTCTCTCCGGGTGGATTCAATCTTGTAGGTGAACGAGTCAGCTCTGTACCATCCAATATTGAACTCAATAGGAACTCCTTCAATATCACTGACGAACCTCTTTCTCACCAGGATGGGGGAGCCCTCCTCCACATCCAGTTTGCTGGCAAGAAATTCATTGGCCGGTATCGCGCTGATCTCCTCTCTCGAGCTTTTCACGATGATGTTGTACCGGTTTTTCAGGATGTCATAGAGTGGTTCATTGAAATTCTCAGTGCCATCCAAAGGTATTGCCGGGTTGAACTCGGAAACGAAGTAGACGAACGGGAAATCCTCCTTACCCCGTAAACGCTCAATTTTCAATACTTTCTGGTCTTTATCCTCTGTTGTAAAGAAAGATCTTGCCTCACTACTTGCCTTTTGTTTGCTGATATGCAGCTCGAAATTCTCAACCTTGATGCCAAGAACCTTCATCTCCTGGGAAAAACTCAACCAGTTATTGGCTTCACTGTAGATGTTGTTGATAGCAACCCGGGTACCAATGCCCCTTTTGCGGATCAATAACCCTTCGTTCACCAGCTTGTTGATTGCTTGTCGGAGTGTGTTCCTGGAAATTCTCAATTGTTCAGACAATTCAACTTCATTGGGAATCAGTTTCCCGTTTTTGTACTTGTCCGAAACGATCAACTCTCTCAGGTATTGCTCTGCCTGCTTGTGTAAAGGGGTATTGCTGCTTCTGTCTATCATTCTTTTGCTTGTGGAATGGCATGGGATGATCCCATAATCAACGGATATAGGGCGATTGTGCCCCTTATCGGGGTAAAATTACAAATTTATTTGTTATCTGCTAATTTGGGACCAATATATCTTTCATGTTGATACAAATGGTGCCTTGTTACGCCCTGCCCCAAAATAAATCAAAAATAAAGGACGGAAAATTTGTTTTGATGGGGTTGAAGCGCTATATTTGCACCATATATGTTCATACATATATAAATATGAATGTACAAATCGAAGATAAATGAGCACATATGATAAGTTTCCCTCCACGATGGTTGAGGAAGGAAGGTTGGTAAAAGGGTGGGATGATATTCTCTCTGAATTGTCCGGGAATAGCAAAAACCGAAGGATTGCAGTGGAGTGCTATGCCGGGATTCATTATGCCACTATATTGGCGAAGTTCCGGGAATTGCCACATACCATCTTTGTCGATACACTCTCGCTCTTTAAAAGTGAGGTGGAGATCATGCAGATGACAGCACCTTTTCTGAAAGATGATGTGCTGTTTGGCTTTTTCAGTAACTTGTCACTGGAAGACTATCTGGACGCGGAGAAAGTGAAGAGGGAGAAACAGAAGCTTTCGGAGTTGGGTGATGGGGAGCGGGTAATTGTGTTTGGCTATGGCTCCTCACTCGTGATAGAGGCTGATATGCTGCTCTATGCCGACATGCCCCGCTGGGAGATTCAGCAGAGAATGCGCAGGCAGGAGGTGGATGGACTGGGTGTGAACAACCGGGAAGAGCCATTTTCACTACAGTACAAGAGGGGGTTGTTCAACGATTGGCGGGTGCTGGACAAACAGAAGAAGAAACTGCTCCATCGGGTGGATTACTGGATGGATAGCGTGAGCAGTCTGCCCAAGCTGATCGACAGGGATACATTTATGAGAGGGATGGAGAAGATTTCAGGGAAACCCTTTCGTGTAGTACCATTCTTCGACCCGGCTCCCTGGGGAGGGCAGTGGATGAAGGAGGTGTGTGACCTGGATCGTTCGGTCGACAATTTTGGCTGGTGCTTTGACTGCGTGCCTGAAGAGAACAGTCTACTCCTTGCTGTTGGCGGGGAGCGATTTGAGATGCCTTCGGTCAACCTGATCTATCTGAAGAGCAGCGAGGTGTTGGGTGAAACGGTTGAAGCCAGGTTCGGAAAGGATTTCCCGATTCGGTTCGATCTGCTGGATACGATGCAGGGGGGGAACCTGAGCCTCCAGGTACATCCCTATCTGGATTATGCGAGAGAACAATTCGGACTTCACTACACGCAGGAAGAGAGTTATTATGTAGTGGATGCAGGTGACGATGCGTCGGTCTACCTGGGAGTGAAACCCGGCATCGATCCGGGTGCGATGATCCGTCATCTGAAACAGGCAAACAGCAATGGATCTGAGCCGTTTGAGGTGGAAAAGTATGTCAATATCCTTCCGGCACGGAAGCATGATCACTTTCTGATACCTTCCGGCACCATCCATTGTTCAGGAAAGAATACGCTCGTACTGGAGATCAGTGCGACCCCCAATCTGTATACCTTCAAACTGTGGGACTGGGGTCGTTTGGGCCTGGATGGAAAACCACGCCCCATCAATATTGAACGGGGTGAAAAAGTGATCCGCTGGGAGCGGGATGCCGGGTTTGTGGAGAAGCAGCTGGTGAACAGGTTCGAGCCGCTTGCTTCAGGTGATGGATGGAGTGAGGAGAAAACGGGTCTTCACGAAACACAATTCATCGAAACCCGCCGGCATACCTTTGCGAAAACGGTCACACATCACACCTGCCATTCGGTGAATGTACTGAACCTGGTTGAGGGTGATGAGGTGGTCGTGGAGAGCCCGACGGGTGCCTTTGAACCGTTTGTGGTACACTATGCCGAAACATTTATCGTGCCGGCAGCCGTCGGTGCATATACCGTGAGGCCCTGTGGCATTTCGGAAGGAAAGAAATGTGTGACAATCAAGGCGATGATTCGCCAGTAAAACCATGCAAGACAATGATCACATAACCGTGTTGACGCTCGATGCTGGGGGTACCAACTTCGTTTTTTCCGCGATCAGGGGAGGTGAAGAGATCGTCACTCCTGTTTCCATGCCTGCCTATCCGGATGACTTGGAAAAATGCCTGGGAGCGATTGTCTGTGGTTTCCGGGAGCTGATCGGCAGGATAGGAGCTGTGGTTGATGCCATCAGCTTTGCCTTCCCCGGCCCCGCCGATTACACCAACGGGGTAATCGGTGATCTGCCCAATTTACCGGCTTTCAGAGGAGGAGTGGCTCTTGGCCCCTACCTGGAGAAGGAATTCGGGTTGCCGGTCTATGTCAACAACGATGGCAATCTGTTCGCCTACGGCGAAGCCTATGCCGGTATGCTGCCTCACACAAATGAACTACTCCGTAAAGCCGGAAGCTGCAAGGTATACGGAAACCTGATCGGAGTGACGCTGGGTACCGGTTTCGGCTGCGGCGTGGTGACCGGCAATCAGCTCTTGTTGGGAGATAACGGTTGTGGCGGAGATGCCTGGCTGTCAGCCAATAGGTTTGATGGCAGACTGATAGCAGAAGAGGATGTCAGCATACGGGCTGTTCTGCGCAATTACCGGGAATTGTCGGCAGAGGATATCAACCACACTCCCAAGGAGATCTTTGAGATTGCGGAAGGTGAGAGGCCGGGAAACAGGTCAGCAGCCATTGAGAGCTTTGGGCGGTTGGGGCAGGCAGCCGGATACACCATCGCTGAATATCTCAATGTAGTGGATGGCATCGTGGTCTTGGGCGGTGGTATCTCTAACGCGCACCCGTATATCCTTCCCGCGCTCCTGAAAGAGATGAGGGCTTCGAGGAGAACGTTGACAGGATCGGTTGTCCCCAGACTACAGATGCAGGTATACAATCTGGAGAATGAGGATGAGCTGAACGAGTTCCTGAAGGATGAGTTGGAAAGTACCACTATCCCCGGCAGTGACACCGTGGTACATTATCGCGAAAAGAAAAAAACAGGTGTGTGGGTCAGTAGACTGGGTACGAGCAGAGCGGTGTCGCTTGGCGCCTATCATTACGCTGTGAATCGTTTGCAAGGAATCAACTGAAATGGTGGCCATTCATTGAATCTCTGTTTGCCCGGTCAATGTTGATGCAGATACGCTTTCTTACACCATCCATTGGTGAACGGAAATGGGTCGTAAGCCTGGTATCTCTTGTTTGAGTTTGTTAACTGGTTGATAATGGAATAAATGTAAAACAATTGCAATGAAAAACGTATGCATCCTTATTGGGTTCCTTTCATCTATGTTGCTTACCTTGTTTTCTTGCGGGAAAGATGAAAGTATCCATCAAGAATCGAAGGTAAAACTGGAAAAACTATTCTTTGCTGGTTATACCGGTGATACAATCAGAACCACCGTAACATTCGGAAGCGGGGAGATCACAAAAATGGTAATCACGAAATGGGTGAATGGGGAACAGCTCCCCGGTTTTGAAATTGATGTGCCGGTAAACAGCATCACCGACACCTATGATTTTGAACAGCTCATCGCGGTAGGGGATGAAGAGGGAACATTGGTCTATACTTTCAGTGGATATGACGTGCAGGATAAGCTGATAGATGCCTCCGATTTAGTTGTTTCCGTTACGCTGACGGACTTTGGAAGGTTGTCGAAATTCGACTGGAAGCTAACCGGGCAAACCACCAATGGTGATGATACCACCACCGATGAGATGCTGGACAATGTGTACCGCTTGCACAGCGATTTGAGCTGGGAATATGATTGGGGTGATCCGGCAGGAGCCGGATTTGATGTATTGAATCAGTACTGCGCATGGAAGTATATCGGGACGGAGTTGAAAGCCGATTCCATCTACCTGATTAAATTTGGTTTCCTCTCGGGTACACCTACGATAGACAAATATGCGGTCTTGCGCCTTGATGATGCCGGTTTATGGATACAAACCTTTATGGATTTATCCTGGCTGGGTGATCCCTACACGGAGGAAACACCTGTAATGGAGAAGTTTGTTGCAATTCCCAAATCTTCGGATTTTACCCCTTATAGAGGAGAAAATCCGGCAAATTACAATTGGGCTACTTGTACGCCTGGTAACTATTAATACCCCGAAAGATGAACAAACACCTTTTTGCCATATTGCTCTTTATGGGAGTTCGTGTGACCCTTACCGCAGGTCCCGACAACATCGCACCTTCAGCCACTGTGACAGTATCCTCACAGAAGGATGCAGCCCATTCGGCACCGAAGGCAGTTGATGGGCTGATAGGCATTGAAAACCTGGGAGAGTGGGCGTCGGCAAGCGGGCAAACGTCGTGGGGAGCAATTGATTATCCCTGGATAAGGCTGGAGTGGGAACAACCGCGTAGCATCAATCGCATCATTCTGTATGACAGGCCGATACAGGAAAGTCATATTGCGGGTGGCACCTTGCATTTCAGCGATGGATCATCCCTCCATGTGAACCAGATCCCTAACAACGGAACGGCGAAAGCGGTAAACTTTCCAGCCAAAAATGTTACATGGGTCAAATTTGAAACGACCGACGGCGACGGGTGGAATATCGGACTCTCCGAAATTGAGGTGTATCCTGCACCGGAGGATTATGCCGATTACGTGGAGAAGGTGGATCCTTACGTGGAGTCTGCCCGTGGTAGATATATCTTTTTCATAACCGGAAGCCGTCCCTTTGGCATGATCAGTGCTGCGCCAATGACCCGTAATAAGAACCAGTATGGTGGCGGCTACAACTACAACTCACTTGAAATACTCGGTTTCCCGCAGATACACTCCTGGATGTTATCGGGACTCAGCCTGATGCCGACAACCGGCAGTGTAAATCCGGTATGGGGTGAGCAACACTGGAAATCCTCCTTTTCACACGACGGTGAAATTGTGCAGCCCGGATATCATCGTGTATACCTGCAGGATTATGGCATTTGGGTAGAACAGACGGCTACCGAGAGGGTCAGTTATTACAGGCTTCGTTATACGAAGGACGATACTTCTAATCTGTTACTCAATTTGGGGGGGTATCTGGCAACCACGACGATGAATGATTGTCGTGTAGCCAAAGTGAGCAATACCGAAATCGAAGGCTCGGTAAACACAACCGGCCGTTTTTGGGGTGGCCCCGACAATGTGAGGATATTTTTCGTGATGAAGTTCGACAAGCCCTTTCAGGGGTTGGATGGATGGGATGACAAGGAGATTCTGAAAAACATCACCTCGCATAGGGGTGTCGACCAGAAAACAGCCCGCAACGAAAATGAAAGCTATTATGACGCACCTCCCTGCGGTATCAGTGCACGCTATGATGTCAAGGCCGGTGATGAAATAGGGGTGAAATTTGCGGTTTCCTACACAAGTATTGAGAATGCCCGCAAAAACATGGAAAACGATCGCTTCGGCTGGGATTTCAATGCCGTCAAAGCAGATTCCCGGAAAGAATGGAACGAATGGCTCGGACGTATCGACGTGAAAGGGGGAACACACCAGCAGCAAATCAAATTCTATACCGACCTGTGGCATGTGTTGCTGGGCCGGCAAAAGCTGGATGATCTCTCAGGCGATTATCCCGATTACACCGAGGGAGAACGGGTGGGAAATGCGACTCTCAATGCCAGGCTGAAGGTTCGTACATTACCCCGGAATCCTGATGGCACGGTTCGTTTTCATATGTATAACTCCGACGCCTTCTGGTTAACACAGTGGAACCTGAATATCCTCTGGGGACTGGCATGGCCGGAAGTGTTGGATGATTTTGCTGCTTGTCTCGTACAGTACGCCCAAAACGGGGGGTTGTTACCCCGCGGCCCCAATGCAGGAGGGTATTCCTATATCATGACAGGATGTCCGGCAACCAATTTGATAACCAGTGCCTACCAGAAGAATATGCTGACCAGGACGGATCCTCAGAAGGCATACGAAGCGATGGTAAGGAATCATGAACCGGGTGGTATGATCGGACCGGAAAAAGAGATTGCATTTTATATCCGGAACGGGTATTATCCGGGCAATGCCGGAATTACGATCGAAGCGGCATTTCAGGATTGGGCACTCTCCCAGATGGCTGCCGACATGGGCAAAAAGAAAGATGCCTCCTATTACCTGAAGCGCTCCCGGGGGTGGACAAAATTATTCAACCCTGAGCAGGGGCTGCTCTTCCCGAAAGATGAAAAAGGGGAATGGGTGACATTGGATCCACTGAGTAACAGAGGATGGGTGGAGGCCAATGCATGGCAGGCAACCTGGGGACTCTCGCACGATATCCCCCGTTTGGCCCGGTTGATGGGAGGAAATGACCGGTTGTGTGAAAAGTTGAACAGTGCTTTCGAACAATCTGAAAAGGATGATTTTGTTTTTGGATATGGCAGCGGGTTTGTCAGTTATGCCAATCAACCGGGATGTTCAAACGCCCATCTTTTCAATCTGGCTGGTCAGCCATGGCTTTCCCAATATTGGGTGAGAAAGGTAGGTGCACAGGCATATGGAGCTATCACACCCGACCGTGGATATGGCGGGCACGATGAGGATCAGGGGCAAATGGGAGGTGTCAGCGCATTGATGGCGTTGGGGTTGTTCAGTGTGCAGGGTACCAGCTCCCAAAATCCCTCCTATGAATTGACATCTCCTCTGTTCGACGAAATAATTATCAGGCTCAACCCTGCATACTATGAGGGAGAGGAGTTCAGGATCAGAACATACCATAACTCCCCGGATAACTGTTTCATCCGGAAAGCGCGACTGAACGGAAAAGAGCACAACAGTTACCGGATTGACCACAAGGATTTCAGGGCTGGAGGATTGCTGGAGATCTGGCTGGATGCGGAACCCAATAAAGAGTGGGGGATCGGGGATTGATTTCACTAAGTATATATCTAACAATGATGCACATGAGACACTTGAAATTTTGCTCTTTGTTGCTGTTCCTTTGTGCGTGGACCAATATCTATTCACAGCACAGAAATTATTCGGGACTGGTAACGGAAGCTGATGGAACACCTCTGATCGGTGTAACTGTACTGGTGAAGAATAGTACAAATGGAACAGTTACCGGAATTGATGGAACATTTGTGATACGGGCACTACCGGGTGAAACCCTCGTTTTATCCTATGTCGGCTATCAGACGGTTGAAATGCAATTGACAAACAATGAAAATCTTACCATAACAATGAACCCGCAGTCCATCGGCCTGAATGAAATGGTTGTTGTGGGCTATGGACAAATGAAGAAAAGCGACCTGACGGCAGCCATTTCATCGGTGAGGTCGGAGGATCTGATAAAAACCGCAATCACATCTCTTGACCAGGGATTGCAGGGGCGTGCAGCGGGTGTGGTCGTGACCAATATCTCCGGACAGCCGGGTGCCGGCACTTCCATCCGTATTCGGGGTACTAGCTCTGTGATGGGAACGAATGAGCCATTGTACGTGGTGGATGGAATACCTGTCATTAACGGTGGCGCAAGCTCCGGCGCGATGAGTACCCCCCCGCTGAATCCGATGGCATTGATGAATCCCAATGATGTGGAATCAATCGAGGTGTTGAAAGATGCCTCCGCGACGGCGATTTACGGAGCACGGGGAGCAAACGGTGTGATCCTGGTGACGACGAAACGGGGCAGCATGGGGAAAGTGCGGACATCGGTGAACGCATATTATGGAATTCAGTCCATCGCGAGAAAGCTGGAGATGCTGAATGCCGAACAGTTGGCAATACTGGGAAATGAAGCGACAGATAATGCCAATATCGACCGCAAGCTGGTATTTGCCGACCTGAACAACCTGAGGAAACGAAGCACCGATTGGCAGGATGAGATATTCCGGATTGCTCCGATACAAAATTATGAGCTGGCCTTTTCGGGTGGCAGCGACAAGTCGGTCTATTTTCTGTCGACCAATTTTTTCTCTCAGGATGGAATCATTCTGGGTTCAGATTACAAAAAAGGAAGCCTCCGTTTTAACCTGGATCAGGAGCTCAGCAGATATCTGAAAATGGGAAACTCGATGAATATCACTTACAGCCAATCCAATGGCGTGGTCACCAATTATGAGGGAGCCATTGCTTCCAGTATCACCTCATGGGCGCTCGAGATGAACCCGGGACTGCCGGTGCGAAATCCGGATGGCAGCTACACATATGAAAACAACATCTCCAGTCCCGCGATTGGAAATCCGGTTGAGGATGCGAATGCTTACGAACAACGAAACAAAACGCTTCGTGTAACAGGGAATATGTATGCCGATCTGCTTGTTTTCGATGGGTTGAATTTCAGAACCAGCCTGGGAGTCGATTACTATAACGTGAAAGATGCAAGCTTCGCTCCGATAGATATTAAGCGCGGAGAAGCCAGTGAAGGAATCGCAACCGTGGGGCAAACTGACGGATATACCTGGGTTTGGGAGAATACGCTGAGTTACAGCCAAATTTTCGCTGAGAAGCATTCGGTTGATGCTGTGGCCGGAATCACAACACAAAAGTTTGAGAGTACTCCCGTCTTTGTTTCCAGAGCAGGAATAGAAGATGGACGGCTGGGATATCACTCCATTCAGGAAGGAACCAAAATTCAGCTGGCAAACACAGCCTACAGTTCATGGCAGATGCTCTCCTACCTGGCCCGCCTGAATTACGGCTTTGACAGCCGCTATTTGCTTACCTTCACCGGACGTGTGGATGGTTCTTCCAAATTCGGCGCGAACAACAAATATGGTTTTTTCCCCTCAACGGCGATGGCATGGCGCGTCTCTGAAGAAGGATTCATGCAGGAGCAGCATGCCATCGACAATCTGAAACTACGCCTTAGTTACGGGCTGGTTGGCAATGAGGGCATTTCACCATATAGCTCTATGGGGCTATTACAGGGCACGGAAGCCTATATCGGAGATTCGCAGATCATAAAAGGTCAGGCACCCTATACCCTGGGAAACCAGGATCTGAAATGGGAGACAACCGCACAGTTCAACGTTGGCTTTGATATCGGCATTCGGAAAGGGAGATATTCATTGTCGGCCGATTATTACAGTAAGAAGACGAAAGATCTACTGTTGACCGTGCCAACCGAGTCACACATCGGGTACGATATGGCCATGCAGAATGTGGGGAACCTTGAGAACAGAGGATTCGATTTTACGCTCAATGGCACACCCGTGGCTCATGACAGATTCAGGTGGGAGTCTAATCTGACTTTCGGACTGAACCGGAACAAAGTAACCAATCTGCCGGGCAACGAAAATGGAATTTCCGGCGCTAGTATTATGGGGATTAATTACTGGACAAAGGTTATTGAGGGCAAAGCAATCGGTACCATATATGGCTACAAAACGGATGGTATTGCCCAACTGGATGAGGATTTGTCTGGAATCATTCATTTCCCCGGAAGAACTGTCGCTTATGGTGACAGAAAATATCTCAATATTGAAGGGACAAGCGATGTGTTGAATGAGGATGATCTGTTTGAGTTGGGTAATGCCAATCCTGATTTTACCTATGGATGGAACAATAGCTTTGCATTGAGCCTGGGTGAACAGAGAGGCAGTGTGAACCTGAATCTCTATGTCCAGGGTGTGCAGGGAAACTCGATTGCCAATTTCAATCTCTTCTCGCTGGAAAGCTTCGATGGACAGAAGAATAATTCGACTGCCGCATGGAAGCGATGGAGACCCGATAACCCTTCGAACAGCTATCCGAGAGCAAATGCTTCACCCATGTCAAATGTGTTTTCCGATCATCAGGTGGAGGATGGCTCCTATCTGCGGGTAAAGGATATCACCTTGTCATATGATTTCCCGGTAAGTCTGACAAGAAGATTGAATTGCAATGCGATGCAAATGTATATCAGTGCGAAAAATGCATATACCTTTACCCGCTACTCCGGATATGACCCTGAAGTAAGCCGCTTCGGGCAAAATAACCTTAGTATGGGAGCTGATTATGGCTCATACCCGGTCCCGAAATTATATATGTTGGGGCTTAAAATCAATTTTTAAAGAGTACCGCGATGAAAAAAAGATATTTTCACCTCTCAATCTGGATTTTCACAGCGATCATGTTGCCAGCCTGTTCCGATTTCCTGGATGAAGAAGCAAAAGGGAGTCAGGTCGATAAGAATTACTATGTCTCCGAATCAGATGCCGTTGCCGCGACCGATGCCATTTACAGTTATCTGATCTCCGATGCGGATGCCTATAACCTGTGGAGCAGTCATTTTGGCGGATTGTTTTTCAATGATTACTGGGAGCTGCCGGAGTTGATGTCTGACAATGCTGTGACCAAACAGTCATCCCCAGATTATCAATCTATTGATAAGTTTCAGGTAGATGCCTACAGTATACGGATAGCCTGTCTCTGGCGTGATTTTTACACAACCATCAATGTGTGCAATACGGTGATTGCGAAGGTGCCTGGTATTCGGTTTGCCGATGAAATCAAAAAGAATCAATTGATTGCCGAAGCGAAGTTTTTCCGTGCACTGTGTTATTTCGATCTGGTCCGTTTTTTCGGTGATGTCCCATTGCACACGCTTCCAACCGAGAGTGTGTCAGAAGCCCAGGTTCCCAGAACAGCCGCAGACCGGATCTATACGCTCATTCTGGAGGACCTCGGGTTTGCAGAGAATAACCTGAAATATGGAGACCGTTTGGGGTATGGACGTCCATATGCATTGTCTGCTTCAGCATTACTGGCAAGAGTCTATCTGACGCTGGGACAGAAAATGCAGGACATGGCCTATCTGCAAAAAGCAGTGGAAAAGGCCGATGCTGTGATCCCTGTTTTCCCGATGGGTACTTATGAAGATCTGTTCAAACTGGAGAACCGTTTCAAAGGAGAGCGAATTTGGGAGGTCAATTTCAATGGAGCCCTCAGCCAGGGCTGGAAAGGCAACCAGTTTCTGGTACGCTTGTTGCCGAAAATGGATGCCGGGAAAGGTGGCCCAAACAATGCACAGGGTTGGGTCGCAGCAACCGATAACCTCTACAATGCTTTTGAACCAAACGATGAGCGGCGTGATGTGACACTCTTCAAGTCATTTACATATACGGATGGCTCGGTAGAGACGTTCGATGCCCCCTATTTCTGCAAATACTGGGATAGAATTGCCGAACCCAAGGGGAATGAATCGAATGCCACATACCCCTTTATCCGCACGGCAGAGATGTATCTGATCAAAGCGGAAGCACTGAACGAGATCAACAATGGACCCAATCGGGCAGCAAAGGATGCATTGAATGCAGTTCGTCACCGTGCCGGGCTGGGTGATACGCCGGCAAGCAGTTATGCAGATTTCAAAAAGGCAGTCCTTGCGGAAAGACGTGTAGAATTTGCAATGGAAGGTCATCGCTGGCACGACCTTGTGAGAATGTGCTCGTTGGATGAAATGAAACAACTGGTGGGAGCCGCGAAGACCGGAGTTGTTCCGAGAGATGCCAACTATCTGTTTCCGATCCCGAACAATGATATCATTATGTCGAATGGAAGATTAACCCAGAATGATGGTTATTGAAAAATTTCTTTTCTGCTCGATATCTGATGCAATGGACGGCTACAATATACATTGATAGATCACATTACCCATGAATAGAATTTTTTTAACGCATTTACTCATATTGTCCGGCTTGCTGCTGCTTTCCTGCCAGGAATCTGACAAGAAGGAGAATGATCCGGACTTGTCCCAGGATACCGGGAAGGTACGGTTGGATACCAGAATGGTTCAACTCCTGTTTCCCCCCGGTAAGGATATTCTGACGGGTGGTGACGGAGCGATATCCATTCCGATAGATGATGCCAAAAGCTTCTGGCTGTGGGGAGATTCATTTCTGGGTGAGGTGGTGGATGACAGAAGGGCAGGTTCTACTCCTCTTATCGCAGGAAATGTCTGGCAACTGCTGGAGGGAGATTCGGTCCGGACCATCACGGGCGGTACCTCAACCCACCCCGGCCCATTGCTGAAAACAGAGAACATAGACAACTACCCTGCCATACTATGGCCTATGCACGGGTTTGTCGAGAACAACATTGTGCATCTGTTCATGTCCACGATTGTCAAAACAGGCACCGGTAGCTGGGACTTTTACTGGCATTCGACGATCTACTACCGGTTGAATCTTTCTGATCTCTCCGTGATTGATAAACAGCAACTTTTTACCGGTACGGAAGCGAATGCTCATTTCGGATTCGGAGTAACGCATCACAATGGGTATTATTATGTTTATGGTTCAAATCCACAGGTCGATTTCACCGCACCCTTGCATGTTGCGAGAGCCCGTCTGGTAGAAGATCAACTTCGGGAATGGGCGTTTTTTAACGGCAACAGTTGGGTTCCCGACCCGTCAGAGAGCAAACCGTTGCAGGGCATTGATATCCCTGTGTCGGAACAATTCAGTGTCTTTACCCATGACAACAGATTCATCCTGTTGACACAAGACAGGTTTCAGCCGGAAATCTACACATATACCGCCGAGACACCTGTGGGTCCCTGGTCGCACAAGAAGCTTATTTATACCATTCCTGAGGGGAATGATTCCAGATTGTTTACCTACAATGCCATGGCTCATCCCCAGTATGGTGAAAAGAGTGAGTTATTGGTGAGTTACTGTGTCAATGCACAAAACTTCGGGGATCTCTACCGGGATGCATCCATTTATAGACCCCGTTTCTTCTGGATATCGCTGGATTCTATACTGGAATAGAGACCTTCTGAGATCAAGGGGTGCGGAGAAAATTATCCTTCCGACGCTTGGCTGGCTGGTGGGGCATCTCAAGGGGAGCGGAGAACTTCCTGGCTGAACGGTCTGTTAACAGGGGAGTTGTTGCATCGTGCAAAAATAATTTGAACAATTCGGGAGTTGAGTTGTCTTTTTATTGGAGACAAACTGAAATTGCGAACGCCTGAACGGCTTTTGCTGACAAACGATTATATAATAATGGTGCACACAATCATCTTTGATGAGCAATACAAACCTGGCGAACAGGAAAAACAGGAACTGGTCGACTTTCTGCATGACCAGCTGGAACAGTATGGAGACCCCAAAAACCAGATCAGAAGAGCCATCGACTACTCGCTGAGGGAGTTTGACTCATTCGGAGGCTTCGTGATGTTGCTGAAGCAGGAGCAGCAGATACGGGCCGCGGTGGTGATCAACCGCACCGGTATGGATGGCTACATCCCGGAAAACATACTGGTATACATCGCGGTTGACCGCAACAGCCGTGGTGAGGGACTCGGGAGAAAGCTGCTGATGCAGGCGATCGCTCATGCCAATGGGGATATCGCCCTGCATGTGGAGGCGAATAACCCGGCAAAGAAACTGTACGAGAGACTGGGATTCACCAATCCTTATCTGGAAATGAGGCTGAAAAAAAGTAAGCGATGGCGGAGCTGATCATTGAAGCAGAGAAGATAAAGGAGAACATCCGTGCGTTGAGCGACTACTTTGAAAAGCAGGGGATTGACTGGAGCCTGATCACCAAGGTCTTTTCCGGCGACCAGGACTTCCTGGAGAACATCCTTACCGACGAGGTGATCGACAAGATCAACTCGGTCGGTGACTCACGCCTTACCAGCCTCAAGAACCTCAGGGCGGTGAACCCTGCCATGCGCACCATCTACATCAAACCTCCGGCAGCCATCTACGCCGATGATGTGGTCCGGTATGCCGATATCTCCCTCAACAGCTCCCTGAGTACCATCAAAGCGTTGAACGTGGCTGCAGGAAAAGCCGGAAAGATCCACCAGATCATCATCATGGTGGAGTTGGGAGAGATGCGTGAGGGGGTGAACCGCAGCGATGTGATGTCATTCTATGAGAAAGTGTTCAACCTGTCCCATATCGATGTGATTGGCCTGGGTTCGAATCTGGGCTGCATGTATGGCATCGAGCCCACTTTCGAAAAGCTTCAGAAACTCTCCAGCTATAAGGAGCAGATCTCGAAAAGATTCAACAAGAGGCTGAAATATATCTCCGGCGGCTCCTCGATTACCCTGCCGCTGATCGAACAGGGGGCTGTTCCCAAGGATATCAACCACTTCAGGGTGGGGGAGGCAGCCTTCTTCGGGGTGAGCCCACTCTACAACGAGCAGTTCCTGGAGCTGCATACCGACACCTTCGCCTTTGAGGCCAACATCATCGAACTGGAGGAGAAGAAGATCGTGCCGGAGGGAGTGCTGAGTGATGCCAACATCGGGCATACCGCCGGCTTCGAGGATCATGATGCCAGTGAGACCACCGTGAAGGCGATCCTCGACGTGGGCATGCTCGATGTGGACAAGGATGATATCGAACCGCTCGACAAGAATGTACATTTTGTCGGCATCACCTCCGACATGATGGTGGTAGATATTGGTAAAAACCGTACCGCCGAAGGGGTGAAGAAATACCGCGTAGGAGATCGTATGCGATTTAAAACCAATTACATGGCGGTAGCCCGCCTGCTTAACTCAAAGTTCATCGACAAACGATTTGTCTAATCAACCGCCAGGAGATGCAAACGGAACCGGTATAACGGTTTCATTTCGTATCAGGAGTTGAACGTAAATTAAAAAACAGCATGCTGCAAGGCAGGCATGCTGTTAATCACTTGTCGGGGGACTACCCGATTTATTCACTTCTCCGACAGGTACTCGGCGATCCCCTCCTGCGTGGCGGAGAGCGCCTTGTCGCCCTTGTGCCAGTCGGCCGGGCAGACCTCGCCATACTCCTCGGTGAACTGCAGCGCGTCGATCACACGGAGCACCTCGTCCACGCTTCTGCCCAGCGGCATGTCGTTCACCACCTGGTGGCGCACGATGCCTCCCTTGTCGATGAGGAAGAGGCCACGGTAGGCCTCGGGTGAACCCTTGAATTCCGGCTTGCCATATTCATCAGTGGTGAATCCGCCTGCGAGCACATCGTATGCCATCGAAATGGTCAGGGAATGATCCGCGACAATGGGATAGGTGACCCCCTGGATGCCACCATCGTTCTTCGGTGTGTTGAGCCATTTCCAGTGGGAGACGGCTGAGTCGGTTGACACGGCCACAACTACGGTGTCACGTTCTTCGAACTGTTTTAGTTTCTGCTGGAAGGCGATCAGCTCGGTGGGGCAGACAAAGGTGAAGTCTGCCGGATAAAAGAAAAAGACGACATACTTCTTATTGGTATAATCCTCGAGGGAAAAGTTTTCCACTATTTCAGAACCGTTGATTACGGCCTGAGCCCGGAATGCCGGGGCTTTTTTTCCTACTAATACTGACATGCTATTATCTGTTTAACTGTGAATAGAACTGAGGCAAAGATAGTGGTTATTCAGCTCAGCGGAAAGGGATCGGCCGGTGTATGGATGATTGAAAGTTTTTATAAGTGTAACAGCTACATTTGATGAGGCATAATTGGCTGCAATCTGTAAAATTAACACACTTCGTGATCCATGTTCGCAAAATAATAAGTACTTTTGCATGCAATAAAAAACTAAAGGGTTACACTTATGTCATTTATTGCAGATAAAATCGCCTTCGAAGGCCTCACATTTGACGATCTTCTCCTGGTTCCCGCCTACTCCCAGGTATTGCCCCGTAACGTCGATCTCACCACCCGCTTCTCCCGGAATATCACCCTCAACATTCCCATGGTTTCAGCCGCCATGGATACCGTCACCGAGATCACGATGGCCATTGCCATTGCACGTGAAGGCGGGATTGGTGTGATTCACAAAAACATGAGCATAGAGGAACAGGCACGGCAGGTGCGTGCCGTGAAACGTGCGGAGAATGGCATGATTTTAAATCCGATCAGCATCACGCCTGACAAGTCGGTGTCGGAAGCACTGGCCATGATGGCAGAGTACAAGATCGGAGGCATCCCGGTGGTGACCGATGGCAACCTGCTGGTGGGCATTGTTACCAATCGCGACCTGCGTTTCGAGAAATCGATGAACAAGCGGATCGAAGAGGTGATGACCAAGGAGAATCTGGTTACCACCCGTCAGTCGGCTAACTTGGAAGATGCTGCCGAGATCCTGCAGCAACACAAGATCGAGAAGCTGCCGGTGGTGGATGCTGAAAACCGCCTGGTGGGTCTGATTACCTACAAGGATATCACCAAGGCCAAGGACAAACCGTTCGCCTGTAAGGATGAACAGGGGCGTTTGCGTGTCGCTGCCGGAATCGGTGTTACCGCCGACTCGTTGGAGAGGGCTTCGGCACTGATGGATGCCGGTGTGGATGCGATCGTAATCGATACGGCACATGGTCATTCGAAGGGGGTTGGCGAGATGTTGAAACTGATCAAGAAGAGCTTCCCGCAGATAGACATAGTAGTGGGTAATATTGCCACGGCAGAGGCAGCCCGTTTTCTGGTCGATGCCGGGGCGGACGCCGTGAAGGTCGGTATCGGGCCGGGATCCATCTGTACCACCCGTGTGATTGCCGGGGTGGGAGTGCCGCAGATCACCGCCATTTATGAGGTGGCAAAGGAGTTGGAAGGCAGCGGTGTACCTCTGATAGCCGATGGGGGACTTCGTTATTCGGGTGATATTGTCAAGGCACTGGCTGCCGGAGGTTCATCGGTGATGATGGGGTCACTGCTGGCCGGCACCGAGGAATCACCGGGTGAAACCATCATCTTCAATGGGCGCAAGTTCAAGTCATACCGTGGCATGGGATCGCTATCGGCGATGCAGCAGGGATCGAAGGACCGCTACTTCCAGGATGTGGAGGATGATATCAAGAAGCTGGTACCGGAGGGGATCGAAGCACGCGTACCGTTCAAGGGCACCCTCCAGGAGGTGGTCTACCAGATGGTGGGCGGCCTGCGTGCCGGAATGGGTTACTGCGGTGCAGCCAACATCGGGCAGCTGCACGATGCGAAGTTCACCCGCATCACTTCTGCCGGATATACGGAGAGCCATCCGCACGGTGTGATGATCACCCGTGAGGCGCCCAACTACAGCAAGGGCAACGATTGATTTTTTTGAAGAGAGAGCCGGATTCGGTATGCGGTTGGAATCAGAATGGGATTCCAGCCGTTTTTTTTAACAGGTCGTTATCTGCTTCGAGGGAATGAGTTTTTTGTTGCGCAAGTGCAACGTTTCCGCACTTTCGAACGTCTTAAAGGTAAACAGGGAAATAATATGCCGGAACATCGTTTGATACATGCTTGCAAGCAGGGAAAACTGTGGGCGGAGGTGATTCCTGTGGATACCACAGCACGGGCAGCAACGCAGCCAGATGAGAAGTCAACAATGCAGGAAGAGTCCTTCACAATCGGAATGGGAGGGAATCCCGGTGAAAGTTTTTTTGCTGAAGAATGCAATTCCCTGTTTGCTCACAAACAGAATCCGCGAAAATACAGATCATTGCTACTGGTCTTGGGTAGTGGCGGCCATTTGCCGGATATCGCCTTTGGAGAATACCATGGAGACGAGGCATCTTATGATAACCCTATACCGGGTGGAGAATTTCATAACAATCCTGTAACAGGCATTGGGGGTAATTACAATTTGTTGACACCTGGCGACTTTACCGATATCGTACATCGCCCTCCCCTCTCACTCAGCCTGACGGCTGATTTCCCCGTCGGGAAAAAAGTAAGTCTGGAAACCGGTTTTTCTTACACTTATCTGTTTTCCCGTTTTAGGAGAAATGATCAGTTTGTCTATCGTGGTACCTTACAGCAACACTATGTTGGCGTGCCGGTAAACCTGAGATACCAGACGTGGCAAAATAGCGCATGGGAACTTTATATGCTGGGAGGCGGGACAATTGAGAAAGGATTCTCCTCCGTTTGCCAACAGAAAATTGAGAAGAACGGCATAGTATATCATACCCATATGCGTAGCCGGATTGCCGGTCTGCAGTTCTCTGCCCAGGTAGGAGCCGGATTCAGCTACCGGTTGCATAACGACCTGTACCTGTTTGGTGAGCCGCGGCTGGTTTATTATTTCAGGAACAACCAACCCATGAGTGCCCGTACGGAGAATCCGCTGATATTCGGTTTACATATGGGAATAAGGATACAATTCAAATAATGCAAAAGTTATGATGTGATGAAAAAGATCTCTTTTTTATTTTTTATCGCCGGATTGTTTCTCTTTCCGGGATGTAAAGACTATGTAGATGAGTATGTTGCCTATACCATCAATGAGCCGGTTTTTATGTCGGCCGGCGAGTTCAGAAGTGCTGTAGATGTAAAAGAACCCCAATCCATTGAAAAACAGGGGAAAATTGTTTTTTACAACAGTTATCTTTACATATCACAACCGCAGAAGGGAATTCATGTGATTGACAATCGGGATCCGTCGAATCCCCGGAATGTTGCTTTTATCGACTTGCTGGGAAATGCGGATATGCAGGTGCGGGACAATATGCTGTATGCCGATTCGTATGTTGATCTGGTGTGGTTTGATGTCAATGATCCCGCTAGACCTGTCTACAAAGGCCGAAAAGAAGAGGTCTTCCCTTATGCATATCCCCCTACGGAAAATGAATTCGGCATCGATTACGCAAAATCAATGGACAGGAAGAACGGCATCGTGGTTGGTTGGAAAAAGGTGGAGAGAAGGGAGTTGGTACGCTCCTACAGACCTGGCTGGTGGGGATGGGGCGAAAAAGATGGCGGAGTAATGTATAACGAAGGAGCTGCAATTGGGAATGCAAGCGTGGGGGTGACCGGTTCCATGTCGCGATTCGCCATTTATGAGGACAATCTTTATACCGTGATGAACAATCAGCTCGGTATCTTCGACCTCTCCGGTGAAACCCCTGCGAAAATCGGTCAGGATATCTATATCGGATTTGATGTGGAAACGATCTTCAGCTACAAAAACTGTATGTTTATGGGGACACCCAGGGGGATGATTATTTACTCCATGGAAGATCCTCTAAAGCCTGAACGCCAGTCGATGATCACCCATGTCTTTGGTTGCGACCCGGTAGTGGTGGAAAATGACATTGCCTATGTGACGGTTCGGTCGGGCACTTTTTGCGGACAAGACGCCAACGAATTGATTATCGTCGATGTAAGTGATGTGAAGAGACCGAAGCATGTGGTAACCTATAATATGAAAAGCCCGAAAGGATTGGGCATAGACAAGGGGACGCTGTTTGTCTGTGACGATGGATTACGCATCTTCAATGCCGAAGATCCGCGAACCATTATGCATAAGGATAACATACTTGCACACTTCAAAGAGATGGATGGGTTCGATGTGATTCCCTTTGACAATGTACTGATGATGATAGCCGCAGATGGGATCTATCAATATGATTACACCAATCTGCAAGATATAAGGGAGTTGAGCCGTTTGCCTGTCGGCAATTAGAACTTCCCTGTTTGGTTCAACTACCCGCTGCCGCCGGAGAAATTCAGCGGCAGCGCATTTACTGCCTACTGGCCTGACATCGTTTCTTTTGCCGAAGCAGCAACTATTCACGCCCTTTTTGCATGGGGACAAAGATATAATCCCCGTGTTCTGTGGTGTTGTAACGGGTCTCGCTCACCCGTTCCAGCAGGGTCATCTGCTGCCGCTCCCTGCCACCCAGGGGAAGCACCATCCTGCCCCCCACACCGAGCTGCTCTGTCAGCTTCGGGGGGATCATTTCCGGTGCGGCCGTGATCAGAATCTTGTCGAAGGGTGCATGTTCAGGTAACCCCTCGTAACCATCTCCGTGGAATAGATGAGGGTAGTATCCCAGATCGTTGAGCCGTTTCTGTGCCGTCTGATACAATTCCTGATACCGTTCAACACTATAGACCTCTACTCCCATCTCGCAGAGCACTGCCGCCTGGTAGCCGCTGCCGGTACCGATCTCCAGCACCTTGTCTCCCGGATCCAACCGCAGCAATTCCGTCTGCCGTGCAACGGTGTAAGGCTGTGAGATGGTCTGTCCCGCTTCGATGGGCAATGGCCGGTCGAGGTAGGCCATATCCGACAGCGCCTCATCCACGAATGCCTCACGTGGTATTCGGGCGATGGCGGCCAGCACAGCCTTGTCCCGAATCCCCTTCCCCTTTAGCTCACGGGCAAGCATCTTCGCTTCTTCAAGGTTGTATGGTGGTGGGTGGGGCATACGGCTTTCTGCTTTTTCGGGTTGTTTCTTCACCGGCTGCGACGTAGAGGTCAGAGAGAGACTGCAACTCAGTGACGCTATCCACAACCACCTGATTGCGATTCTACTTGTTCCCATTGTTGATACATTGCATTGTCAGGCAAACATAACAAAAAAAATGCAACATCATATCGATAAATAGTTAAAAGTCAATCTTGTCGATGATGTCAGAAAATATTTGTACAGCGAAATTTTTTTTGTATTTTCGTGGCAGTTGCTACTTTTGTAACGGTTCAATTATGAGTCGACCATGCTGGAATTTGAATTTTGTTTTTTGACATTGGATTTGCGGTGGGATGGATTGTGCACAAAAAAGGGATGAGTAGATGAAAACAACAACTTTTGTCTTACTTTTATGGGTCTTTTCAACGATACAAATCATGGGGCAGGAGAATGAGATGGAAACATGGGGGGTGGTATACAACTCGGTGGGAAACCTCCGCGCGGAACCGAGACATGCTGCCGAGATGGTTACCCAGGTGTTGCTCGGCATGCCGGTAAGGATCCTCGAGCAGAAAGGGGGGTGGCGCAGGGTTGAGACTCCCGAGGGTTACTTCGGCTGGATCAGCGGTTCGGTACATCCCCTGGCAGATGCGGGACGGAAACACTACCTGGCAGGGGCAAAGGTGATTGTCACTCTCCTGCATACACGATCCTATGCAGAAGCGGATGAGACGGCACCGCCTGTCACCGATCTGGTGGCCGGCAATATGTTGGAGCTTATTTCAGCCGATGAGGGTTATTATCGCGTCCGCTATCCCGACGGCCGTAACGCTTACGTGAGAAAAACGGATGCAGAGGAGGTAACCGATTGGTTGAAAGGTGTCAAGTTGACGGGTGAGAGCATCGTGCAGACTGCAAGGCAATTGTTGGGTATACCCTACCTATGGGGCGGGACTTCCGTGAAAGGGATGGACTGCAGTGGTTTTACCAAGCAGGTTTATTGGATGCATGGTGTCATCCTGCCCAGGGATGCATCACAGCAGGCATGTTATGGCAGGCTGGTGGATGAGGGCGGAGAACTCAGCGATGCCCTCCCGGGTGATCTGCTATTCTTCGGTTCCAAAGCAACCGAAGGGGAAGATGAAAAGGTAGTACACGTGGGGATTTATCTCGGAGAAAGGCAATTTATCCATGCTTCCGATTATGTCCGCATCAACAGTTTTGATCCTGCCGATCCGTTGTATGACGCTTTCAACACCAACCGTTATCTCTACACCAGGAGGATGATCGGAGAGGAGCAGGGTGAGGGTATGGAAGAGCTGCTCAGCAATGCTTTTTATCACTGATTGACTTACAGATACAACCGTGAAGCATGCAGTAACAATGAAACAGAGCCGCAGGTATTTTATCAGGAATACGGTCGTGGCTGCCACATTGCTGGCAGTGCCCTCCCTTCCCATGAGTGCCGCCCGCGGAACAGTGAACAGTAAAAATAATAAGATGAGGCTCTCCTGGACACCCTATGATTTGCAATTGAACCATACCTTCACCATCTCCGGTTTCTCCCGCAAGACCACACCGGTGGTGTTGACCCGTATCGATTATGATGGGCTCACCGGTTACGGCGAGGCATCGCTACCACCCTATCTGGGAGAGACGCAGGCGTCGGTGATCACTTTTCTGAAAAAGGTGGAGCTCTCCCCATTCCGTGATCCACAGCAGCTGGAGGAGATCATGGCTTATCTGGATGGGCTTGCCCCCGGTAACACGGCAGCCAAGGCAGCAGTCGATATTGCCCTGCACGACCTGGCAGGCAAGATGATCGGCGAGCCTTGGTACAGGGTGCTTGACCTGGATAAGCAGAATGTGCCTGACACCACTTTCACCATCGGCATCGATAGTGATGAGTTGGTGCGGGAGAAGACTCGTGAAGCGCTGGGTCGTTTCAATATCCTGAAAGTGAAGGTGGGTGGACCGGACGACAGGCGGATGATTCGCGCGATACGTTCCGTGACCTCATTGCCCCTGGCAGTTGATGCCAATCAGGGATGGCGCGAACCTTCACAGGCTCTCGACATGATCGGCTGGATGAAGGAGCAGGGCGTGGTGATGGTGGAGCAACCCCTGCCAAAGGGAGACCTGGAGGCAATTGCACGCCTCACACAAGAGAGTCCGTTGCCCATCTTCGCCGATGAATCGGTGCAGCGCCTGAAGGATGTGGAAAGGTTGAGAGGTGTCTTTTCGGGGATCAATATCAAGCTGATGAAGTGCACCGGCATGCATGAGGCCTGGAAGATGCGCATGCTGGCCGAGAAGCTGGGGATGAAGGTGATGATGGGGTGCATGACCGAGACCTCGTGTGCTATCTCAGCCGCCGCACAGCTGTATGCAGGGATGGATTTTGCCGACCTGGACGGGGCGCTGCTGATCGGTAACGACTGCTTTGAAGGTGCAAAGCTGGAAAAGGGGAAAATCATTGCTTCCGGAGAGCCGGGAATCGGCGTAAAGCCGACGGAGACCCTGCACTTTGGTAGAGCATGATGCCTCACTATAAACATCCAATCTCCCCCGATTCCATCAACAGGCATCCGGCGGCGTAGAGTTCCTGCAGTGCCTTCCTGTCGTCGCCCGGTTGCAGGTTCACCGCAGCTATTGCATCGGTGATCACGCAGATGTGGAATCCTTCACGCAGCGCATCCAGGGCAGTGGCTTTCACGCAGTAGTCGGTGGTCAGTCCGCAGACATAGAGCGTTTGTATGCCTTCTGCATGCAGATAGTCGGTGAGTGAGGCGTTGGTTGCCTCGAATGCAGAGTAGCCATCATCCCTGTTTTCTGTACCCTTGAAGAGACGCAACCCTATCCGATCGCTGTTGAGCGCCGGATGATATTCCGCACCTTCTGTGCCGGCGATGCAGTGGGGGGGCCATTTTTCGAAATGAACCGTTTCCTGTGGATGCCAGTCCTGCGACGAGATCACCCGTTCGAACCGATCCATGAGACGGTTGATCACCGGCACCACCCGGTCGCCATCCTTCACCGCCAGAGATCCCCCCGGGCAAAAGTCGTTCTGCACGTCCACGACAAGCAATGCTTTTTTTGTTTTTTCCTTTATTGTTTCCATATTGCAGTATAACAAAAGAACAGGTCCCATGTTCAAACGGCAGCAGAGATGCCATTGACAGGGAAAGTCATACAGCTGGTTGTTTCAGGGAGCGGAACAATGAAAAATAATTCTCATGCAGTAGTATATTGTATGTGGAAATGTACTTATTGTATGTGGAAATGTACTACTTTTGCATCCGATTTTTGATATATCGGTATGAATTATCTGTTCACGATCGGCTTGCTGGTCGTTTCCAACATCTTTATGACACTGGCATGGTACGGCCACCTGAAGCTGGCTGAGAACAGCTGGTTCAGCAAACTGCCGCTCATCGGGGTGATCCTGGTCAGCTGGCTCATCGCCTTTTTCGAGTATTGCTTCCAGGTGCCGGCCAACCGCGTCGGCTTTGAGGGTAACGGTGGCAGCTTCTCCCTGCTGCAACTGAAAGTAATACAGGAGGTGATCACCCTCACCGTGTTCGTCATCTTCTCTTCTCTTGCTTTTCAAACACAACTGCGGTTGAATCACCTGATCGGCTTCGCGCTCTTGGTGTTGGCAGTCTACTTCATTTTCAAAAACTGATTCCTTCTTTTTGACGTATACAGATCCAATCGGGATGATTGAATGCAAATAGGGAAAAAAATCACTAATTGTAGTGATTGACGGGTGTTGCATTATCCTGTTTCTTTGCATTCAACAAAAAACCCTAAAAATTGATTGCGATGAAACAATTGCAGATCCTTGTTTTTGCCCTGTTTTGTAATATAATTGTCTCTTCCGCGGGAGAGGTCATGACAGAAAAAGAATCCAATCCCAAAGATACGGTAAAGGTTTACTACCTTGATGAGGTGGTGGTTACCTCTTCCGTAAAGGAAACCAATGAGCTGAAGAATATGCCCACCGCCGTTTCTGTGGTATCACCGAAGCAGCTGAGGGACACGCAGATTGAATCGCTGCCCGGCTTGAGCGCAACCATCCCCAACTTCTTTATACCGGTGTATGGTTCCAAAGTCTCCACTCCGATCTACATCAGGGGGATCGGTGCACGGCTGGGTGCACAAACGGTGAGCATGTACGTGGACAACGTGCCCAGCTTCAACCCATCGGCATTCGATTTCGAGTTCCAGGATATCCAACGCATTGAGGTACTCCGCGGTGCACAGGGAACCCTTTATGGGCGTAATGCCATCGGGGGAATCGTGAACCTCTACACCCTCTCTCCCCTCGCGTTTCAGGGGACCAACCTGTCGGTAACGGGTGGAAATCACGGCCAGCTCTCAGCCAAGGCATCCAACTACAGCAAGCTGGGTGATCACTTCGGAATCTCCATTGGTGGATACTATAAACGCGACGATGGTTATTTCATGAACAACCATACCGGTAAGAAGGTAGATGCCTCTGAAAATGCCGGGGGAAGGGTGAAGCTTGAATGGGAGATGACTCCCTCTTTTAAAGCATTGCTTTTCGGAAATTACGATTATGTTTCCGGAGGCGCTTTCCCCTATATGCACAAGGATTCCACCGCCTCCAGCTTCAATGAACCCTCTTCCTACGATCGTCATTTGTT
>JADLKK010000029.1 GCA_016839025.1 Proteiniphilum sp.
TTTGTGAACGTGGGACACAAAAAGGACGCTTTTCTTCACTATTTGGATTTAGGGGTTGAATTCAACTCGATTCTGGAGTTCCAGAAGATGGTTGAAGACAAGAAAAAAATTCCGCAGCTTCAGAAGATGAAGCTGAAACCCGATATCGATAAGGAAGGATCCATCTCGGACATCCTCAAGGTGGGACAGGAGATACTGGTTCAGATAGCCAAGGAACCCATCTCAACCAAAGGGCCCCGTCTGACTGCCGAGATCTCTTTTGCGGGTCGTTTTATGGTGTTGATTCCATTTATCGATCGTGTATCGGTATCGCAGAAGATCAAATCGCGCGAAGAGCGCGCCCGGCTTCGGCAGCTCATTCAGAGTATCAAACCCAAGAACTACGGCGTCATTATTCGGACGAATGCCGAAGGAAAAAGGGTTGCTGACCTCGATGCAGAGCTGAAGGTGCTGGTGAAGCGGTGGGAAGAGAACATCGGCAGGATTATGAAGGCCAAGGCTCCCTCTCTTATCTTTGAGGAGACGGGGCGTACCGTAGCCCTGTTGCGTGATATCTTCAGCCCATCATTCGAACAAATTCACGTCAACGACAGGGACGTGAGCAGGCAGATAGCCGAATATGTGGGAATTATTGCTCCGGAAAGAAAGAACGTGGTCAGGGAGTATACCGGAGCGCTGCCCATTTTAGATAATTTCGGCATCACCAAGCAGATCAAATCGCTCTTTGGAAAAACTGTTACGTTCAAGAACGGTGCCTATCTCATCATTGAGCATACCGAGGCCCTGCATGTGATCGATGTGAACAGCGGCAACCGCAACAAATCGAAACTGGGTCAAGAGGAGAGTGCCTATGAGGTGAACCTGGCTGCCGCCGAGGAGATAGCCCGCCAGTTGCGGTTACGGGATATGGGCGGCATCATCGTCATCGACTTCATTGATATGAGCAAAGGCGAGTACCGCAACAAGCTGCTTGCCAGGATGCAGGAGCTGATGGCAAGTGACCGGGCAAGGCATAACATTCTACCATTGAGCAAGTTCGGGCTAATGCAAATCACGCGTCAGCGTGTACGCCCCGAAATGGAAGTTACCACAAGCGAAGAGTGCCCCACTTGCTTTGGTAAAGGAAAAATCAAATCATCGATACTTTTTACCGACACCCTGGAGGGAAAGATCGATTATCTGGTTCACAAATTAAAAGTGAAGAAATTCAGTCTGCACATACACCCCTATGTTGCAGCGTATGTTCAGCAAGGATTGTTTTCGTTGAAGTTCAAATGGAGAAAAAAATACAATGTAGGATTGAAAGTGATCCCGGATCAGAAGCTGGGTTTCCTGCAGTATGTTTTCTACGACAAAGACGGAAATGAGATTGATCTGAAGGAAGAGATTGAAATGAAATAAGGTTATGCCGGTAAATTACCGGCAGAGAAACAGTAGAGAACCGGTATTGCCCCAGTGCGATGCCGGTTCTTTTGGGTCACAACGGGTCGACGTCATAGCTGATGGTCACATATCTGTAAGATGGTACCGCATGCAGTGATGCTTCGGCCTTCAGCAGGAATTGGCGCACCCGTTGAGGAGGGTAACCTGTCTCCAGCTTCAGTAGGATCTCCTGCAGATATTGGCGTTTTATCCGTGCAACTGGCGGGGGCACGGGGCCTAGGACACATTGCTTCAATTCTCTCCTGAGCAGTGTGGCCAGATGGGTTGCTGCCCGCTCTACCAGGTTCTCCACATGGTGTTTGGCGGTGATCCGTATCAGCCGTGTGAATGGTGGGTAGCCAAACTGTTTTCGCTCCGCCAGTTCCTCTTTGAAGAAACCTGCATAGTCGTGACCGGTCACATGATGGTAGATGGACTGCATCGGATCGGCGGTCTGGATGAGCACAATCCCTTGTTCATTTTTCCGTCCTGAACGACCCGCTGCTTGTGTCATCAGCTGGAAACCCCGCTCATGCGAGCGGAAGTCGGGATGGTGGATCAGGGCATCCGCGGAAACGATGCCTACTACCCTGACATGGTCGAAATCCAGGCCTTTCGAGAGCATCTGTGTGCCTACCAGTATATCTGATTTTCTCTCCTGAAACGCACGGATCATCCTCTCATAGGCCTGCCTGCCATGTGTGGTGTCGGCATCCATTCTTGCAACAACGCTTCCGGGAAACAATCTTTTCATCTCCTCCTCCAATTGCTCCGTGCCAAGACCCTGCGGCTCCAGCTTCCCCGTTCCGCAAGAGGAGCAGGTTGTAGGTACAGGGTATGATCGGTTGCAATAGTGACACAGCAATTGCCAAGGGTGTTTGTGCAGGGTGAGAGACAGATCGCAGTGGCTGCATTTGGGTGTCCAGGCACACTGATTGCATTCCAGTACCGGAGCAAAGCCTCGTCGGTTGCGGAAGAGGATCACCTGCTCCCCCTTCTCCAGCGCAGCGGCTGTTTCATCGATCAGGGGGGGGCTGAGGATCGACTTCATCTTTTTCCGCTTGCGCAGTTCCCGTGTGTTTACCAGTTGTATGCGGGGCATCTGTATCCCGTTGAACCGTTCGCTGAGTGTCACCAGGCCATACTTGCCATTGCGAGCGTTGTAGTAGGATTCCAGAGATGGGGTAGCCGATCCGAGTAGCGTTTTGGCACCGCTGAAATGAGCCAACATGATTGCGGTGTCACGTGCATGGTACCGAGGTGCCGGATCCTGTTGTTTGAAGCTTGTCTCATGCTCTTCGTCCACAATCACCAGCCCCAGCTTTCTGTAGGGAAGGAACAGGGAGGAGCGGGCACCAATAATAATCTCGTAGGGGGTTTCGGACAACATCTTCTGCCAGATCTCGGTACGCTCGTTATCGCCGATACGGGAGTGATAGATGCCCAGTTTGTTTCCGAAGACACCACGAAGGCGCTCCGTCAGTTGGGAGGTGAGTGCGATCTCTGGAAGCAGGTAGAGCGTCTGCTTCCCCTGTTTCAGGGTGTGGCAAATCAGGTGGATGTAGATCTCGGTCTTACCTGCCGAGGTGACACCATGTAGCAGTGTGGTTTCTTTCTCTGTCAGGGTTTCCGTTATCTGCTCCAGTGCATGCTGCTGTGCCTCACTAAGTGAAAAGGGCTCCCTTACCGGTGTTCGGCTCTCCTCCAGGCGGCTTATTTTCAGGGTATGGTGAATTATTAATTCCTTGTCAATTAATGATTTAAGGGTAGTTGCGCTATATCCGGGCAGTTTGCTAACTGCCTGTCTGCTGATCATTTCCTGACGACTCTCATCAAGAAACGTACGGATAGTTGAAAAGAGTGCCTTCTGTTTTTTTGCTCTTGCCAGCAGCCCGTTGAGGGTTGTGGAGTCGATCTTTGGGTTGAGCCGGTAGTAGCGCTCTTCTTTTGGGAGATAGCGGGTGACGAGATCTTCCGGTTTCATGAAGGAGGGAAGTGCCGCCTTACAGACATCCCCCAGAGGAGAGAGGTAATAGAAGGCAATCCACTCCCACAACTGTAATTGCTGTGGAGTGATCACCGGCTGATTATCCGGAAGGGAGTGAATCTCCCTGACTGTGATTCCTTCGGCCGGCTGATTGTGGATGCGGGCAATGATGCCGGTATAATGTTTTCGCTTACCGAAGGGAACCACTGCCCGTTGCCCCACTTTTGCGCGGTGACGTATCTCTGCCGGCAGGGAATAGGTGAAGAACCCGGGCAGGGGAAGCGGAAGAATCACATCCACATACATGTGTCAGAAATAGAGTGTAGCCGTAATGCTCCAGGCCTCCGACTTGCCATTCAGCGGATCCTCCCAGTTGGGTTGTTCCACCGCATAGTTGTCGGTGAGTTGTACACCGTAGTTGACACCTACCTGCAACATCCTGAACAGCTCCACTCCCAGTCCGAGATTGGCACCCGCCTGAAACTCTTTCGCCTTGAGGTCGTCCTGCATTGCCTGCAGATCGATTTCATCGCCTCCAATCAGATAACCTGCGTAGGGGCCCGCTGAGGCATACATCCGCAGTGGCAACATACCCAGGCCGAACTTGATCTTGGCGTTGAGCGGAAGGTAGAGGTAACGGTTCGATATCTCGTTCGGGGAGGTACGCTCACCGTCGGTCAGGTTGGAGACCGTCATACGGTTGTCGTTGTAGAGGAGTGAAGCTTCTATCCCAAAGTCTGCTACGGCAAAGGGAAACATCACCTCAATCGATGGTCCGATGCTGTAGGAGGTCATGTTCTCCACTTTCACCGCTTCACTGTCGAAGCGGGGGTTGTTTAGTCCCACGTCTGCCTTCACTCCAAACCGGATTTGTGCAAAAAGAGAAGTGGAAAGCATGGAAGCGATCAGGATAAAAAGGCTTCTGCGAATCATTTTTCTTGTTTTCATCATCTTTTCTTGTTACATGAATTATTCATTGATATCTGCTTCGTATGGTGCAAATATAGCTGTATGACAGTGGTAAAACAAAATTAATGGGCAAGAGGTTGTTAAATAAACTTTAAAAAGGATGAAAAAGCAAAGCGTTTCTTCTCCTGGAGAGGAGAAGAAACGCTATCCATTTTTGTTGTTCCGGCGGTTAGTCCTTGAACTTTGCCTTCAGAAACTCCCGGTTGAGACGGGCGATGTTGCTGATGGAGATGTTCTTCGGACATTCTACCTCGCAGGCTCCGGTGTTGGTGCAGTTGCCGAAGCCCAGTTCGTCCATTCTGGCCACCATCGACTTGGCGCGACGGGCTGCCTCAACCCTTCCTTGCGGCAGAAGGGCGAATTGGCTCACCTTGGCCGAGACGAAGAGCATCGCTGATCCGTTCTTGCAGGCTGCCACGCAGGCGCCACAGCCGATGCAGGCGGCAGCATCCATGGCCATCTCGGCATCCTCACGCGGGATGGGGATGGCGTTGGCATCGGGTACCCCCCCGGTGTTGACAGAGATGTAACCGCCCGCCTGGATGATCTTGTCGAAGGCGGTGCGGTCTACCATCAGGTCCTTGATGATGGGAAAACCGGCAGAACGCCATGGCTCCACGGTGATGGTATCACCGTCGTTGAAGCGGCGCATATGGAGCTGGCAGGTGGTGATACCGGTGTCAGGTCCGTGGGGGTGTCCGTCGATGTAGAGGCTGCACATGCCACAAATCCCTTCACGGCAGTCGTGGTCGAACACCACTGGCTCCTTTCCCTCGTTGATCAGCTGTTCGTTGAGGATGTCAAGCATTTCCAGGAAGGAGCTTCCCTGGGAGATATTTTCCAGTGCGTAGGTTTCAAAGTGTCCTTTCTCCTTGGGTCCGTTCTGGCGCCACACTTTTACTTTGATATTGATATCTTTATCCATGATCGTTTGTTGTTTTTCGTTTACACTTATTGCATCAACCGTTACGACTTGTAGTTGCGCTGCTGACGTTCCACGAACTCATATGCAAGCGGTTCCTTGTACATCACCGGGGTATTCTCTTCACCCTGGTACTCCCAGCAGGAGACATAGGCAAACTGGTCGTCGTGACGCAGGGCTTCTCCTTCGGGTGTCTGGTGTTCAAGTCGGAAATGGCCGCCGCAGGACTCCTCACGGTCGAGGGCATCGTGTGCCATCAGCTCGCCGATCTCAATAAAGTCAGCCAGACGCAGTGCTTTTTCCAGTTCCACGTTGAGCGTCTCCTTGTTTCCCGGAATACGCAGGTTGCTCCAGAAATCCTTTTTCAGCTCTTTCAGCTTCTCGATGGCGTTGCGCAATCCCTCGGCATCGCGTCCCATTCCTACGAAGTCCCACATGATGTGACCCAGTTCCTTGTGGATATGGTCTACGGAGTGTTTGCCCTGGATGTTCATCAGCCGCTCGATGCGATCGTTGATCTCCTTCTCGGCCTGTGCAAACTCAGGCGCATCGGTCTTGAAGCGGGGCACATTGATCTGGTCGGCCAGGTAGTTCTGGATGGTGTAGGGGAGCACGAAGTAACCGTCGGCCAGCCCCTGCATCAATGCGGAGGCGCCGAGGCGGTTGGCGCCGTGGTCGGAGAAATTGGCTTCTCCGATGGCAAACAGGCCGGGGATGGTAGTCATCAGCTCGTAGTCTACCCAGATGCCACCCATGGTGTAGTGGATGGCGGGGTAGATCATCATGGGTGTCTCGTAGGGGTTGTCGTCCACGATCTTCTCGTACATCTGGAACAGGTTACCGTAGCGCGCTTCCACCACCTCCCTACCCAGGCGCTGGATGGCGTCGGCAAAGTCCAGGTAGACGGCCAGGCCGGTGTTCCCCACGCCGTAGCCGGCGTCGCACCGTTCCTTGGCGGCACGGGAGGCCACGTCGCGCGGCACCAGGTTCCCGAAGGCAGGATAACGGCGCTCCAGGTAGTAGTCGCGCTCCTCTTCCCTGATCTGTGTCGGTTTCAGCTTTCCTTCACGGATAGCCTGTGCGTCTTCCAGCTTCTTCGGCACCCAGATGCGGCCATCGTTGCGGAGCGATTCCGACATCAGCGTCAGCTTCGACTGGAACTCACCATGTACCGGGATGCAGGTGGGGTGGATCTGTGCCATGCAGGGGTTGGCGAAGTAGGCTCCTTTCTTGTAGCACTGCCAGGCTGCCGATCCATTGGAGGTCATGGCGTTGGTGGAGAGGAAGAAGGTGTTGCCGTAGCCGCCGGTGGCGATCACCACCGCGTGTGCGGCAAACCGTTCCAGCTTGCCGGTGACCAGGTTGCGGGCGATGATGCCACGGGCACGACCCTCAATGATCACCAGATCCACCATCTCATAGCGGGTGTAAAGCTCCACCTGTTTGTTGTGTATGGCGCGGCTCAGTGCGGAATAGGCACCCAGCAGCAGCTGTTGGCCCGTCTGGCCGCGGGCGTAGAAGGTACGGGATACCTGTGCCCCGCCGAAAGAGCGGTTGTCGAGCAGACCGCCATATTCACGGGCAAAGGGTACCCCCTGTGCCACGCACTGGTCGATGATGCTGTTCGATACTTCTGCCAGGCGGTATACATTGGCTTCGCGGGCACGGTAGTCGCCCCCCTTGATGGTATCGTAGAAGAGACGGTAGACAGAGTCACCGTCGTTGGGGTAGTTCTTGGCAGCGTTGATCCCCCCCTGTGCGGCGATGGAATGCGCGCGGCGGGGTGAATCCTGGATGCAGAAATTGTGCACCTTGAATCCCATCTCGCCCAGTGAGGCGGCGGCAGAGGCACCGGCCAGTCCCGTGCCCACCACGATGATGTCGAGGCGACGTTTGTTGGCCGGGTTCACCAGCTTCTGATGGTTCTTGTAGTTGGTCCATTTCTCGGCAAGAGGCCCTTTGGGTATTTTTGCGTCTAATTTGTTCATAATATTCAGTTTCTAAAGTTATCCTAACAGGTTGGAGTATCCCAGGTGAACGGCGATGGCCACGATGATGAATCCGAGTGAGATCATCGTGGCGATGATGTTGCTCAGCAGCTTCACCCGTTTCATCCATATGGTGTTGTTCAGTCCCGCAGTGTGAAGTGCACTCCAGAAGCCGTGCAGCAGGTGGTACCAGAGAGCGATGAAGGCAATTACATAGACCACCACCACCCAAAGATGGGAGAAGACCTCCTCCACCAGCTGGGCTCCGTCGTGACGTGCTCCCTCAATCATAAAGAGCTCCTTGAATTGCATCTGATACCACATCTGGTAGAGGTGCAGGATCAGGAACAACAGGATGAAGAGACCCAGTACAAACATATTTTGTGACGACCAGGTAGTGGCTGTTTTGCTCGAGGAGGCATAGCGGTCCTTGCCTCTTGCCTTGCGGTTTTGCAGGGTGAGGATGATGGCGTAGATGATGTGGATCACAAAGCCCAGCGCAATCACCCCTGTTCCGGCAATGGCCCACCAGTTGGCACCCAACACCTCGTTGGCGAGGAAGTTGTAGGTGTCGTAACTGAAGATGAGCACCAGGTTCATCGACATGTGAAACAAGAGGAATAGGACCAGGAACAGACCGGAAATGCTTTGCACCAGTTTCCGTCCGATAGATGAATCAATTAACCAACTCATAAAGTTCTGTTTTAGTGATTAGATGTTTTGATTGTTATATTGCTTGTTGATTTGTTCCAAACAGGATTTCAACTCTTTTCTCCCTTGCTTTGCAGGAATATTTTTTGAAAGTGCAAAAGTAATACTTTTACTGCTCAAAAGAGATTCATTTGCGGAAATATTTCCGTAATGACACTATTTTAGAACCGGTATGGATACCAGCCTGAAAGGTACAATAAAAAAGCGTGATGGAAAAATCAATTACGCTTTTGCTGATAATTTCCTATCTTTGTAGGCTCAAAAAGTAGAACAAGATCATGGATATAGTACTAAGCGGTATACGCTCTACCGGAAAGCTTCACCTGGGCAACTATTTTGGCGCTTTGCGTAACTTCATCAGGATGCAGGAGGAGAACAGCTGTTATTTTTTTATTGCAGACATTCACTCCCTCACCACCCATCCTGACCCGAAAATGCTGCATCAGAACGTGAAGAACGTACTGGTGGATTACCTGGCAGCAGGAATTGATCCGGAGAAGTCGGTGATCTATGTGCAGAGCGACCTGCATGAGACGGCCGAGCTCTACCTCTACCTAAACATGCATGCCTACCTGGGTGAGCTCTCCAAGACAGCTTCCTTCAAGGAGAAGGCCCGCAAGCAGCCGGAGAATGTGAATGCGGGGCTGTTGACTTACCCTACGCTGATGGCAGCCGATATCCTCATCCACAATGCCGACAAGGTGCCGGTGGGTAAGGATCAGGAGCAACACCTGGAGATGACCCGTAAGTTTGCCCGTCGCTTCAACAACTTCTACGGGGTGGAATACTTCAAGGAGCCGGTGGCCTACAATTTCGGAGAGGAGCTGGTGAAGATCCCGGGTCTCGACGGCAGTGGCAAGATGGGCAAGTCGGAGGGAAACGCCATTTACCTGGGTGACAGCCCGAAAGAGATAGAGAAGAAGGTGAAGAAGGCGCTTACCGATGCCGGTCCCGCAGAACCCCATTCGGTGAAACCCGACTATATTGAAAACCTGTTTACCCTGTTGCGGGTGGTTTCCACACCGGAGGTGGTCCAGCACTTCGATGACCAGTGGAACCGTTGTGAGATCCGGTATGGTGACCTGAAGAAACAGCTGGCGGCCGACATCATCAGCGTGACCGCTCCCATCCGTGAGCGGATGCTGGAGATTGAAAAAGATGATGCCTATCTGCGTAAGGTGACACAGGATGGCGTGGAGAAAGCGCGCGAGAATGCAGCAAGGACAATCCGTGAGGTGCGGGAGATCGTTGGCTTCCGGAAATTTTAAGTCGATCACATCTGGTAAGGGCGGGATGAGGGAATCATTCCGTTTTTTTAAACTTTTCCGATCACTGTTTGTTCACCTCAAAGCGCAGACCAAGACACTACCAACTATGTTTACATTTACATCGATTGCCCTGCAGGACAGGGATCTGATCAATACATTTCTCAGCAAGCAGAACTACAGGGCTTCAGACCTCTGTTTCACCAACCTCTACTGCTGGGGCTCCAAATTCGAGACGCAGTTTGCCGTGGGGGATGGATGGCTCTTCATTCGCTTCCGCGACAACAATGGCCGCAACTCCTATCTCAAACCCATTGGAGAGGGGGATATCAGGGAGGGGGTGCAGGCAATTATGGAGGATAACAGGCAGTTTGGAACCCCTTTTCAGATGCGGGGTCTCACCCGAGAGATGACCGAAGAGGTAGAGGCGGCGATGCCGGGTCTATTCGACTACACCCTCAATCGGTCGGTATCCGATTATATTTACACCACCGAGAAGTTGACCCACCTGAAGGGGAAGAAGCTCCAGAGCAAACGTAACCATATCAACCGCTTCATGCGCGAGAACGACTGGAAGTACAAGTCGCTTACCGGACATCCGGAGGTGGTGAGGGAGTGCAAGGCGATGCTCGACGACTGGATGGCGATCAACAGGGAGGAGAAGGATCCCACCCTGATGTACGACGACCATGCCACGACCCTGATGCTCGACCATTTTGAGGAGCTACAGCTGCGGGGTGGACTGATTTGCGTGAACAACCGGATTGCCGCATTCAGCATTGGAGAGCCACTTACAGAGGATACCATCGTGGTGCATGTGGAGAAGGCTTTCACTACGATTCATGGTGCCTATACGATCATCAACCAGCAGTTCGCGGAGCATGAGGCGGCAGGGTTTACCTATATCAACCGGGAAGAGGATATGGGAATTGAAAACCTGCGCAAGGCGAAGCTCTCCTATCAGCCCGATATCCTGCTGGAGAAGTTTAACGCACGGCTTAAGACAGACTGATCATGATACGATTCGCCGATGAGCATACCCGTGAGGCAGTGCGGGCAATGTGGAAAACCTGTTTCGGTGATCCGGACGACTACATGGACCTCTACTTCCGCCACAAGTATCGCGATGAACAGACACTGCTTTATCTCGACGGTGGCAAACCCGTGGCATCGCTGCAGATGCTGCCCTACCGCTTCACCTTCCACGGTAGCGAGATTCCGATACTTTACCTCTCCGGCGTCTGTACGTTGCCTGAGGCGCGGAAGAAGGGGTTTATGCAGCAGCTGTTGTTGCGGAGCTTTGAGGTGGCAAGGGAACGCGAAATACCGCTGATGCTGCTGGTACCGCAGGAGGAGTGGTTGCTCACTTTTTATGCAAAATATGGTTTCGCGCAGACCTTCGATGCGGGCAGTGAGCCGTTGCCATCAATCAAAACAGTGCTCGATGCCCACCCGGGCGACCTGGAGGCGGCCTACCGAGCCTTCGACTGTTTGTTCCGGGGAAGAGACATGACCCTGCAGAAGTCGTTCGACGACTTTCGGGCCATGGCTGAGGAGGCAGCCCTCTACGATTTCCCGTCAAAAAAGAACCTGATCGGTATGGCCCGGATTATTGAACCGGAACGGCTGTTGCAGCTCTATGCGGCTACCCGGCGGGAAGCAGCCTTTTCTCTGACCCTCGATGACAGTCAGCTGCATGCCAACAACGGTGCCTATTCTGTTTCCCGAGGAGTGGTCATCCGTGGCAGCCTACAGGGGGGTGCGCCACATCTGCAGATGAAGGTGAGAGAACTCGTCTGCCTCCTCCTGGGATATCACACGGCGAGCCGGGAAGCCCCCCTTGTAGGGCTCTTCCCGGAAAGGGTGCCGGTGATGCATTACATGCTTGAGTAGAAGCTTTCCCACTCAGAGCCACTTTCGTTTCTTGAAATAGTAGAGGATAAAGAGCGAGGAGAGCACCATGAATAGAATGGCGAGGGGATAACCCCATTTCTTGTCGATTTCCGGCATAAAGGTAAAGTTCATTCCGTAGATGCTGGCAATGAGCGTGGGAGGCATGAAGATGACCGAGACAATAGTAAAGATCTTGATGATCTTGTTCTGTTCGATGTTCACATACCCCAGGAAGGTGTCCTGCAGGTAGTCGAGGCGGTCGAAGCTGAACTTGATGTGCTCCACCAGCGAGTTGATGTCCTTGATGATGATGGTGAGCTTGGGTTGCAGCTCGGCAGGGATAAACTCGCTGCGGAGCATGCCCGAGACGGTGCGCTGTTTGTCGATGATGTTCTCCCTGAGGAGCATCGTTTTTTCCTGCAGGTTCTTGATCTCCGAGAGCAGCTCCTCGTCGGCCTCCTGGAGGGTGAGCGAGTTACTGAGTTGCGTGATCTTCTGCGTCATGTTCTCGATCATGTCGGCATCGAACTCCACCCGTGTCTCCAAAAGCGCTACCAGCACGTGCGCCCCGGTAGGGTAGTTCTTCGGATTGGCCGATATCTTCTTCACCGTCTCGTGAAAGGAGCTCAACTCCTCCCCGCGGACGGTCACCAGGATATTGTTCTTGAGAATAAATGACACCGGGTCGGTTTCGAAGTTCGACAAGAGGAAATTGGAGTTGACCACCAGCGTGTCGTTGGTTTCGATGTAACGTGACGACATTTCGATCTCGATCATCTCCTCCTCTTCCTGGATGTAGATCTTCAGAAAATCCTCCAATTCGTTTTCCACCTCTTCGTCCACGTCGTTGAGGTCGATCCACAAAAAGTTCTGTATGGGGTTGGATTTGAGGAAGTCAAGGCTGCGACTCAGTCTGACGATGCCATCCTTGTGATAAAACAATTTTACTTCCGCCATGATGTCTCTCTTTTAAATCGTGCATAAATCAGTCCTTTACCCTCTGTAGCTCTGTCTGCCTGATCAATGGTTCCAGCAGGTTGGTGAGCTGTTCGAACTGCTCAGTGGAGAGCTGTTCGGGCCTTTTGGTGAGCATCGGGTCGTCGGGTAGCGGACTCTCTTCTGACAGCAGTGACTTGATGGAGTTGCGCAACATCTTGCGTCGTTGGTTGAAGCTGGTCTTCACTACTGTTTTGAACAATTTTTCATTACAGTCGAGCTGTTTCCTCCCGTTCCGGGTGAGTCGCACGACTGCCGATTTGACTTTGGGCGGAGGGATGAACGCTTGCTCGTTCACCGTGAAAAGGTATTCGATATCATACCATGCCTGCAGCAACACACTCAGTATGCCGTAGGTCTTGCTTCCGGGTGAAGCGGTCATGCGTTCCGCAACCTCCTTCTGGATCATGCCCGTACAACAGGGTACTGATTCCCTGTATTCGAGCAGCTTGAAGAATATCTGAGAGGAGATGTTGTAAGGATAATTACCGATGAGACAAAAGCTTCCACTGTAGTGTACGGAAAGATCCATTTGCAGGAAATCCTGCTCCAGGATACGGCCGTTAAGGGTGGGATAGTGCTCTTTCAGGTAGGCTACCGATTCGCGGTCGATCTCCACCACGGTAAGCTCTCGGCCCAGTTTCAGCAGTTGGCGGGTGAGCATGCCAGTACCCGGCCCCACCTCCAGCACCGGGAGCGCGGGGAAGCCCTCAAGGCTCTCGGCGATGCGGCGTGCGATCGCTTCATCCTTGAGGAAATGCTGTCCTAGGTTCTTTTTTGCTCTTACCTGAAACATTGCAATCTGCCGATTATTCCTTATCTTTACCGCCGCAAAGGTAACATTTTATTATCAGAAATCTGACAAACGCATTCTAAAAAAACAAGATAGGAGGCTTCCGCTTAGACTATGCGCAGGCGGTTCGGCCCCTTTTTCTATCCTGCTGGAATGAACCAATAAACAGTAAACAGGTGAAGATAACTGCCGCATCCCTGAAAAGCCTGCTGAAGACAGTGCTCTCCCTTCTGTTAGGGTTGTTTATCATGTGGGCCATGTATCGCGACACCGATATGGGGGAGTTGTGGGACATTACCCGTTCGGCCAACTTTGGCATCATTGCTTTCTCCCTGATTTTCGGACTGATTGGCAACCTGCTGAGAGGCCTTCGCTGGGAGCTGTTCGTCAAGTCGCTTGGCTATCACCCTCCTCGTGCCAGCCTGCTCTACGCTACGCTGGGCAATTACGCGGTCAATTTTGTGCTGCCGCGTGCAGGTGATGTGTGGCGATGTGGTGTGGTGAGTAAATACGACAGGATTCCTTTCTCCAAGACGTTGGAAACCTTTCTGGTGGATAAGGTGGTCGACATTATTGCAGGACTCACGGTAATCCTGATCAGCGTGTTGCTCTATATTGATTTTTTTGTTTCATACTTTCGCGACAACCCACAGTTCGCAGAGAAGATGAATGACTTCTTTTCATCGGTATGGATTTATCTGATCCCCGCTACATTGCTGTTGACTGTTATCGCGATGCGTATCTTCTTCCGTCGCACATGGCTAATGATCAAAATCAAACGGTTTGTCAATACACTCCGCTATGATCTCCGGCTCATTTCCGGGATAAAGGAGAAAAAGAGGATAATAATCTACACGCTCCTCCTTTGGTTCTGTTTTTATTTGTATTTTTACATTTGCTTCTTCGCTTTTGATTTTACAAGCGACCTGGGTCCTTTGGCGGGGCTGATTGTCTTCGCGATGACCAATATAGGCATTTCGGTGCCGGTACAAGGCGGCATAGGACCCTGGCATTTCATGGTGATCTCCTCCCTGCTAATCCTGGGAGTGGCCGAGAATGAGGCACTCGCTTTCGCAGGTGCTGTCTTCACCATCCAGTCGGTATGGCAGATACTGTATGGCTTGTTTGGCGTTATTGCCATGCCACATGTGAAGAGAGTATCGCCAACATTACAGAACGAAAAAACCAATTAATGATCAGATAACATGGCTACAACAGATTTGCAACAGCTCACTCCACAAAGCGTATGGAAACATTTTCACTCCCTCACCCGCATACCGCGCCCTACCGGTCAGATGGAGGAGGTGACCCGTTTGGTGATGGCATTCGGGAAAGCACTAAGCCTGCAAACGTTTCAGGACAGGGTGGGCAATGTGCTGATCCGCAAACCGGCAACCAAGGGGTATGAAAGTACTAAAACGGTGATCCTCCAATCGCACCTTGATATGGTGCCGCAAAAGAATGCCGATGTGTCTCACGATTTTGCCAAGGATTCCATCCAGGCATACATCGATGGAGAGTGGGTGAAGGCTCGCGCCACCACGCTGGGTGCCGACAATGGCATCGGCTGTGCCATGATGATGGCGGTACTGGAAGATGAGACACTGGAGCATCCGGCAATTGAAGCACTCTTCACGGTGGATGAAGAGGTGGGCATGGATGGTGCCAATGGACTGGAGAAGGGATTCCTGCAGGGATCGCTGATGCTCAACCTGGATACGGAAGAGGATGGCGAGCTCTGTATCGGTTGTGCCGGAGGCAGGGATGTGAATGTCTCTTTCCGGTATCAACCGGTTAAGGAGATCGAGAAGGGTGATATCGCCTTCAAAGTGAGCCTGCGCGGCCTCAAGGGTGGCCACTCAGGGGTGCAGATCCACCTGGGACGTGCCAATGCCAACAAGCTAATGAACCGCTTCCTGAAAGAGGTGGTCAGCAATTATGAAGCGCGTGTCGCCTCCATTCAGGGTGGTTCGCTACGCAATGCCATTCCCCGCGAGTCGTTCGTGGTGCTCACCATCCCCGAGCAACTTTCTGATGATCTGCTTGACCTGGTGGCAGAGTACGAAGAGCTGTTCCGCAACGACTTCGCCGGTATCGAGGAGGGGATCACCTTCAAGGCGGAAAAAACCGAATTGCCGGAAACGCTGATTCCTGAGGAGGTGCAGGATGACCTGATCAATGCCGTGGAGGGATGTCCCAACGGGGTGATCAGTTACCTGGCCGATTTTCCCGGCGTGGTGGAGAGCTCACTTAACCTGGCTCTGGTGCAATCATCGGATGAAGGAATCGATGTGAAGCTGCTGGTACGCAGCTCCTCCGAGAGCCGCAAAGATTGGGTTTGCTCCTCGGTGGAGAGCCTCTTCCTGCTGGCCGGTGCCAGGGTAGAGTTCGATGGTGATTATCCGGGTTGGCAGCCCAACGCTCACAGTGAACTGCTGCACACCATGGAGCGGATCTACCTCGAGATGTACGACCAACGACCCAGGGTGATGGTGATTCATGCAGGTCTTGAGTGCGGTATCATCCAGTCGAACGTGGGACAGAAGCTGGATATCGTCTCCTTTGGTCCCACCATCATCGGGGCCCACTCACCCGATGAAGCGGTAAGGATTGATACGGTAGCTCGTTCCTATGACTACCTGGTATCGATTCTGCGTCAACTGAGATAGCAACATGTACAATACGCTGATTGTTTTTGCGTCGAACCATGGGACGGTAGAGCGCTGTGCCCGTGAGCTGTTCAGACTCCTGAAAGGGAAGGTGGATCTGTGCAACCTCAACCGACGCGAGTTAATTCCTGATCTGGGTACCTACGATACCATTATTGTGGGTGGATCTATCCATTACGGAAAGATCCAGGATGTGATAGCCGGTTTTTGCACAAACAATCAACAGCTCCTTGCGGATAAACGGCTGGGGCTTTTCATCAACTGCCTCTACTCCGGGGTGAAAGCACAGCGGCAATTGGAGAGTGCATTCCCCGAGATTCTTACACGGCATGCGGTAGTGCAGGATTACTTCGGAGGTGAACTGAATGATAAAAAGATGAACTTCTGGGAGCGTATCATCACACGCCAGATTGTTCGCAGTGAAGAGCTGGAGGTGATGCTCTATAAGGAGAAGATCGAACGTTTTGCTGAAATCATCACATCGCATGAAGAGGAAAATTGAGAAGCATATCCTGTTACCGATGTTGTTGGCGCTTTACGCCCTCGTCATGGGTTTCCTCGCTTATCCCCGTTACCGGGCTACTGCAAACTGGAGTGAGTTTTTCACGATCATCGGCATTACCTTGCTGCTGGCTATTGTTCTTCATTTTCTGTTGAAGCGGAGGCAGCAGATCCGTAACCGGTTCAGGGGAGAAGGATAAGTCGCGAGATGTTCTCCTGAGTGAGTACGACCGACGTCGGCCACAACCCATAAAACTGCCCGCAACAAGCTTACCCTTGTTTGCCGGGTTTTTTTTAAACCTTATCCGACAGGAAAACAGTCATCGCTGTCACAAAATCTCACGTACATCGTCTTTCCTGTACAAACAGTTTACATTTTTGGGATGATGAAGCATAAGATTCTTGCGCTGATGGTTTTTGCGCTGCTTGCTGGCGGTATGCAGGCACAGACAACATTGAATGACCTATACCGCGAATTTGCCGGTGCCGAGAAGGTCACAAAGGTGAACTTGAACGGTCTGGCGCTGATGCTTGCCAAGCCCTTCATGGAGAAGCATAGTGGCGGTAAGCTGACCAGTATCCGTGTGCTCTCGCTGGAGGAGTGCCCGCAGGAGGTGAAGGAGCGTTTCAGCCGTGCGGCGCTGAGTTTCCATGATGATCAGTATGAGCTGTTTCTCAATACCAATGACAAGGACGAGAAGGCCCGGATCTTTGTGAAGATCGAGGATCAGCTGATCCGGGAGATGGTGATCCTGACAATGGGCGATGATCCCGCCCTGGTACACCTGAAAGGAAAATTCAACCCATCCGATATCGATCAGATGAATAATGGGGGGAGGTGAATTCAAACAGCGGTTTCTCAGGTTCAGCGGATTGGTCTTCCGCTATGCCTTTGCTGTCACCGGCGACAGGCAGGATGCGGAAGATATCGTCCAGGATGTATTTGAGAAGCTCTGGAAGATACGAGAGATGCTGACGGGGGTGGAAAATGACGAAGCTTATGTGGTCTCGGTTGCACGGAACAGCTCACTCGATCGACTACGGATGCAGACCCGCCGCCGGACAACAACCCTCACCCCGGCGATGGAGCCTGCTGAGGAGGATGACGAGATGAGTCGGCTGGAGGCGAGAGAGCAGCTGCATCACCTGGAGCGTATGCTTACCACCCTTCCTGTCAACCAGCAAACGGCAATCCGCCTGCGTCATTTCGCCGGACAGCCGCTCCAGGAGGTCGCGACAGCGATGCAACTCACGGAGATGAATGTGCGACAACTCCTGTCGAGAGCGAGAAGAAACCTGAAGGAAAAAATGAGGAAGTATGAGTATGGAGAAAGAGTTTGAAGCATTGCTTGAGAAGTTCTACCGCGGTGAAACAGACCGTGATGAAGAGCTGACGCTGGCCGGTTATTGTAACCGGGAGTCACTGCCGGAGCAATTCGAGGCTGACAGGAACCTGTTCCAGTCGCTCGCGGCTGCCGCTCCGGAGATACCGGCGGGTCTTGAGCAACGGATGGGTGTACTGGTCGACTCGCTGGAAAATGCGGAGAAATCGGAGGAGAACATGAAAATACCGGGAAAGAGGGTGCTCATCCGAAGGGATTTCATACTTCGGATGGCCGGTCTGGTAGCCTCGTTGCTGATCATTGCCACCACCGGCTACTGGGCCTACTTCAGGCAGAATGGCAGTGAGTCTCTCCTTACCGAAACCTTCGAGAATCCGGAACAGGCGCAGAAGGCAGTATTGGAAGCATTGCAACTCTTCGCCGACAACTTCTCAAAGGGTACCCGCTCCATGGAGCAGGTAGACAAACAGATGGATGCGACATTCAGCATCCTTCGTGAGACGCTGGGGCAGGATCTGGTACGCGTGAAAGATTCAGATAAACAGTAACAACAGTATTCATAAACAATGTGCAACATGAAAAAAATGATGATGGTGATTGCGCTGTCCATCACGGCCACCGGGCTGTTCGCGCAGAAGAATCCGTTTGAGAAATTCACGGACATGGAGGGCGTGACATCGGTCTACATCTCGAAGAACATGATGTCGCTCATGCCCAAAGATTCGAATATTGCATTTGGCCACGTGGATGTCTCTAACTTTATCAATAAGCTCTCGTCAATATTGATCCTCACCTCTGAGGAGCAGCCGGTGGCAAAGGAGATGGTGTCACTGGCCAACAAGCGGATCCGGGATGATCAGTATGAGCTACTGATGCGCATCAAATCAGATGATAATGATCGTGTTAGCTTCTATATGAAAGGCAATCCGGAGAACATCCGTGAGATGCTCATGATCGTGGAAGATGACGATGGCGAGAGTGTGATCATGCAGTTTCTGGGTGATTTCACGCTGGATGATGCAAAGCAAATCACTGATGGAATGCAGCAGAAAAAGAAATAATCGCTACCATCTATGCAATACCCTTCATACCGGATGAACAACAATTCGTCCGGTTTTTTCTTGTCCGGCAGATAGGGATCGATCGGACAAAATATGCTATATTTGTTCTGCAATTCAATTCAGCAGCATGACAGACGATTCGTACTCATTATCCGAACTGAACCGCCGCGTGAAAGATGTCCTCCGCGATCATCTGCCCGAGACCTACTGGCTGCGGGCCGAGACCAGCGATGTGCGTCGCAACCAGAACGGTCACTGCTACCTGGAGTTCGTGGAGAAGGATGCGGATAAACAACATATTGTGGCCCGGGCCCGTGGCATGATCTGGTCGAACGTTTTCCAGATGCTCTCCGCCTACTTCGAGGCAGAGACGGGACAATCGTTCACCTCGGGACTCAATGTGCTGGTGCGCGTGTCGGTCGACTTTCACGAGCTCTATGGCTTCTCCCTCACCGTGGTCGATATCGAACCCTCCTTCACGCTGGGTGAGATCGCCCGCAACCGTCAACAGGTGCTCAGGCAACTTCAGGAGGAGGGGGTGCTGACACTTAACAGGGAGCTGGAGTTGCCGGAGCTGACCCTTTGTATCGCGGTGATCTCCTCACCCACCGCTGCCGGCTACGGCGACTTCTGCGACCAGCTGGCCCGCAACAGTGGTGGCTTCGCCTTCCAGACAAGACTGTTCCCCGCCATCATGCAGGGAGAGCGGAGCGAGAGCTCCATCATCGCGGCGCTGGAAAAGGTGTATGGATATAGCCACCTCTTCGATGCGGTGGCCATCATACGGGGCGGGGGGGCCACCTCCGACCTGAACTGCTTCGACAGCTACGCGCTGGCGGTCAATGTGGCACAGTTCCCGTTGCCGGTGGTGAGCGGCATCGGCCATGAACGTGATGTGACGGTGCTCGACCATGTGGCGCACACCCGTGCCAAGACGCCCACGGCTGTTGCTGAGTTTTTTATCGGACACATCACCCAAACGGCCACCGAGCTGGCGGACCTGGGGGAACGCCTTATCGGTCAGGCCCGGTCGCTGCTGCAGGAGGAGGTGTCGCAGCTCCGTCTCCTGACCAGGGAGGCGGTCCATCTTTCTTCCCTGCTGCTGCAAAAGGAGACAGCACTGGTGCAAAAGATATCGGACAGGATGCGACATCAGTTGAATCAACGAATGCAGGAGCAGCGTCATCAGGTTGAATCGACTGAGCAGTACATCCGGATGGTGTCACCGGTAAACGTGTTAAAAAGAGGGTATACCCTCACCACCCGCCAGGGACGTATCATCTCCTCCCTGAAATCGCTCTCGCCCGATGATGTGATCGAGACCCACTTCCGGGATGGCGTTGCCACTTCAGTGGTTCGCAATGTAAGACCCGCTCCGGAGTCGGAAGCGATCTGAAAGAGATAATAACAAACAAAACAGATAGAGAAACCGATATGGATAATGTAAGCTACACCGAAGCAAAGAAAGAGCTGACCGCGATCGTTACCGCCATCGAAACAGGTGAGCTCGATGTGGATGCCCTGACCGAGAAGGTGAAACGTGCCTCTGAACTGATCCTCTTCTGCCGGGAGAGGCTGACCCATACCGATCAGGAGTTACAGAAGATACTCGACAACATCGTATGAGACAGGCTGAACAGGAGAGTGCGATCATCGTTGCCGGTGGCAGAGGGCTCCGTGCCGGCGGTGAGCTGCCGAAGCAGTTCCGGTTGATTGGCGAGAGGCCGCTGCTGATGCATGCCATCGACGCATTTCACCGCTACAACCCTGCGATCAGCATCGTGGTGGTCCTGCCCGAAGGTCTTGAAATGCAATGGAAAGAGCGCTGCAAGGCATATCATTTCACGATTCCACATGGTACTACTACCGGTGGTGATACACGTTTTCACTCGGTCAGAAACGGACTGGAGCTGATCCCCCCGGAAGGGGTGGTGGCGGTGCACGACGCCGCACGCCCCCTGGTGACCCCTGCGTTGATAGATAGATGCTTCGCCACCTGTGCCGCTCAGCGATGCGGTGTGATCCCGGTGGTGCGCCAGACGGAGAGCGTACGCCTCCTCACCGGTGAGGGAAGCCGCCTATTCGACAGGGAGCAGTTGCGGGTGGTGCAGACCCCACAGGTGTTTCCCGTTGCCGTGCTTAAGGAGGCATACGAAACGCCTTTCGATCCCTCTTTCACCGACGATGCCTCGGTAGCTGAGCGGCATGGTCTCTCCATAATGCTTGTTGAGGGTGAGGAGAGCAATATCAAAATCACCACTCCTTTTGACTTTCTGATAGCGGAACAATATCTTCTTCATCTGCCAAAATGATAGGATCGATTCCTATTTTTTTAAAAAATGGATGAAATATGGGGCATTGAGAAAAATATCATTCCATTTTGTCAACCTATCATAGATTTTTATTACTTTTGAGGAAACAATACAAAGTTCACTTTCCCATGGAAAAAATTGATAAGTTAGACAGACAGATTCTGGAGATCATCTCGCAAAATGCACGCATACCCTTCCGTGATGTGGCTGAACAGTGTGGTGTATCGCGTGCCGCGATTCATCAGCGTGTACAGCGGATGATTGAAAATGAGGTGATCACCGGCTCCGGCTATCATGTGAACCCCAAAGTGCTGGGCTATGCCTCCAGTGCCTATATCGGGGTGAAGCTGGAGAAAGGATCAATGTACAAAAATGTGATCCCCGAGTTTGACAAGATTCCAGAGGTAACAGAGTGTCATTTCACGACGGGTCCCTATACATTACTGGTGAAATTGTTTGCGCGCGACAACGAACACCTGATGGACCTGCTCAACAACCGCATCCAGGAGATCCCCGGCGTGGTCGCCACGGAAACGATGATCTCGCTGAGCCAGAGCGTGAAGCGCGAGATCCCGATCATGAAGGATGGCATCTGATCCTGATCCCCTCAGCGCACCTGTCACTCCTTTATCGGGCTTAACAGTTTTTCCCGGTGAAGGGGTGATTTGTTAAATTCATTAATTATCCCTATCTTTGCGCCGCATTTTAAGAGGGTGTCATACCCTTATGGATGCATTTGAGGCGGGTTGTGGCTGTTGACACAGAGGGTTTTTCCCCACAATAGCCATCACATCTTAACATATCTTCCTCCTCCCGGTTTTAGGTTTTCGATCCTACGTAAAAGGCATCCGACGATGCTTTCTCCATTTCTCCGGATAGTTCAATCCGTTTTGCTGAACAGATAGTTGTTATCTGATCAGCTTCATCATTGAATCATCAGTATTCAATCAACTACATATTTCGAATGGTTTATCAAAGAATTTTACTTTTTTTTATTTTATTGTTTTACACTGCATCATCATTGTACCCACAACCCCAGGGAAAAGTGGATGGCTTCACCATTGGCGGCGCTCTTCGCTACAACCTGATGTCGACGAACTACGAGAGCAACGGAAACAAACTTAAAACGAAGACCGACTGGGATACCTGGCGACTGAACGTGGAGGGATCCCACTCCGGTATTGACCTAAGCTTCGAATACCGCTTTTATCCCTCCAGTGGAACCCATTTCATACATCACGGTTACCTGGGATACGGCTTCACAGATAAGGTATACATGATGCTGGGGGTATCGCAAGTGCCCTTCGGTATCGCCGACTTTGCCTCCCACTCCTGGTGGTTCCAGATTCCCTATTACCTGGGACTGGAAGATGACTACGACATGGGTGTGCGGTTCGATATCGCAGCCGCCGATAACCTGGATCTCTCACTGGCCTACTACCGGCAGGCGGAACCCGCGGGTCCTGTGTCGGGAGGAAACAACGTGGGGCAGGGGAGATACTCCTACGACATCCTGCCTGGGAGCGGTACCATCGTCGATCAACAGGGTGTGATGCAAGATGCCTATGCCACCCTGCATGAGGTGGATCAGTTCAATGCACGACTCAACTGGGAGTTCATCTCGGGCTGGGTGGCAGGTCTCTCCGCGCAGGCAGGAGGTCTGTACAACGCGGAGCTGGATGAGACGACCACCTCTACCGCCTATGCCGGTCACCTGACCGGCACCTTCGGTCGCTTTAGCCTGAAAACGGAGCTGATCAGCTACGATTATAACGCCCTCTCAGACGAGGGTGAGAAGCTTGATGCGGTGCAGATGGGTGCCTACGGCTATGATTATGCCGGTGGCGAAAACTACAGCGGCGGTGTGGCGGCCAGGGCCAATGTCTACGTGGCAGGTCTTGCCTACACGCTGCCTGTTTCGTGGGGACCGGTCTCCTCCATACAGGCACATATCGACTATTCAGTGGTGGACAAGACGGAAGAGTCGTTTCACAACACCCATCATCTTGTTCCCGGCATCCTGGTTACCGCCGGCTCCGTCTACACCTATGTCGATTACGCGATGGGTAAGAACCAGCCCTGGCTGACCGATGATTTCGGGAAGGGACTGGGATCGGGGGTTGAAGATCCCGACTGGAACAGCCGCCTCAACATCAATGTAGGTTATTACTTTTAAACAACAATCATGACAGAAAACAGCGATAGAACGGTAAAAATAAAAGTTGAGGATCTGACACTGATCTTCGGCAAGCGTAAGAAAGAGGCGCTGGCGATGCTTGAGAAAGGAGCCTCGAAAGAGGAGATCCTGAAGAAGACCAAGTGCACGGTTGGGATCAACAAGGCCAGCTTCGAAGTATATGAAGGAGAGGTCTTCGTGGTGATGGGCCTCTCCGGGAGCGGTAAGTCGACACTTATCCGTTGCCTGAACAGGCTGAATGAGCCGACCGCGGGGAAGGTGTTTTTTAAGGATCATGACATCACCCGTGAGGGTAACAAGGAGCTGATGAAGACACGTCGCTACGAGATGAGCATGGTGTTTCAGAAGTTCGGTCTGCTGCCCCACAAGACCATCCTGGAGAACGCCGCGTTCGGCCTCGAGCTGAGGAATGAACCCAGGGAGGAGCGTGAGAAGAAGGCACGCCAGGCGCTTGAGACGGTAGGCCTGAAAGGTTATGAGGAGCAGCTGCCCGCCGCCATGTCGGGCGGCATGCAGCAGCGTGTAGGACTGGCCAGGGCGCTGGCCAACGACAGTGAGGTGCTGCTGATGGACGAGGCCTTTTCGGCACTCGACCCGCTGATCAAGTCCGACATGCAGGATGAACTGCTGCAGATCCAGGAGAAGCTGCAGAAGACCATCGTCTTTATCACCCACGACCTGGATGAGGCGATCAAGCTGGGCGATCGCATCGTGATCATGAAGGATGGTGTGATCGAGCAGATCGGTACCGCCGAGGAGATCCTTACCAACCCGGCCAGCGAATATGTGGAGGCGTTCACGGAGAAGGTGGACCGTAAGACTATCATCACCGCGGAGACGCTGATGTTCCGCAAGCCCACCCTGCTGCAGCTGAAGAAAGATGGTCCCATGCAGGCCATTCGCAAGATGCGTAGCATCTCGGTAGATGTGTTGCCTGTGGAAGATGAGAAGCGTGTGTTCATGGGTTATGTATGGCTGAAGGATGTGCTGAAGCTGGTGGATCGCAAGGAGACCTCTTTGCAGTCGGTCATCAGGAGCGAGGTGCCAAGCGTCTACCGTCACTATACGGTAGAGGAGATGCTGCCGTTGACCTCCAATCACAACTACCCTTTGGCAGTGGTCGACGAGGAGAGCAAGCGGTTGCTGGGCATCGTGACCCAGACATCGCTGATCATTGAGGCTACCCGCTACGAGCGCGAAGAGATAGAAGAGTTAATAGAAAAAGCAAACGATATTTGATATGGAAAGAGTGATCAACTTAGGTAAATATATTGAACAGGGAATCAATGCCTTGGAGGAAAATTTCTCGTTTCTCTGGCGTGCCATTGATGAGGGTATCTCCTGGACGGTCGACAACCTCAACGGCCTGCTGCAGGGTATCCCTTTTGTGCTTTTCCTTTTGCTTATCACCTTCCTGGCCTACTATGCCAAGACAGGCAGCAAGCTATTCAAGAAGGAAGGCTTGAAAATGGGTGCCGGACTGGCTTCGTTCGTGGTCATCGGCTTCCTGCTGATCTATTTGATGGGTTACTGGGAGGATGCGATCCACACCACCACACTTGTGCTGGTGGCCACCTTCATCTCCCTGATACTGGGGATCCCGCTGGGCATCCTCTCGGCAAGAAACAAGACAGCCGATATGATCATACGCCCCATCCTCGATTTCATGCAGACGATGCCGGCATTCGTCTATCTGATTCCGGCCATCTTCTTCTTCAGTGTGGGAAATACGCCGGGCATCATCGCCACGGTGATCTTCTCCCTGCCCCCGGCAGTGCGTCTCACCAGTCTCGGCATCAAGAACGTGCCGTCTGATGTGGTGGAGGCCGGTCATGCCTTCGGAGCCACCGAGGACCAGATCCTCTACAAGATTCAGCTACCGCTTGCCATGCCGACCATTCTGACGGGAGTGAACCAGGTGATCCTGCTCTCTCTCTCCATGGTGGTGATCGCCTCGATGGTAGGTGCCCGCGGACTGGGCAGCATCGTCTACCAGGGCATCCAGCAAAACGATATTGCGAAAGGGTTTGAGTCGGGGCTCGGGATTGTGATCCTGGCTATCATCCTCGACAGGATTACCCAGTCGTTTGCGAACAAGAAATAGAAAAACAATTTAAAAACAGAGTAATATGAAAAAAATGAGTAAACTGCTGTCCATCATTATGGCAGCATCGATTCTGCTGCTTGCAACAGCCTGTGGCAACAGTCAAAAGAGTGACCGCGAAGAGGTGACCATCCTCTATCCCAACTGGGCCGAAGGGGTTGCCCTCACCTATCTGAGCAAGGTAGTGCTTGAAGAGAAAGGTTACGATGTCGACCTTATCAACCTGGAGCCGGGACTGATCTACGGTGAGCTGTCGAAAGAGAACTCCAAGGGAGATCTCTTCCTCGATGCCTGGCTGCCCCATACCCACAAGGAGTACTGGGCAGATTACGGCGACAAGCTGGTGAAACTTGGTGAAGCGTTTAGTGGTGGCACCACCGGCCTGGTGGTCCCCGGCTATGTCACCATCAACTCCATCGAGGAGCTGAATGCACACCGTGACCGGTTCGGCGGTGAGATCATCGGAATCGGCAGTGGAGCAGGTATCCACGCCGCCACTCTGAAGGCGATCGAGGAGTATGATCTCGATTACGAGCAGATCACATCCAGCGGACCGGCGATGGTTGCCAGCCTCGACAAGGCTGTGAAAAGGGATGAGTGGATCGTGATCACCGGGTGG
>JADLKK010000030.1 GCA_016839025.1 Proteiniphilum sp.
AATTAATTTCATTTGAAAAAATCTCTACCCACCAAATTGATAAAACTCTATATGTAGGGGTGAACTCCCTCTCCAGGTAATAATCGCTGGCAACACCGTTGAGTCGGTTTCAGCGAGCTGACCAACCGCTTCGTGGCGGCATGGTCGCTCACGGGTTCCATCCTGCTGGGGGCTTTCATCCTGCTGCTGCTGTCGCTCACGGTGACCGACCTGCTGCAGCTGGCATTCAAGCCCTCCCCTACCTTGAGGGGCTGGCTCACGGTGGGGCTCACATTGCTGCTCACTGGCTACGGTGTCTGGAACGCCTACCACTATCGGGTGAAGGAGGTGACCCTCCCCATCAGGGGACTCACCGAAGAGATACGGGCGGTACATCTCACCGATATCCACCTGGGCAACTTGCGCGGAAAAAAGGAGCTGGAGCGGATCGTACGCATCACTGGGGAGCTCGGACCGGAAATCATCTTCCACACCGGCGACCTGTTCGACAGCAAGACGCACTTCAATGGCAACGAGGAGGTGCTGGATGCTTTTCAGACAATCGGCGTGCCGCACTACTTCGTGTTCGGAAACCACGATGAACAGGTGGGATTGAAACAGGTGCTTCGCCGCGCCGGAAAGAGCGGCATCACGCTGCTAATGAACAGGATGACGCACTACAAGGAGCTGCAGATCGTGGGACTCAACAACATGCGGGCGGACAGTGACTCGTTCGACATCCACGCCGGCAGTGACAGCTGCACGGTGGAGAAGGTGATGCAAAGCCTGGAGAGCGACCCGGGGCGGCCACTGCTGGTGCTACACCACCGTCCCGAGGGCATCCCCTACATGGCGGAAGCAGGAACCGACCTGCTGCTCACGGGCCACACCCACGCGGGGCAGATGTTTCCCTTCACGCTCATCGCCAAGTGGATGTTCGGCTACAACAAGGGGCTTTATCGATATAGCGACATGCAAATCTACGTCTCCCCGGGACTGGGTACCTTCTTCTCCCCCATCCGCTTCGGCACCCACAGCGAGATCACCCTGCTCCGGCTGGTGCCGGCATGAACAGATATCCTCTCATTTCTGGTAAGTAGCCAGCAGCTGCTTCAGTTCCAGCGGATTGTCGGTGGTGATGAAATCGACTCCCATCGTGATGAAATAGTCATAATCGGCCGTAGTGTTCACCGTCCAGACATTCGCTGTAAGTCCCAAGGACTTGGCAACCTGCACCCAGCCACTGTTCGACTTCAGCACGCTCGATGAATAGTCGAGACCCCAGTAACCCTGCGCCTTCAGCACGTCGGGTGCAAGATTGCCATTGAGATAGGCTACCCGGTTCCGCGGGTTATTGGCAATAAGTCCCTTGCAGATGTTCTGGCTGAAAGAGATATAGTCAACCTGATCGGTAACGCCGTTGTTGTTGACCAACTCCAGCACCGCTGCCACAGCCCGGTTCTCGTTGACCGTGGTAGCATGCGGCTTGATCTCGATAACCAGCCTGGTCTTCCTCTGTGCCTTCACCCGGTCGATGCAGCCCTGCAGGGTGGGAATAGGCTCCCCGTTCGAGAGCCGTACCTCTTTCAAGTCGGCATAGCTTGAATTCTCAATGTTGATACCGCTGATGGTGGCGTCATGGTTCAGCACCACTACCCCGTCGTTCGTGATCCAGACATCCAGCTCGGAACCATAGATCTCCAGGTCGAGGGCTCGCTGCAACGAGGCTAGCGAGTTCTGCGGGTAATCGGGGGTGCGCCAATAACCCCTGTGGGCGATCACCTTCGTGAAGCCCTTCTGCATCACCTGCACCGACAGGGACATCACCTCGGAAGGGGCATCAACCGGAGTGAAGGTCAACACCCCCTCACGGTAGAGCAGCTCATCAGGCAACGCTGACAAGGTGAAGGTGTAAAGCTGTTTCCCCTCTTGCCAGAGGTACTCCCCCTTCAACTGAATCCATTCCGGGAGCTCCACCGTGTAACGAATATTGGAGGTGACCGACAAGCTGAATTGTGCCTCCCCGTGCTGCAGCGTGACATTGCTTCTGTCAACGCTCAGCTGGGGTTGTTTCCCCGACTGATGGATCGTGATGTGCCTGCTCTCGGTGCCGTTGCTCACGGTAACCACCGCCGTCCGACCCTCGAACATCTCGTTGGCCGAGATGGCGATCTTCAGGTTGTCGAACGAAACGTTTGACAGCGTGGGAATACACCAGTTCGGGTGATCGGAGGAGATCAGGAGACTTTTGTCCGATTTCACCGTAAAAAACTTGTTGCCGGAACCTGCCTCCACCTGGAGGGTCAGGCTGGCTGGTTGGATCGTGAAGAATGGATCGGGTTCAACTGTTTCTTTGCCGCAAGCGAGAAGCAGGATGAGGAGAAGAGAAAACGTTGTGTGGTAATTCATTGAAGATGTGTATTTGTTGGGGTAAGGGTGGAATGAATAAATAAAAAAGGAAGAACGGCATGAACCATGGTCGCACGCCGTTCTTCCGGTCATCACTCAATTCCTTCCAGTTCCTTCACGTTGTCGAGGGTCAATGCCCCGTTCCAGATACTGATCTCGGCTATATCGAATTCATTGTCATCCTTCTTTGTCCACGGTCCCCCGCACAAGATGACTCCGGCCGTGCTCATCCGGAAGCGGGCATCGGAAGTGGTGCTGCTATTGAACTGCTGCCCGTCGATGAAGAACTTCACGTCGCCCGGCTTGAAAGAGAGGTATAGCCGGTGCCATTTGCCCGCCTCGATCAATCCTCCCCCGGCGTAGCCGGTGGCTCCCACGCCAATGGTGGGGGGAATAGCACTCCGCACGAATATCTCTGCATCAGCCGTGTTGGCCAGCTCCGTCTGAAAGAAAGAGTAGAACCTGCCCACTGCGGGTATCTTGAACTCGAAAAGAAGCGTATACTCTGCGACATAGTTCTGTCCCTCCTTCGGGATCATCCCATGGTCTGCCAGAAAATGACAGTTTACGGGTATGCGCACCGCCTTGTTGCTCTCTGTAGGTCCATCCACCGAAAGAAACACCGCATTGGGGTTGTAGCTGATGTTGCGAACCATCTCCAACGCCTTTCCCATGGTTGCTTTCGTCAGATCAGCCGGATCATCGAAGAGCCAGGATGCCACCTTTTTGATTCGCTCCCGCTGGATGACAGGAACGGTCAGGCTAACCCCGGGATCGTCGCCCGTGGATTGAATCACAATGTTACCCGACCGTTCACCCGGCGCGATGGGCCCATACTCAAACAGGTGGGTGCCATTGGCTTGTTTCTCCTTCTCAGTGATCCACGACGGCAATTCCAGTACATACTCGACGTTGCCGGTTACCTTCAGGGTAAAGGTCAGGTTGTCGTTGGTTAACAAGAGATGCGACTTGTCCGTGGCGAGTGCGGCAATCCAGCCTTGCGTCACGGTGATGACCACGTTGTCAAAACCGGAGGAGGAGACGGTGATCTGCGCGGTGCGATCATGAACCCCTCCATTCCCGTCAACCGTGATTTTCAGGTTGTCCACCTTGTCCTCCACAATCTCCACCACACACCAGGAGGGATCGGATGAGGTGGCGCTGAACGCGCGATTGGTATTGACCGTCACGTACCGCGTTTCAGAGGCCCCCGTGAAGGCTTGTTCCAGTTCATTTCCGGCTACCCCGAAATAGGGTGTCGTTTCCTCCACCACCTTGTCATCACCACAGGAAAACAAGAGTCCCACCAGTGAAGAGAAAAGCAATATTCTTATCAAGCTATTCATAATGTTGTTCATATCATCAATCGGTTTGTTATCTATCACATTTCATCCTCCTCGCTGGGTGGTGCATCGATGTTCCTGATGACCGCGTGTACGGTCTGACGGTTGGCTGCCGCATCAATAAACTGGTAGTGCAGCTCGAAACGCTGAGCCACAGGATCATAACTGCTTCCTCCCAGATCGGTTACGTCTGCCAATCCCCAGGGGGAGATGGTCACGCTGTTGTCACCCGCAATGGTCAACACCATGAAGTTGGTGAGCAGTAGGCCGATGTCGTCCGACAGGTTGTGAATGGGCATCCTCACCTGGTTGATCGACATCGCCTTGAGAGTGGGCTGAATCCCCAGGATCGCCGTCGGAGAGGTCTTGGAGCTGCCACTGTAATCGCCCGCGTACTGGTTCACCATCTCCACCTGGTAGACGATCGATTGCAACCGGGGATTGATGTCATAATCGGCATTGTTTGAAACCAGGGTTAGCGGTAGTGCATAGGGAATGGAGGGATCCAGTCCGGTGAAATCGAACGGCACCTTCAATACGCCATATTGTTCTCCCGCCTTGATGGTGGCATAAAGCTCACCATCGAGCTGATAACTCGTTTCGGGAAGCATCACCCTGTTCACGTAATCAGGGTCGGCCAACACTTGGAGCGCGTTCAGCGAGTCCAGCGCGTGACGGTCCACCTTCAGGCGCACCTTCAGGTCATTCGTGATGGGTTCTGTGGAGGCACAATAGACCGAGACGGAAATAGAATCCTGGTTGGTCTCAAACGAATGCTCCGCCACGTGCAACAGGTTGTTGCTGTTGACAATGTAAACCGTCTTCTTGTATTGCTCCCCGAAGTCCACCTCGTTGGTACAGGAGAACAACAATCCCATCAGCAACAAGAGGATGAGCGATCCCGGCCACGTTGCATGTATCCTATTTGTCTTCATACGATTCGTTTTAGTAGTCATCTTTCCCATTGTTAATTGTATCCGATCATCTGCATGAGATTGTAGTTCTTATCTATCTCGCTCTTCGGTATCGGCCAGAAGGTCTGTCGGGTGGTGAACACCTTGTAGAGGTAGGGTCTTTCTACCGCCTTGATCACGTTATAGAAACGCTCGGGATCCTGTGTCCTGACACTCACGTCAAGTCCCATTACGGGCTCGTTCTCGTGGATGACAGCCGTCTTGTTGCGACGGGTGTCGAAATAGCGCCTTCCTTCCCACATCATCTCCAACAGTCGTTCACGGGCAATGAGCTCCCGCATGCGCGGCTGACTGGCCACGTCGGCATCGGTAATGCCGGGCAATCCAGCGCGATAGCGAATCAGGTTGAAACAACGCTTCATTTCGGCCTGGTCGCGAGAGACAGTGATCTCTCCCACCGTGTAGCTCTTGTCGAGCTCGTTCATCGCCTCCACGTAGTTCAGATATACCTCCGCCATCCGGTAGAGAATGCCATACTTCGCCTTTCTCCTGCCGTTGGGCAACCATGAATCCTCGTAGTGGTTGAACTTGCGGCAGAGGTAACCAGTCATGGCGTACTCCTCACCCTGTGCCGAGGGACGCTGTGCCGCCGCCTCCTTGCCGCTGATGCTGTTGGCGAAGAAACGGGCAACCTTACCGTCCGCCCCCACCCTGTCGGGCGGCGTGGAGACCGAGGGATAGAATGAATTATTGAAGGCCACAGTGGCATAGAAGCGGATCTCGCGGTTGGCATACCACTTGCGGGTACCGGAGAGCAGTGTGAAGCCATTGGTCATGCGCTCGCCAGAAAAGGTGGAGTCGCGATCGGTATAGCCGGTCTGCTCGTAGGGAAACTGTTCGCTGGAGTTGGTGATGTCGCGTCCATCGGCCATGTAATACTGGTCGACGATCCGTTGCGGGAAGTAAAATCCGCTCCATCCGTCAATCATCCCGGGATCCATGTAACGACCGTATTCGGCGGCATCGGAACCCTGCTTGGTAAAAAGCAACTCCTTGTTGGAAGAGGCTTGCACACACTCTCCGTTGAACATGTCGAGATAGGAGTGATAGTGATCGATACCCCCCACACCATCGGGGAAATTTTGTTTTTCACTCGCAGGCACCGGCACCTCGGGGGTGTTCTCCATAGCCGGGACTGTGTAGAGGTCACTCGGCTTCAACTGCACCAGTTCCTTGGAGGCAGCCGCCGCCTTCGCCCATTTCTCCATGCTCTTTTCCGGATTCAACAGCGGTACCCCCGCCTTGTTCCTGAAGCTGGCAAACTCGCCGTTCTGGCCATTAAAAAGAGGGCTGGCCGTGTAGAGCGTCAGGCGAGAGAGCACGGCTCTCGCGGCATTTTTGGTTGCCTTACCCACGTCTGACTTGTCCATCACGAACTCGGGGAGGAGGTCGATTGAGGTACGGAGCAATCCCTCCACATACTCGCTACACTCATCCCAGGTGTTGCGCTCCAGCATCAACTGGCTGATGGGGGTGTCGAAGTCGACAGGATGATCGGGTACGATCGGTATGGGACCATAGGCCAGCATCAACTCGAAATAGCAAAGCGCTTTGACGAAGGTGGCCTCGCCTTTCCATTCCGATATCTGGACGGGACCCACCTCCTTGCACTCGTCGATTCGCATCAGGAAGGTGTTTGCCCTGCGGATACCCTCGTAGAAACGGTTAAACCGATCGGTGAAGCCGTAGAAGTTCTCCGGGGTCAGCTCATTGTTCGACCAGACGGCATAGGAGTGGTAGTTCATGCGCTTGTAACCCGACACCGCCTCATCGGAGATGGGTGTCCAGGGCATGGTGATGTTGTTCCTACTGGGGTTGCCCCGGAAGGAGCCATTGTCAACCACGTAGCCGTAGACGTTGTAAAGATACCGCTGGGCGTACTCCTGTTTGGCAAAAACCGAGTCCAGCGTAAAGAGATCGGTGATATAGGGGTCAATATCGAGGAAGGTACAGGAGGTGTGGAATATCGATCCCAGCGTCAGGGTGATACTCGCAAACAATATCGAGATTCGATTCAGGATTTTCTTTTGTATCATGATGATGATTTTTTATCCATTCTTTAAAATGCCATTTGCAAAACGAGGGTGTAGGACCGGGTGAGCGGGTAGACCGCCCCATTGTTGCTGGCCTGCTCCGGATCCCAGAATTTCACTTTGTCCCAGACATGCAGGTTGTCACCGATCAGCGAAACTCGCAGGTTGTTCATCGACATTTTCTCAGTCACTCTCTTCGGGATGGTGTAGCCTAGCTCCAGGGTCTTCAGCCGAAGGTAACTGGCATCCGCCAGCCAAAAGGTGGAGGCACGGTTGTTGTTGGAGTTGTTCCCGTAGGTCAACCGGGGAAAACGGGCGTTGGGATTTTCCGTGGCGGGATCCCCCGAGTAGGATGCCGGGGTCCACCTGTTTTTCTGATCGTTGACAATCGTCAACACGTTGCCCAGCCGTTCCCCTTCATACGGGTAGAAACCGGTGCCACCAAAGAAGAAGTCCGACTTGCCGGCACCACGGAAGAAGATGTTGAAATCGAGCCCCTTCCACTTTGCTGATCCGGCAAAGCCATACTGGATCTTGGGAACACGTGCATTTCCAATTGGCACAATGTCATCGCTGTTGATGATGCCATCACCATTCACATCCTGGTACTTGATGTCACCGGGCAACACCGTGCCAAACTGGGTAGGGCTGTTCTTCACATCATCTTCATCCTTGAACAAGCCCAGGGCGATCAGCCCACGGGTGATGCCATAGGAGTTGCCTTTCTGTGCCAGGTAGGGGTAGCGGGGTATCACTTCGTCGTAATCGATGATCTTGTCGCGGGTGAAGGTAAAATTACCGCGTGCTTCAAGGGTGAAATCGCCGAATGTCTTGGTATATGAAGCGGTACCATCCGTACCCCAGCTCTTCATCCGCCCCACGTTGCCCCAGACGGTAGAGCCGATACCCAGGGTACCGGGCAACGTGTTACGTGCCATGAAGATGTTGTCTCGCTTGTCGAGGAACGCATCGACGGTGACGTTGAAGGCGTTGTCCAGGAAAGTGAGGTCGACCCCCCAGTTGTGCTTCTTGGCACTCTCCCACACCAGGCCGGTGGATCCCAGCTCGGAATCGGTGACACCGTAGTAGTAGCCGGGCACATCACCAAAGTAATAACCGTTTGCACTCATGTTGACGCGAGTCAGATAGGGAAAACGCACTTCAGAGCCACTACGCTCAATCTTGTCGTTGCCAACCAACCCGAAGGAGTAACGGAATTTCAGGGTGTTGATCACCGGCAGGTGCTCCTGCATGAAGCGGTAGTTGGATAGCACGTACCCAAGGGCTACCGAGGGGAAGAATCCAAACCGCTGCCCCTTGGGGAAGTTCTCCGATCCGTTGTAACCGAAATTGGTCTCTATGAAATAGATATCGTCTAACGAGTAGGTGAACCTACCTGCCATACCCTGGTTTCGCCTGGGAATGGAAGAAAGCTCGTCGTAGACATCCGTTCGTTGGTAATCTTTCTGCTGATAGAGCAGCAGGGCTCCCACCCGATGCCGCTCGTTAATGACCTGATCGTAGTTGATCTTCCCCTCCAGGTAAATGGTGCGCCTGCCATAGGAAGAGCTCCCATAGCTCATGGGGGAGGCCACGACCGTCTTGGTGGTGAGTAGGTCACCGGTCTGCCAGTTACGGTCGACCGCCATATAGAGATCGGGCATCTTGTAGCGGGACTGCACATGGCTGTTGTCGTTGTCGAACGAGATGCTGGCGGTGGCTTTCAACCCATCGAGCAGAGCTCTGAAATCTTGCTCGAGTGTGAGCAACGTCTCAATGGCATTGGTACGATCGGACCGGTACCCGGTCTCGTTAAGCAACACGGTGGGCGAGGTGCTGTAACCCGATCCGTAGGAAGGAAACAAGCCGTTGGAGTACATGACCGGTACGGTCATCGGGGTGATGTTGGATACCGCGTTCCATATCTGCCTGGTGTCACCCATGCCGGGGCGGTTTTGATCCACCAACTTGGCCGAGAGCAACAGGCTCACCTTGGTGCTGTTGGTCACATCCACGTCGATGTTGCTGCGAAACGAGTACTGGTTGCGCCGTACGTCGGAGTGATACTTCTCCATTCCCTCCTGCTTGTAGATGGCATCGTTGGTGCGGTAGAACAAGCTCATGTAATAGCGGGCCAGCTTGCCGCCTCCGGATATGTTAACGTTTCCCTGCAGCGAGTTGGTGCTTTCCCGCAAGATTTCCTTCTGCCAGTTGACATCGGGGTAAAGATCAGGATCCATCCCATATTTGATGATGTCGAAAATCTCATTGGAATAGACGGGAAGCCCTCCCCTCACCACCCTGGCCTCGTTGGCCAGCATGGCATAATCATGTGCACCCAGGTAATCCGGGAGCCGGGGTAACGTCTCCACGCTGCTCTTGAAATTGGCGTTGATGGTGATCTTGCCCTCCTCGCCACGACGGGTGTTGATCAGGATGACCCCGTTGGCGCCGCGGGCACCGTAGATAGCCGTGGCAGTGGCGTCTTTCAACACCGAGAAGCTTTCGATATCCTCGGGTGCCAGGTCGTTCAGGCCTGATGTGCCGCGATCGATCCCGTCGATCAGTACCAGGGCACTGCTCCCGCCACCAAAGGTGCTGATTCCGCGAATCCAGAACTCCGATACGTCTGAACCCGGTTCACCACTCGACTGGATGCCGATGAGTCCGGCGATGCGTCCAGCCAGGTTGTTCGTGATGGAGGTGATGCCGCCAATCTTCAGCTCATCGGGCTTAACGGTGGCAATGGAGCCGACCACGCTGACCTTCCGCTGCGTACCGTAACCGACCACACTCACTTCCTCCAGCATCTGTGTCGATTCCTGGAGCACCACGTTGAGTGTCTGGTTGGCATTCCGTCCAATATTGATTTCCTGAATCGTGAAGCCGATGTAGGAGAAAACCAGCTGATCGCCGGCCTTGACGGTAATCTCATATTTTCCGTCAATATCGGTTACGACCCCTTTGCCGGGGTCAGACTTCGCATATATGCTCACTCCTACGAGTGTTTCACCCGTGGCATCAGAAACGACACCCGTCACTTTCACATTTGTCTGGGCAAACGCGAGCGTGAAGAAGCATGACAAAAAACAGATGAGGGATGCGATAATGTTGAATCGTTTCATAATATCATCTTGAGGTTGTTATTGGATGGAGATGCAACGCACGACGCGGTTGAACGTGTCCGCGACGTAAATGAGGCCGTCGAAGGTGGCGGTGATGTCATAGGGCCTGTTGAACAGCGCCTCTTCCGGCTTCCCGTCCCTGTATCCCGATACCGCGGGTCCAGCCGGAGGGCCGGCAAAGATGGTGCAGTTGAGAAGGGGATCCACTTTCCATACACAATGAAACTTCTGGTCACAGATGTATACATTTCCCTCGTGGTCGGAACCCAATCCACACAGGGTGCCCAGTTGGGCCTCCCGACCCGGACCCTCCTTCGAAATGGAAGAGACCAGTCCCGTGCCGATAATCCACTCCATGTCATCCCAGGTGATCCAAGGCGTGCTCCTACCCTCCGGCACATGCTTGGGATCGAACCGCATGATACGACCCGACGCCTCCAGAGAGAGGTACATCTTTCGGTCCACCGCGTTGAATGTCATGTGCGAGTATTGCCCTGTGGGTATGTTCATCCCGATCAGCTCCACCTTGCGCGTTTCCTGGTGAACCCTGACAAAACGCTCACCCCGCTCGCTCATCATGTAGACATAGGTGTCGTCAGCCCCAAGTGCACAAGCGGTGTAGGATCCGAATATCCAGTTACCTTGGTCATCCTGCTGGTCGTAAAAGATCTCCGACTCGATGTAATTGCTTGCCTTGCTCAGGCTGTAGAACAGAATGGGACGTGCACCCGGGTTTCGTTCCATGACGTAGTTGTGGGTAAACTGCTCGTTGAAAGTGGTACTCCAGGGCACGCTCATGTTGAGGACGGTTGTCATCTTGTTCTCACTGGTAGAGATCAAGCGCATGCGTGCACCCGACTGGTCGTCGGCCACCAGCACGTTCCCGATGTCATCAACCGCAATCTTGGCCGGCCGATAGAAGGTGGCATCGAGTGCCGGTCCATCGATCGGAGGATTGCTGGAGACATTCCATCGCCCGGCGACAGTGGTCACCACCGCCTTGATGTAATACTGAAACTGCGTTTCGGCAAGAGTGGACTCCTTGCCATCGACCACCACCCTGACGGTAGAGTATTCGCCCGGCTGCTTGGGAACCAGGGCGTAGATGGCATTGTCCTGCACCCGTAAGATCAACGCTTCCTTTTCGTTGAAATAAAGCTTGACCTTCTCCTTGTCATTTCCGAAATTGCTTCCACTCACGACAACTTTCGTGCCCAGCCCTCCTTTCCGGGGCCCAATATCCTCCACAAGTACAGCCTTATCGGGGTCATGTGGTTTGTCAAACGGATTCGATTCCCCTTCACTGCTGCTCTCACACGCCACGAGTAGTGCAAGGAAAATCATACAGAAGAATTTTGTTTTCATCATAAAATCGGTCATTAGTTTAAAATCGGTATCTGTTTATCGGTATCTGTTTATCGGTATTGCAAACAAATCAACGGGCTTCCCAGGCATCTCTCTTTATAAATTATTTTTAATTTATTTCGCCCTATTCGTTATATAAAAATAATTTATCGCGCAAATATAGCATAAATATTGTTTTATTGACAAAAAAATCTGAATAAGTTTCATATTTTTTTAAAAAAATTCGAATTACTTGTTTTTTTGTGGTCTTTCATTAAAGAACAACCTGTTGCCATGATACAGGAAAGAAATGGACCACACTGTCGAAAACAGCTCTCATGAATTATTTGATAAGTTATTATACGGGATGCAGTGAACAAAAACAGGATCCTATTACCTACGAAACAGGATCAAAAACCTTCGCTCCAGTGCTATTTGGTTTTGCAATCGTTACGAGTAGAGATCCTTTGAATACGAATAGACAACAATTGGTGTCGTAAAACAGAGGTTTTTCCTTGGCAAATGTTTTCGGTTGCATAAAAAACTTTTACCTTTGCAGGCAAATCATGAATTTAACAATTGAATGGAAAACAAAAAGCAACTCAGCCCCGCGCTCAAGACAGTAGTAGGGGTTCAATTTCTCTTTGTGGCCTTCGGCGCCACCGTACTGGTACCCCTGCTCGTCGGACTCGATCCATCCACCGCGCTGTTTACCGCAGGAATAGGAACACTGATCTTTCACCTCGTTACGAAAGGCATGGTTCCTATTTTTTTGGGAAGCAGCTTCGCCTTCATCGCACCCATCGTCAAGGCCACCGAGCTCTACGGACTGTCGGGCACCCTTTCGGGGCTGGTCGCTGTGGGAGCGGTTTACTTCCTGATGAGTGCCCTGGTGAAGTGGCAGGGAGTGAACCTGATCAAGCGGCTCTTCCCACCCGTGGTGATCGGCCCCGTGATCATGCTGATCGGACTCTCACTCGCCGGCACCGGGGTCAATATGGCCTCTGAGGACTGGCTCCTGGCCATCATCGCGCTGGTCACCGCCATCGTAGTGAGTATGTATGCCAAGGGACTGCTGAAGCTGATCCCCATCTTCGCCGGCATCATCGTCGGCTTCGCGGTGGCCGCCCTCATGGGACGGGTCGACTTTTCGGGTGTGGCTGCCGCCCCATGGTTCGGATTGCCACATTTCGTGAAACCGGAGTTCTCCTGGGAAGCGATCCTCTTTCTCATCCCGGTAGCCATCGCGCCGGTAATCGAGCACGTGGGGGATGTCTACGCCGTGAGCCAGGTGGCAGGCAAAGATTTCGTGAAGACACCCGGTTTGCACCGCACCATGCTGGGCGACGGGATTGCCTGTTGCGTGGCGGGATTGATCGGTGGCCCCCCCGTCACCACCTACTCGGAAGTGACGGGTGCCATGGTGCTGACCAAGGTGACCGACCCCACAGTGATCCGCATCGCCGCCATCACCGGTATCATCTTCTCCATGGTAGCCAAAGTGAGTGCCCTGCTCAAGGCGATCCCCGGTGCCGTGCTGGGGGGTATCATGCTGCTTCTCTTCGGCATGATCGCCGCCACGGGGGTTAACAATATGGTACAGAACAGAACCGACATGAGCAATTCGCGCAACCTGATCATCGTCTCACTGATCCTCACCACCGGCATCGGCGGTGCCGTGCTGCAGGTGGGTACCGTCAGCATGACCGGCATCGGCCTCTCCGCCGTGATTGGCGTGCTGCTAAACCTGATCCTGCCAAGAACAAAAGAGGAAAAGGTAGCGGATGACAACGCCAATGCATAACAACCAATACTTCCTTCTGGGATCAATGTCAGGCGGAGACTCGTACCAACGGGTCTCCCCTTTTTGTGATTAACCGTCTGCCAGTTCCTCTCATTTGCATTATTTTCATTACTTTTGCAACGCAAAGTGAAATCAATGGAATCGAAAAACAGCCAGATACTGAATTACGCCATGCAGGGAGGACTGATTCTGGGTTCCTTCTGGATGTTGAAGTACCTGTTCGTGATCACCGGTGAACTGCACCCGCTGCTCAACTTTACCGGTACGTTCCTGAGCCTTGGCACCCCCATTCTGCTCTTCTACTTCCTGGTGAAGTACAACCATGATGCTGCCGGAGGTGGGATGCGCTTAGGGGAAGGCATACAGTTCTCCATCCTGCTCTTCTTCTTCGCCTCCCTGTTGGAATCGTTGGTGGTTCTGTTGCACGTGAAGTGGATCGATCCGCTTTTCATTGGCGGCATCTACGACGCCATGATGGAGATGGCTTCGCAGATGGCCATCGGCAGGAATCTGGCAGCAGAGTTGGCTGACCAGCCACTACCGGGAGCAGTCACCTATGTGTTCAGCAATGTGATCATGGCCGATGTATTTCTTGGCCTGATTCTTTCACTTTTCATCGTTCCCTCCGCCATGCGTTTCAAAAGAAAAGAAACCGTATAACAGAGCAAAAGATTATGGATATTTCAGTTGTCATACCGCTCTACAACGAAGAGGAGTCGCTTCCCGAGTTACACCACTGGATCCGCCGCGTAATGGAGGAGCAGGGCTACAGCTACGAGATCATCTTTGTGGATGATGGCAGCACCGACGGCTCCTGGGAGGTGATCCGGCAGCTGCGTAGCCAGTCGGACAAAGTAAAGGCAATCAAGTTCAGGCGCAACTACGGCAAGTCACCCGCCCTCCACTGCGCCTTCGAGAAAGCGGGGGGTGAAGTGGTGATCACCATGGATGCCGACCTGCAGGACAGCCCCGACGAGATACCGGAGCTCTACCGCATGATCCGTGAAGAAGGATATGACCTGGTCTCCGGATGGAAGAAGAAACGATACGACGACCAGCTGACCAAGAACCTGCCGTCAAAGCTGTTCAATGCTACCGCACGCAGGGTGTCGGGCATCAAACTGCACGACTTCAACTGCGGTCTGAAGGCTTACAAAAGCGCACTGACGAAGGATATCGAAGTATATAACGACATGCACCGCTATATCCCCGTCCTGGCCAAGAATGCAGGCTACCGCAAGATCACCGAAAAGGTGGTGCATCACCAGGCCCGCAAGTACGGCAGCAGCAAATTCGGTGCCAGCCGCTTTGTGAATGGTTATCTCGACCTGATGACGCTCTGGTTTCTGAACCGTTTTGGCCGGAAGCCGATGCACTTTTTCGGGCTCTGGGGCAGCCTGATGTTTCTGATTGGCTTCGTCGCTGTGATCGTCGTCGGAGCAACAAAACTCTACGAGATGCAGGTGGGAAACCCCTACCGGCTAGTCACCGATTCTCCCTACTTCTATATCTCCCTCACCATGATGGTCCTGGGTACTCTGCTGTTCCTTGCCGGATTCCTGGGTGAGCTGATATCACGCAATTCACCGGAACGTAATCATTACAGGGTTGAGGAGGAGATTTAGATAAAACGATTAAATGTTAGTAGGTTTGTAGGTTAATACGTTCGAAGTTCAAAGTTAAATAGTTGGTACGTTTATGTCAAAAAGAACAACATATCTGCTGCTATCCCTCCTGCTGCTATCCTGCAACGGGGGAGGATACAAGAAGGAGTACACCTATCATCAGGAGCAGGGCGAGATTTTCCACACCGGGTACCACATCAAGTATGCCTACAGCCATTCGATACGGGAGGAGATCATGGCGGAACTGGAACGGTTCAACCAATCGCTCAATCCCTTCCGGGAGGATGCCATCATCACGAAAGTGAACCGTAACGAACCGGTGGAGCTCGACAGCTTCTTCCGCATTGTCTTTGACAAGTCGCAGGAGATCGCTCAAAAGACAGATGGTAAATTCGACATTACCGTCTCTCCGCTGGTCAATGCCTGGGGCTTCGGCTTTGCAAATATGGATAGTGTCACTCCTGAAATCATCGACAGCCTGAAACAGTTCGTGGGTTACGGAAAAATTGCCATCGATGCTGACGGGAAGATACAAAAGAGAGACCCGCGCCTTACCCTCAACACATCGGCGATAGCCAAAGGTTATGCCTGTGATGTGGTGGGCGACCTGCTGGAGCGGCATGGTATTGAACACTATATGGTAGAGATTGGGGGTGAGATCACGGCCCGGGGGGTTAACGACAAGGGTGAGTGCTGGCGTATCGGTGTGGACAAACCGATTGATGATGCCCTGGGTGTGCAACACGAGCTACAGACCATCATCTCCCTCTGCGACAAGTCGCTGGCAACCTCAGGGAACTACCGTAATTACTACATCAGGGATGGGAAAAAGTTCGCCCACACCATCGACCCGGAGAGTGGATACCCCTCTCAGACGGACATCCTGGGGGCTACTGTGATCGCGGATGACTGCATGACTGCGGACGCTTATGCCACTGCCTTTATGGCAATGGGCATTGAGAAGTCGAAAGAGGTGGCCTCCACCGTATCGGGACTACATTATCTCTTCATCTACGAGATGGTGGATGGATCGTTCGGCACGATACAATCTGACGGTTTCAAACAGTTTATTTCACACTAATCCACATATCGAAACACCCACAAGCAATTGAAATGAAGGTCAGCAAAAAGGATAACAACGGCATACACTCCGAAAATGCCACTCCTGGCACACACCGGATCATAGTGATGACTCCGGAGGAGGAGAAAGGAACGGTGATCAGCTACGCACGCTATGAGAGCCTCCATGGCAGGCTGCTAATCGCTTCAACTGCACGCGGAATCGCTTTTATCGGATTTGGAGAGCCACAACAGCTGCTCTCTGAACTGAAAAAACGATACCCCGCAGCACAAATCACTCCCGATGAAAAATTGCTCCACCGGCAGGCACTCGCACTGGTCGATGATCCCCGGCGAGAGGAACCACTGCCCCTTCACATCAAGGGAACAACCTTCCAGCTGGCCGTTTGGCAAGAACTGCTGGAAGTTCCCTGTGGTACGACCACCAGCTATGGCACGCTCGCGCATCGCATTGGCCGGCCCACTGCAGCACGGGCGGTGGGCAGCGCCGTGGGACGAAACCCGGTAGCCTGCCTGATTCCCTGCCACCGCGTATTACAGGGCAACAACAGCATGGGAGGTTACCACTGGGGTACAGCACTGAAAGCGCAATTGCTCAGAATCGAGTCTGCCCAGCCCAAACAAACAACTATCCATACAATCAGATAATTTATGCGAACAACCCTTTACCTCATTTTTTTCCTGCTATTGACATCATTTGATTTGACGGCTGAAGAGGCCGACAGCACAAGGTATCCCGCCCACCAGGTGGATGGCTCGTTGAAAAACAAGTATGAGTATGCTTCCGAAACCGGTAATTCACGCTTCTCGGTGCGTAACTCACGAATCGGGATAAAAGGCGTAATCAACAACTTCGCCTCCTACCGTGCACAACTGGAGCTGAGCGACAATGGCGACTTCAAGGTGCTCGACCTGAGCGGAACACTCTCACCGCTTGATGGGTTACACATCACTTTGGGACAAACCGGCATTCCGCTCTTTAACTCCTACATCACTACCCCTGCTACCATGATGTTTGCCAACCGTGCGTTTATCGGAAAGTACTTTATCAGTACCCGCGATCTGGGGGTGCTGGCCAAATACGGCTTTCGGATAGGCAACCTGCCTGTTAAGCTGGAGGGGGGACTCTTCAACGGCAATGCCATTAATGACCCGGTATGGAAGAACAAACTCTCCTACGGAGGACGTCTCGAACTGGGCAGTATGGAGGGGGCACGTGTCACTGCCAAGATGTACAACTATCCCAAGGATGAGACCAAACAGTTCTTTATCTATGGCGCCGACTTCCGTTATGCCACCGGCAACTGGAAAATAGAGACCGAACTGATGAAGCGGGAGAGCAAAACCGAAGCTTTCAATGACCTCCTCTCCTATTACATACAGAGTGCCTATAACTTCCCGGTCAAATCCTCTTTTTTCGACAACATGATCCCCGCGTTACGCTGGGACGCCATTGACGAAACTTTCGACAGGGATGGGTTCGATGTCAACCGACTGACAACAGGATTGGGATTCGGGTTCGACCGAAGTGGCTACTCCTCCATCTTACGATTCGACTACGAATGGTACCTAGTCGATAACGACATGTCCATCTTCGCGGAAAATCCGGAGATGGATTCCAACAAATTCACGGTAGAACTGTTGATCACATTCTGAAATGCAGAACAGAGTAACACCCGATTATATTGCCGATCTGGAAGAGAACGAGATTTTCGTCTTCGGAAGCAACCTGGAAGGTAGTCACGGTGGTGGTGCCGCCAAAACCGCCCACAACAAGTTTGGTGCTATATGGGGACAGGGTGTGGGACTGCAGGGGCAGTCCTACGGTATCCCCACCATGCATGGGGGAGTGGAGGAGATCCGACCCTATGTGGAGGAGTTCATCCGCTTCGCCCGCTCTCACCCCAATCTCATCTTTCTAGTGACACGTGTTGGCTGCGGTATTGCAGGCTTTCACGACTCGGAGATAGCCCCTCTCTTTGCCGATGCGGCAGAGGTGCCCAACATCTCCCTGCCCGATTGCTTCTGGAGCGTGATCAGAGGATGATAATCCCCTCACGGAAAATGCAGAAAATTGAAAAACCAGAGAACCATACTATTCATCTCATTGCTTACTTGCTTGCTGTCCTGCCGGCAGAAAAATAATGAGCTTGCTTCTACCTATACGATTACCGGCAAAGACTTTGTGAACTCCATTTTGGTGGAGGGGGTTGTGGAACCCACACAATTCACCACCCTCAGCTGTCCGATGAATGTCAACGGGACAATCGTATTTTTGGTTGAAGAGGGGACGATGGTGAGGGCGGGAGAAGTGGTCTGTATCATAGAGGACAACAACATCGAAAACGAGTATGACAATCTTCAGCTTTTTATAGAAGCAGTAAATGCCGAACTGAACAAGCGAAAAGCCGATCTTCAGATGCAATATGCCTTGCTAGAGGCGCAGGTGAAAAACAACGAAGCTGACACAGAAATAGCCAATCTGGATTCTCTCCAGTTCCGGTTTGCTTCTCCCACACAAAGGCGGATCAGCGAACTGGAGTTGGAACGGGCATTCATTGAAAAAACAAGGCTAAGGAGCAGGCTGCATGCACTGGAGATCATCAATGAATCGGAAATCCGAACCCTGGAGATACAGATCAAACGGCTGGGAAACCGTCTGGAAACAGTGAAAAAGAATCTGGATGAGTTAACCATCAGGGCTCCCAAGGATGGCCTTGCCATCATTGCCGAATCACGAAGAACAGGCAGCAAACTGATGGAGGGTGAAAACGTCTGGAACAACATGCCACTGGTAATCATCCCGGAGCTGAAGGAAATGAAAGTCAGGATGAGGATGAATGAAACAGATTTCAAGTATATCAGCGAGCTGGATTCGGTCAGCTATAGCTTCAATGCGATGCCTGGTAACAAGGCATATGGCAAAATCATCCGTAAGCAACCGGTAGGCCAGCCTGTGAACAGAGACTCAAAAGTGAAATACTTTGAGGCAGAGGCATCGATCGATTCCCTTCTGGAGCCACCAGAACCGGGTTTTACAGCAGAAAGCCGCGTGATCGTGCGTTATCTCCCCGACACCATTGTGGTGCCCCTGATAGCTATTTCCGAGGTTGATTCAATGAAGGTGGTTCATGTGAAAAATAGGGGGAAGTATGAGATGAGGCAAATCAAAACCGGCCTCTCCTCGCAAAAAGAATCGGTGATCACAGAAGGGTTGAGAAGGGGTGAAATTATTTCACTGATCACTCCCCACCCATCGCAGATCAGGAGCAGCAAATTGCCCAGGGAACAATGAAGCCCAAAATCGTATCATTCTAATCACATAGCAACATGGAAATCAGATTCCGCACAACAATCACATGTATCCTGTGTCTATTCCTGCTGTTCGGCTGCAGCAAGAAAAAGGAGACACACCAGGATCGGGTACCGGAAGGAAAGGTCGCCAGAGGCACCCTCTTTCTCGACCTTTACGAGGCAGGGGAAATAGAAGCCATTCAATCAACCCACATTGTCGCACCTCGTATCTCCTGGCGGTACGGAAACCTGAAAATCACGGAGATGGTAAGGGACGGTCAGGAGGTAAAAAAAGGAGATACGTTGGTGGTATTTGATCCCTCGGAGGTGCTCAAGGGGATTATTGATGCCGAGTCGAACCTGGAGATTGCGAACGCCGAGTATGAGCGGATGCTCGCACAACATCAGTCGGATCTGGAAGACCTCAGGGCTTCGCTGGAGGTGACCAGGATATCTCATGAGATTTCCAGGATACGCTTTGAATCATCGGAGTATGAATCTGAGATCCGTAAGAAAGAGATACAACTGAACCTGGATAAAGCGGAGATAGCGTTGCAGCGTGCCCGCGAACAGATAGAGAATCGCATCAAGATTCAACATGAGGAGGTAAAACAGAAGCAGCTATCAATCCGGAGGCATGAATCTGATCTCAGTGAAGCAGAAGAAACACTGCGTCAGCTCTCGGTGGTCTCCCCATCTCCCGGTATCGCCATCATTTCGCGCAACAGAAGCAGCAATAACAAGTTTCAGATTGGCGATCAGTGCTGGGGGGGGTTGCCACTCATCCAGTTGCCTGACCTAAGCTCACTCAAAGCCATCGTACAGATCAATGAAGTGGACATTGCCAAGATCAGTAAGGGACTTCGGGTGGAGATCAGACCCGATGCATTCTCCGACAGCATCTTTACCGGAAAGGTAGAGACAATCGCCAATCTGGCGGTCAACAAGGAACGATCATCGAAGATCAAAGTCTTTCCTGTAGAGATTCTGCTCAATGAAACCGACCGCAACCTGCTACCTGGTTTGACAGTGAGTTGCAGGATCATCATGGATAAGGTTGAAGATGTGCTTTACATTCCCCTGGATGCACTTCGGATGGAGGGCGACAGATACTTTGTATACCGGAAAAGTGGCAACAATTACCAAAAAGTAGAGATCGGAACAGGCATCAGCAATACTGATTTTGTGGTGGTAACAGATGGACTGCGCGAAGGAGATGAGATTGCGTTGACCGATCCGTTTCTTCTGCCTGCAGATAATAAGAAACCGGAATCAGGGAAAAAGGTATGAAAAAAACAATGACCAGATGGCTGTCCACAACCCTCATGTTGCTGCTGTTTTCATGTGGGGGGCGCATTTTGCCGGGTGATGAAGGAAAGACTACTTCTGACGGACGCACCATCGTAGAGACTGGAGAACTGGCAGCCATCAATTCGGTGTCGTTCGTAATTCCACGCTATGGACGTCACTGGTATGAGATGAAGATTATTGGACTGCTCAACCACGGGACAATAGTCGAGCAAGGGGATTCAGTAGCCCAGCTCGATCCGGCAGCAATCAACAAATATATTCTCGACAGGGAGAGCAACATGGAAACACAGTTGGCTGCACTGGAAAAGATGATCGTCGAGCAGGAGAACAGGCGTCAGGAAAGCGAGTCGCGAATCAGAAATGAACTCTCCTCATACGAACTGAAGAAAATTGAACTGGAGGCCACCCGTTTTGAATCGGACCGACAGCAACAGATCAAGCAGATGGAGTTTGAACAGGCCACCATCAACCTGGAGAAAGAGAAGCGGGTATTTGAGCTGAGCAAAAAGATCAACGAGAACAACCTTAGGATCCAGAAGATCCGCGTGGAACAGATCAGGAAGGATATCGAGGATGCCAGGGGACTGCTCCCCACCCTCACGCTGCGTACGCCTGTTTCGGGTGTCTTCCAGATTGAGATAAACCGACAGGATAACAGTCGTAACATCTACAAGATTGGTGACAATATCTACGCGGGTAACAACCTGGCCAACGTGCCCGAACTCGCCTTCATGAAGGTGATCACCCAAGTGAATGAAACCGATTTTCTGAGGATCAACCAGGGGCAAGGGGTGGTTGTACGCCTGGATGCACTGCCCAGTGTGACTTTCGACGGGAAGGTAAGTTATATCGGTAAACTGTGCCGCACAAAAGATCGTACTTCACGCCAAAAAATATTCGATGTGGAGGTGACCCTGCTGGCTCCGGATGAAAGACTAAAGCCAGGCATGACGGTAAGTTGTGAATTTCAATAAGCAGTCTGGAATATGCAATACGGAGAAAACATACGACTGGCCATAAAAGGTCTGACCGACCACAAATTTCGCTCATTCCTCACCATGCTGGGAATCATCTTTGGCGTGGCTTCGGTGATCACCATGCTCTCCATTGGTGAGGGTGCCAAACGGGAAGCCATCGCCAAGTACCAGGATCTGGGGGTGAACAATATCATCATACGGGAGAAATCACTCTCCGACACGGAGCTCGAGGAAATGAGGGCCCGCTTTTCGCAGGGTCTGTCCCTGAGAGATGCAGCCGTGATACGGGAGATTGTACCGGGGGTGGAACGCATTGCCTCGCAGGCTGAGAGAAACACCGATGTACAGTATAATGACCAATCGGTGAAATCGACCGTGATAGGTATCACACCCGATTTTTTTGGGATGATGAACTATTCGCTGCAACAGGGATACTTCATCAATGAGACGCATGAGCGGGAACGACTGAAGGTTTGTGTGCTGGGGGCTGGCATTGCAGCCACTTTTTTCAAGGGAGCCAATCCTGTGGGACAGATGGTGAAAATCGACGACCAGTGGCTGGAGGTGATCGGCGTACTGGAGGCTAAGAGTCTCTTCACCGAAACGGTAGGGGAACTGGCAGCCAGAGACCTGAACAGCGACCTCTACGTACCTCTCTCTCTCTTTCTAAACCGTTTCACACCCGAGAAGATACTTGCCAGTCAGATACAACAGATCACGGTACGGATAACCAACTCCGACAGGCTGGCAGAAGCCTCCAAAATCATTGACGAGATCCTGAAACGGCACCATTTCAACAACGATGACTACAGCATCGTAATTCCATTCGAACTACTCAAGCAGGAAGAGAAAGAACGACAGATTTACAACTTCCTGCTGGGCGCAATCGCCGCCATCTCCTTGTTGGTAGGTGGCATCGGCATCATGAACATCATGCTGGCAACCGTGATGGAGCGTACCCGTGAGATCGGCATCCGGCGTGCCGTGGGGGCACGCAAAGCAGATATCATGAGTCAGTTTGTAACCGAGTCGGTGGCCATTAGCATCACCGGTGGCATTATCGGCGTGGTAATTGGGGTCCTGCTCTCTCTCACCGTAACCCTCTTCACCGATATCACCACCTTTATCAGGCCTTACTCCGTACTGGTAGCTTTCTCCTTCTCCGTTATTGTGGGGGTGAGCTTTGGCTACCTGCCAGCAAAAAACGCAGCCAACCTGAAACCGGTCGATTCGATTCGTCACGAATAAGCAAAAACGTATCATGCTGATAGAGATAAAAGAACTGAGAAAAAGCTATGCATTGGGAAACAGCGAAATAGCAGTGATCCATGGCATCAACCTTGCAATAGAAAAAAACGAATATGTAGCCATCATGGGACCTTCAGGATCTGGGAAATCCACACTGATGAACATCCTCGGCTGCCTCGACACCGCCACCTCCGGCAACTATTTCCTCAATGGAACCGATGTCAGTACGCTCGATGACGATGCCCTCTCGGTGATGCGCAACAGGGAGATCGGCTTCATCTTTCAAAACTTCAACCTGTTGCCACGTCTCGATGCCATTCAGAACGTGGAGCTACCCCTGATCTATGCCGGTACACCTGCTCAGGAAAGAAGAGAGATGGCATGGCTGGCACTGGAGAAGGTGGGACTCACCGACCGCATACACCACAAACCCAACGAACTGAGTGGTGGCCAACGGCAGCGGGTGGCTATTGCCCGGGCATTGGTCACCCGGCCTGGCATCCTGCTGGCCGATGAACCTACCGGTGCACTTGACTCCAAAACGGGAGTTGAGATCATGCGTCTCTTCGATGAATTGCATCGTGAAGGCAATACCATTATCCTGATCACACACGAGCAGGAGATTGCCGACTATGCAAATCGAAACATCTACCTGAAAGACGGTTTGATACACTCCGACCGAGTGAACGGAGAGAAGAAAAATCCCACACCACTTATACAATCAAACAGATGACAACACACGATCGGAGGAAGTCATTTTACGCCATCACCATCCTGGTGGTCAACTGCCTCTTCCTGCAGGGACAATCCATTCACACCCTGACACTTGGGGAGAGTATTGAGATTGCAAAGAGCAAGAGTTACAGTATGCTGAAGCTGGGCGAAGATCTCAAAATCGCCGAATATAACCTGAAGTCGGCCACCAGCAGGTTGAAGACCCATATCGACATGACCATTGCGACTCCGCAATACAGCGAAACCATTGAAAGCTGGAAGGATACCACCGGCATCACCTATTACTATCCCATCAGGGAAGTGGGTCACTCCGGCACGCTGACCATCAACCAACCACTGCCCACCGACGGGAATATCTTCGTTCAGAATACCCTTTCCAGTGGCGAAAACCTGGAGAGCAGCTTTCGTTCCTCACGGCTGCGTTCCCGTATCGGCTTCAACCAACCCCTCAGCTCCTTTTATGCCTACAACCGGATCCGATCCTCGCTGAAAAGGGCGGAACTGGATTATGAACGTTCCAACAAACAGTTTAAGCGGGAAGAACTGAACCTGGTGTATCAGGTGAGCAGTGCCTACTACAACCTCTTGTCGCTACAACGGAGCATGGAGATTGCTGCTCTCGACCTGGAGAGGCAGATGGAGGCGTTTGAGATCTCAAAGAACAAATATGCTGCAGGGTTGATCCGTGAAGTCGATGCACTACAAATGGAGGTGGATCTGGCGGAGGCACAGAACAATTATGACATCGCCCAACTAAACGAGTCATCGGCCAAGAACTCCTTCAAGGAGCTGCTCGGACTGGAGCTGGGCGACAGCATCAGCCTCAACAGCGAACTGAACTACCAGGTGGTAATCATCGATCCTGTGATGGCTGTAGACCTGGCTTTGAAGAACAGGCTCGAGGTACGCGAACAGGAGATCCAGATAGAGTTGCAGAAGTTGAACATCAAACAGCAACGTGCCAACGGCATGATAGAGGGCAGAATCGATGCCTACTTCGAGAAGGCGGGTGTCAACCAACAAGCCGGTATCGGCTTCCTGGATGCCATCAGTAGTTCCTACAGCAACCTGCTGGATAGGGATGCCAGCTATGGCGTGGGACTTACTGTTACCATACCCATCCTCGACTGGGGTGAGAACAGGGCGCAGGTGCGAGCGGCTGAATCGCGGCTGAAGCAGGCCCACTACCGCAAAGAGGAGGTAGAACGGGAGATTGAAACCGAGGTGAAAAACCTGATTGCGGGTATCAACAGCAACCTGAAACGGTTGCAGGTGCTGGAGAAGAATGTATTGGTAGCAGAAAAAAGCTTCGAAATTACCCGCCAACGATTCGCCGATGGTGACATCGACAGCCAGGATCTGGCCCTGGAGAGGAATCGTCTTAACAACGCCTATACTTCCCACCTGAGAGCCTATATCAACTACCAGCTCTCGCTGGCCGATCTGACGCGAAAGACCTTTTACGATTTTCGTACGAAGCAGGAGGTAAATTAGAGGAGTGTCAATCCCTCGGCTGCTATATCCATAAAAAAACCGGAGTGACAAGACTCCGGCTTTTTTATGGATATAGTATGTTTGCTTGATTTATTCAGCGCTTTCTTTCTTCTCTTCAGCAGCAGGTGTCTCAGCTTTCGGCTCTTCAACTGCGGGAGCCTCCTCCACCACGGGGGGTTCATCAGCAGCGGGTACTTCTTCAGCTTTCAACTCTTCCACCGCAGGTGCGGGTGACTCTTCTACTACAGGAGCGTTGGCTGCTTCCTCTTCAGCCCTCTTCTGTGCCAGCACCTCTGCTCTCGCCTTGTTCACCTCTTTTTCAGCCTGCAGACGAGCTTTTGCTTCCGCACGCTCTTTTTCTTCATCCTTCAGCTTCAGTGAGTGGTTGGCCTGTTGTTTGTTATTCTTCCATGATTCGAAACGCCTTTCAGCTTCTGCCTCATCAAATGCGCCCTTGGCGACTCCGCCCAGGAGATGCTTCTTCATCAGCACCCCTTCGTCGGAAAGGATGTTGCGTACGGTATCAGAGGGCTGTGCCCCTGTTTGCAGCCAATACAGAGCTCTGTCGAAATCTAAAGTGATCGTAGCAGGATGTGTATTCGGATTGTAGGAACCGATCCGTTCGATATACTTTCCATCCCGTGGAGCTCTGCTATCTGCAACAATAATCTGGTAAAAAGGATAATTCTTGCGTCCCCTTCTCTGTAAACGTAATTTTGTTGCCATTTAGTAATTGTTGTAAATGAGTAAATCTCTGTTTGCGGGTGCAAAGATAAGAATTAAATATTTACCTGCAAAATATTTCATCACCCTGGCGTACAG
>JADLKK010000164.1 GCA_016839025.1 Proteiniphilum sp.
CTGCTTAATTTGATGCCTGGCAGTTCCCTACTCTCGCATGGGGAGACCCCACACTACCATCGGCGCTACGGCGTTTCACTTCTGAGTTCGGCATGGGGTCAGGTGGGACCACCGCGCTACGGCCGCCAGGCAAATTCTGTTTTATCAGACCGCTTCTGCGTTCTGATTTAATCTGTATCAGGCTGAAAATCTTCTCTCATCCGCCAAAACAGCTTCGGCGTTGTAAGGTTAAGCCTCACGGTTCATTAGTACCGGTTAGCTCAACGCATCGCTGCGCTTACACACCCGGCCTATCAACGTCGTCGTCTTCAACGTTCCTTCAGGACTCTCAAGGAGTCAGGGAGAACTCATCTCGGGGCAAGTTTCGTGCTTAGATGCTTTCAGCACTTATCTCTTCCGCATTTAGCTACCGGGCAGTGCCATTGGCATGACAACCCGAACACCAGTGATGCGTCCACTCCGGTCCTCTCGTACTAGGAGCAGCCCCCCTCAGTTCTCCAGCGCCCACGGCAGATAGGGACCGAACTGTCTCACGACGTTCTAAACCCAGCTCGCGTACCACTTTAAATGGCGAACAGCCATACCCTTGGGACCTACTTCAGCCCCAGGATGTGATGAGCCGACATCGAGGTGCCAAACACCGCCGTCGATATGAACTCTTGGGCGGTATCAGCCTGTTATCCCCGGAGTACCTTTTATCCGTTGAGCGATGGCCCTTCCATTCAGAACCACCGGATCACTATGACCTGCTTTCGCACCTGCTCGCGCCGTCACGCTCGCAGTCAAGCTGGCTTATGCCATTGCACTAACCTCCTGATGTCCGACCAGGATTAGCCAACCTTCGTGCTCCTCCGTTACTCTTTAGGAGGAGACCGCCCCAGTCAAACTACCCACCAGACACTGTCCGCAACCCGGATTACGGGTCAACGTTAGAACATCAAACATTAAAGGGTGGTATTTCAAGGTCGGCTCCATGCAGACTGGCGTCCACACTTCAAAGCCTCCCACCTATCCTACACATCAAGGCTCAATGTTCAGTGTCAAGCTATAGTAAAGGTTCACGGGGTCTTTCCGTCTAGCCGCGGGTACACTGCATCTTCACAGCGATTTCAATTTCACTGAGTCTCGGGTGGAGACAGCGCCGCCATCGTTACGCCATTCGTGCAGGTCGGAACTTACCCGACAAGGAATTTCGCTACCTTAGGACCGTTATAGTTACGGCCGCCGTTTACCGGGGCTTCGATCAAGAGCTTCGCTTGCGCTAACCCCATCAATTAACCTTCCGGCACCGGGCAGGCGTCACACCGTATACGTCCACTTTCGTGTTTGCACAGTGCTGTGTTTTTAATAAACAGTTGCAGCCAGCTGGTATCTTCGACTGATTTCAGCTCCATCCGCGAGGGACTTCACCTACATATCAGCGTGCCTTCTCCCGAAGTTACGGCACCATTTTGCCTAGTTCCTTCACCCGAGTTCTCTCAAGCGCCTTGGTATTCTCTACCTGACCACCTGTGTCGGTTTGGGGTACGATTTGATGTTACCTGATGCTTAGAGGCTTTTCCTGGAAGCAGGGCATTTGTTGCTTCAGCACCGTAGTGCCTCGTCATCACGCCTCAGCCTTGATTTTCCGGATTTGCCTGGAAAACCAGCCTACACGCTTAAACCGGGACAACCGTCGCCCGGCCAACATAGCCTTCTCCGTCCCCCCTTCGCAGTAACACCAAGTACAGGAATATTAACCTGTTTCCCATCGACTACGCCTTTCGGCCTCGCCTTAGGGGTCGACTCACCCTGCCCCGATTAACGTTGGACAGGAACCCTTGGTCTTCCGGCGAGCGGGCTTTTCACCCGCTTTATCGTTACTTATGTCAGCATTCGCACTTCTGATACCTCCAGCATGCCTCACAGCACACCTTCGCAGGCTTACAGAACGCTCCCCTACCCAACAACGCATCAGCGTCGCTGCCGCAGCTTCGGTGCATGGTTTAGCCCCGTTACATCTTCCGCGCAGGCCGACTCGACCAGTGAGCTATTACGCTTTCTTTAAATGATGGCTGCTTCTAAGCCAACATCCTGGCTGTCTGGGCCTTCCCACATCGTTTCCCACTTAACCATGACTTTGGGACCTTAGCTGGCGGTCTGGGTTGTTTCCCTCTTCACGACGGACGTTAGCACCCGCCGTGTGTCTCCCGTGATAACATTCTCCGGTATTCGCAGTTTGCATCGGGTTGGTAAGTCGGGATGACCCCCTTGCCGAAACAGTGCTCTACCCCCGGAGATGAATTCACGAGGCGCTACCTAAATAGCTTTCGGGGAGAACCAGCTATCTCCCGGTTTGATTGGCCTTTCACCCCCAGCCACAAGTCATCCGCTAATTTTTCAACATTAGTCGGTTCGGTCCTCCAGTTAGTGTTACCCAACCTTCAACCTGCCCATGGCTAGATCACCGGGTTTCGGGTCTATACCCTGCAACTTAACGCCCAGTTAAGACTCGGTTTCCCTTCGGCTCCCCTATTCGGTTAACCTTGCTACAGAATATAAGTCGCTGACCCATTATACAAAAGGTACGCAGTCACACGCCTAAGCGTGCTCCCACTGCTTGTACGTACACGGTTTCAGGTTCTTTTTCACTCCCCTCGCCGGGGTTCTTTTCGCCTTTCCCTCACGGTACTGGTTCACTATCGGTCAGTCAGGAGTATTTAGCCTTGGAGGATGGTCCCCCCATATTCAGACAGGATACCACGTGTCCCGCCCTACTCATCGAGCTCACAGCATGTGCATTTTTGTGTACGGGGCTGTCACCCTGTATCGCGCGCCTTTCCAGACGCTTCCACTAACACACACACTGATTCAGGCTCTGGGCTGCTCCCCGTTCGCTCGCCGCTACTGGGGGAATCTCGGTTGATTTCTTTTCCTCGGGGTACTTAGATGTTTCAGTTCCCCCGGTTCGCCTCATTAACCTATGGATTCAGTTAATGATAGTGTGTCGAAACACACTGGGTTTCCCCATTCGGAAATCGCCGGTTATAACGGTTCATATCACCTTACCGACGCTTATCGCAGATTAGCACGTCCTTCATCGCCTCTGACTGCCAGGGCATCCACCGTGTACGCTTAGTCGCTTAACCTCACAACCCGAAGATGTTTCTTTCGATTCATCATCGTGTTGCGAAAATTTGAGAGACTCACGAACAACTTTCGTTGTTCAGTGTTTCAATTTTCAGCTTGATCCAGATTTTTAAAGAGCAAA
>JADLKK010000165.1 GCA_016839025.1 Proteiniphilum sp.
TGGTGGTGGCGCTGCGTACCGGTGACCACGCTCAGGTTCTTGGCTTGTGCCTGTTTGGCAGCCGCCACGATGGTGCGGTACCCCACTGCATCTACGCAGATCGGTTTTTCCAGGAAAGCATGTTTGTTTTTCTCAACTGCATATTTGAAGTGTTCTGCGCGGAAGAAGGGAGGTGTACAATCGATCAGGATGTCAATCTCACTGTCGATCACCTGCTTGTAGGCATCAAGCCCCACGAATCGTTTTTCAGCCGGTATGTCGATGTTCTTCTCTGTTTTCAGCTTGTCGGCCAGTGAATCAACCCTGTCCTGAAACACATCACCCAATGCAACAATGGTAACTCCATTGGCGGCGTTGAGGAAGTTGATGGCTGCCCCTGAACCGCGACCGCCGCAACCCACGACACCTGCTTTGAGTTCTTTGCCATCGGCAGCCAGGTCGGGCAATTCCGGAACATAGTAGGTTCCCGGCTCCTTCAAGGGGTTGTTTCCTGATTTCTCGTTTCCGCTACAAGAGGTCAGCAGACCTGCGGATCCGGTACCAATCACACCTACGGCACCTGCAACAGCAGATGTCTTCAGAAAAGACCTTCTGGTCAGATTGTTTTCTTTTTTCATTGCTCAGATTTTTTTAGTCGATAGATTGAATATGTTTTCTGTTGTTTTCTCTATATAAGATTTGTCTGTCACAGCGAGAGAGGCGTTGTCAAACTTCTCTCAAAAGAGGGTTGGGTCAGGTTCACAAACGACACGGAAGCCGATACCCTTGATATCGGAGTACCACCAGATACTCTTGGGTTGCTGGGGATCGGTCTTGAGCCAATCGTCATGACGGGTATGGCTGCGTGCAGCACTGCGTACATCGGAGGCATCGGAGGAGTAGAGTCCTCCGCGTACCACCCATTCATCCCCCTCAGTTACCAGGGGGTTGCGGGTTTCACCACTCCGGTTTGCGTACGCTTGCGGGTCGTATTGATCGGCACAATACTCCATCACGTTTCCCAGCATATTTTTCAACCCGAAGGGGTTCGGAAGTACCGATGAGGGGGGCTGTGTACGACTGTGGCTGTTCTTATTGTAAATCACATAAGCGCTGATGCTATCTGTTTTCGGCTTGAAGATGTTTCGCAGGAAGCCATGATCAGAGAATGCCTTCGGACTGCCTGGGAAGAAATAGGCTGTTTCGGTGCCGCCACGGGCCGCATACTCCCACTCTGCCTCGGTCGGCAGGCGGTATTTCTTTCCTGTCTTCTCTGAAAGCCACTGGCAAAATGTTTCGGCCGCATAATGGGTCATTGTGATCGCGGGACGGTCGCCCTGTCCCCATCCCTGATCGGGATAGCCAAAGGGGGAGGTGGGTCCGGAGATCGCATCCACTCCCATCGCTTTCAGGTTGTTTTGATACACCACCTCAGGGGGTGTACGTCCTTCGCTCATCGTTTCGGCGTAGAATGCCCAGTACTGATCCCAGGTGGTCTCTACCTCAGCCATGAAGAATGGATCAATTGACACCTCATGTTGAGGTGACTCATCCTCATTGCGGAACGGTTCCTTCTCAGGACTTCCCATTTTGAAGGTGCCACCCTCAATTGCTCTCATCTGAAAAGAGACAGTGGTTCCGGGAATCTGTTCCCTGAAATCGGTGAAGGAGTGTACCGGTGTTGCCTCCTTGTAAAAGAGGCTGCTGTCCGCATCGTAGGATGCCGACATCCCGGGGATACCGGTCATCTGACCATGCGCGTAGTCGGGATTGTAGTGCCCGGCATCTAGGTGGCAGCTGATGCATTGCAGGTCAAGCTTCTCAGCATTCTCCTCGTAATAGAGATGTGCAGTCACCGCATCATCCGTCACCCCTTCGGGGAAGAGGTTCTGGTGGCACTTCACACAGGATTCATTGGGTATGTACTTCACCGCATGCTCCAGTTCCGACTTGCTTTCCCAGTCAAAATCGGTGCTATCTTTGGTGAGGTAGCCCCACAGGTCACGGGCACCCAGTGCCACCTTTGCTGAGTAGTGCTCCCAGGTGTTGTCCTTGGGCGGCAGGTGACAGTCGACACAATTGACCATCACCCCGCTTCCGTTATTGACATGGGTCGACAAGCGCCAGCTCTCCTCGGCATGGGGATGCACATGACACATCATACATGATTCATTTGTGGAGAAATAAACTGACGTCTGGTAAAGGGATGCAATAAAAAGTACCCCAATAAAAAAACCCAAAAACAGTATAAAACCCTTTCTCCTGTAAATTCTCTTTGCAGGTTGTTTGTTCCTTCTTGATCTTCTTGGCATTATTCTACACGATGATATTAAAGCAGCAATGATAGCTGTAATCTATCAGCTATCCCAATTAGCTCATAAAAGTACGAAAATATATGGTATATGAAAAGTCTTGAACAACAAAAAATGAATTGGAAAAGAGTTTTCTGAAAGGTAACATTTCAAATAAAGAGCCCGAAACAATTGGTTTCGGGCTCCCGTCTATTCACGAATATCAAATTTTAATGATCATGATCACATTCCATTTAATTCAGTACGTTTCTCAACTTCTCAAGTGCATTGCGGATCATATCATGCGTGCCGCTGCCGTCGTTGACGTAAGAGACAACCATCCTCGCATAGGAGACTGTTTCTGTCAGAGCGGGAGTCACCTCACCGGGGGGTATCCTGTCAGCCTGTCTCAGCAGTCGTGTGAGCGGGTATAGATCCTCCGGTTCAGGCAAGTTGCCCGGTCTCATTGTGTTGATGACCGCATTCAATGCCGAAGCAGCTTGGTTTACCTCGTGCTGGCTGTAGTTCCTGTCTATGTTCGCATAAACTTTCTGCGCTTCGCCATGCTGATGCAGCAGTCGTCTATAAGCAAATGGTGCCCATGGAGCATACTCAGGCACCTTCACAGCAAGGGCATTCCATGCTTCCTGTGCTTTCATTCGCTCAAGCGCGAGGGTGAGCACTTCGCCTAGTGTCGTCTTGTCAACGCTGCTAGCCTTCACCAACTCGCTCATTGCTTTGCGCAGCAACAGTATCTGTTTGTCAACTGCCAGCTGTGACCTAGCGGTTGCATTCACCTCACCTGCAGTAGCAATTGCCATCTGAAGGGAATGGTAACTATCCCAGGTATAGTCAGCGCTCTTTCTTGATGCCGCTTCCTCAAGTAGAATAACCAGATTTGTACTATCCAGTCTGACAGACTGAAGATTGTCAATGCTATTGTCAATAGCGGTAATCTGATCCACAATCTCTCTTTG
>JADLKK010000166.1 GCA_016839025.1 Proteiniphilum sp.
GGATACAGAAATGAACTCTCCCCTGCTGCAATCGCTCTACGAGGTAGTGAAGAATCAGGGATTCCCGCTCTGTTTTGGTTTTCCGGTAGGGCATGTCAGGGAAAACTATCCCCTGGTAATGGGGAGCAATGCTACACTTACCGTGACGGAATCAGCGCTCCGCTTTTCACAAGTAACAACACCACAACCATGACGATAAGTACAGAACTACTATTGCTTACGGGCTCAGTATTGTTTTTCATCAGTATGCTGTTGGGAAAGGCGGGACATCGTTTCGGGGTGCCGGTGCTGCTGTTGTTCCTGCTGGTGGGAATGATCTTCGGCTCTGACGGTTTCGGACTGGAATTCGAGAATGTACAAACGGCACAGATCATTGGCACCATCTGTCTGACCATTATTCTCTTCTCGGGTGGACTCGATACCAAGTTCAGGGAGATCAAGCCGGTGATCGGGCCCGGAGTGGTGCTCGCCACCCTGGGGGTGCTGATTACGGCTCTTGTAACAGGCTTCTTTATCTGGTGGTTGTCGGGGCATATGTTCGCAGGACTTGGTATCAGCCTGCTGACAGCCATGCTGTTGGCTTCCACCTTCTCCTCCACCGACTCGGCTTCGGTATTTGGTATCCTCCGCTCCAAAGGGTTGGTGCTGAAGAACAATCTTCGGCCACTGCTCGAACTGGAGAGTGGTAGCAACGACCCGATGGCCTACATGCTCACCATAATGTTCATGGGCATCATGCAGTCTGGCGACGATCCCCATATCGGCATGGTGCTGCTGGAAATCGTGGTACAGCTCACGGTGGGTGCAGCCAGCGGATACCTGGGGGGAAAGGCTGCGGTAAGCATCATCAACCGTATCCGGATGGACAATGCCTCTCTTTACCCCATTCTTTTGTTGATACTGGGTATCTTCATATTCGCTGCAACCTACTTCCTGCAGGGTAACGGTTATTTGGCCGTTTATATTGCGGGATTGGTGATCGGCAACTCCCGGTTCTCCCACAAGCGTACCTCCATGAAGTTCATGGATGGATTTGCCTGGATGAGCCAGATACTGCTCTTCCTCACGTTGGGACTGCTGGTCAATCCCGCTGAACTGATCGACGTGCTGGTGCCGGCACTGATCATCTCTTTCTTCCTGATCTTTGTAGGGCGACCGTTGACGGTGTTTCTTACGTTGGCTCCTTTCCGCAAGATCCGGTTCAAGGATAAGCTCTATGTCTCCTGGGTGGGACTGAGGGGCGCTGTGCCCATCATCTTTGCCATTCTTCCCCTTGCCGCCGGTATTCCTGATGCCAGATGGATTTTCAACATGGTCTTTGTCATCACCATTGTCTCCCTTCTGGTGCAGGGTACCTCATTGCCCCTGGTGGCCAAATGGCTGAAGCTGGCAGCCAGACCAACCAGATACAAGGCATTTGAGGATTTTGACGTGGAGTTTGCCGAGGAGATCAAATCGGCCATGACCGAGATACTGATTACCGAGGAGGCGTTACAGTTTGGTAAGAACCTTATAGAGATGCCCTTTCCCGACAAAACATTGGTGGTAATGGTGAAACGTGATGAGCAATACTTTGTGCCTACAGGACAGACAGAACTGCACGCAGGGGATAAGCTGCTGGTGATCTCCGACGATGAGGAAGCACTGAAGGAAACCTACAGGAATATTGGCATAGCGGAGTTCAACTACCAGCGGAACGTGTAGTGAAGATTGATTCAGATGGAAGGAGATTGATCAAACAAGAAAGGGATGAAACGAGCAGGGATGTTTTCACTGGTGGTTGCGATGACGGCGGGGATGCTGCTTACCATGTCGTGCAACTCCTGCCAGTCGGGAAAAAGCAGTATGGCGGTGGTTGAACCGTACCAACCGCAATCACCGGTATTCAATGCCGATAGTACTTATCGTTATCTGGAGGAGCAGGTGGCGTTCGGTCCCCGTGTACCCGGTACGGCTGCACATGAAGCGTGTGGCAACTATCTGTCTGCGAAGCTGGCTTCCTTTGGGGCAGAGGTGACCGAACAGCGGACAGAGGTGACACATTACGACGGCAGGAGGCTCCCCATTCGTAACATTATTGGCAGTTTTGCTCCTGAGCAGGAGAAGAGGATATTGCTTTTCGCCCACTGGGACTCCCGTCCTTTTGCCGACGAGGAGAGCGATCCGGAACGTAGGCAACAGCCCATTTCCGGTGCCGATGATGGTGCCAGCGGGGTAGGGGTGCTGCTGGAGATAGCCCGCCAGCTGCAGCAAAAGCCATTGGATGTAGGTGTCGACATCATCTTCTTCGACCTGGAGGATTGGGGACAACCTTCGTTCGGACAACAACAGGTAACCGGTGACTGGTGGTGCATGGGTTCACGCTACTGGGCGGAACAGCCACATGTGGAGCACTATCGCGCCGAGTATGGGATCCTGCTCGACATGGTGGGGTCAGCGGGTGCCACCTTCCTGAAGGAGGGCTATTCGCTACAGTATGCCCCTGCTATTGTAGAAAGGGTATGGAGTACCGCCCGTAAACTGGGTTACGGAAGCTACTTCCCTCAGCAACAGGGTGGGTATATTACCGATGACCATCTCCCGGTGAACGAGCTGGAGCGGGCACCCAGCATCAACATCATCAACCTGAAAAGAGATTCCCGCACCGGTTTCGGGCCACACTGGCATACCCTGAAGGACGATATGCGCAACATCGACCGCAACACGCTGAAGGCTGTCGGTCAGACGGTGCTCGAGCTGCTTTATACCGAGAACTAAAAAGATTCTACAGGGGTAGAGTGGTTAAGATTATTTTTTGATTATGCAGACAATAGATAAGACAGAACAGGAAATTATTGATGAGTTCAGCATCTACGATGACTGGATGGATAAATATGCGGTGATCATCGAGCAGGGAAATGCCCTGGCACCGTTGGATGAGCAGTATAAAACACCCTCTAACATCATTGAGGGGTGCCAGAGCCGTGTCTGGTTGCAGAGCGACTACCGTGACGGGAGACTCTGGTTTCAGGCAGAGAGCGACGCCATCATCGTGAAAGGGTTGCTGGCCTTGGTGCTGCGTGTCTTCAACGGCCGCACCCCCGATGAGATCATCGGCAGCGAGCTGCGCTTCCTGAAAGAGATCGGACTCACCGAACATCTGTCGCCCACCCGTTCCAACGGACTGCTCTCGGTGATCAAGCAGAT
>JADLKK010000031.1 GCA_016839025.1 Proteiniphilum sp.
GAAGATGGCAGCGATGGTGTAGTTCTTCTTGAGCCAGTAGAAGAAGGCATAGATAGACCCGAGCAGCAGCAGGATATGCCCTGCCTGTGTGGGCAGTAGCTGCGCCAGGGTCACCCCGAGGATGACACCCAGCAGTGTGCCCAGCACACGGTGAAAGAGACGCATGCGGGTGGCGCTGTAGGTCTGTTGAAAAACGATCAGCGAGGTGAGCAGGATCCAGGCCCCTTTCTCGAAGTGGAGCAGCTGCATCATCCCGTATCCGAGTAGCCATCCCAGCGTAAGCCGTACCGCAAAGCGGAAACGGGGGTGAGCGGGTGTGAAGAGCTCCCGCAGCCTTTTTCTCTCAGGCTTGCGGCTGTAAAAGCCGGAAAGATCGATCTCTGCTGCCGACACTTCATCCATGCGTAGATTCTTCTCCAGCCCGATCAGGTTTCGCATCAGCAGGGAGAGCGTCAGGTAGTGTGTCTCTCCCTGCTCATCCTCCAGCATCCGCTGCAGGGCCGTAACGGTCCACCGCAAGGAGAGGGGATGACGATAAGGCTCTCCGGTAATCAGCGAATCAGCATATTGAGCAATGGCACCGGCCAGCTCTCGCATCAACTGTCCGAAGCCCTCAATCAGCTCGTTGTTCTTCACCTGCTGCGACAGCAGGTCGTACTGCTCATGGCTGGAGATGGCCCGTTCCTGCATCTCCTGCAGAAGAAACCATTTCTTGTAATAGTGCGACAGTCGCTTCAACGACTCCATGTTGCTCTCCTCGGAATAGCTGTAGAGGTCATTCTTGCAGGCCTCTATCTGCTGGGCCAGTTGGGTGTTCTTTTGTGCCAGCTGGTTGCGGATGGAGCGCTGCATGGCAGGGTTGCTGGGAAAGAGAGCCGCTTTCAGTTCGATATATTCTGCCAGGTAGTGAAAGCCTCGGGACAGGTGATCGGTAAGCAACCGATAGGGGCGATGGTAAAGCAGCAGGATTGATACGAACGAATAGCAAAGTGCACCTGTAGTGAGCAACAGTGGCTGAAGAAACCAGCTGTCACTGTTTCCTGCCCCCAGCATCGTGTAGACCAGGATCAAGAGGGTGCCGAAAGTGACTCCCTGCAGACGCGATCCAATGCCCCCGGCAAGCACCAGGGCAAACGCCATAATGCCCAGTAGCGGGGCGAAGAGCAACGGAAAAGGCAAGGTGAGCTCCGTGATGCTACCGGTGAGGAAGAAAAGCAGCAGTGCGATAACGGCGGACTTCACCCTTCCCCGTGGATGCACGTCGGTTTCACCCAGGGCCATGGCCACCACACCCAGGGCGAGCGTAGTACCGATAAAGGAGTTTTGCAGGAGCAGCTCTGCCGGTAACAGCAGAATAGTGATGGAGAGGGTCACTTTCAGTGCCCAGAGATGGGATGGATTTTTCCAGAACAGGTTGCTCCAGATACCAACAATGCTTCTCCTAAGGCTGTTGAGAGGGATTTTCATACGCTGCTGACAATTGGAATCTACGACCTTACAGGGTTACATCTATCCGAATCTTGCCCAATAGCGCTTCTGGGTGATCACGGTAGGTGAAGCGATGCACATATTCCACCCGCAGCAAACCCAGGATGTTGGTGATGCCGATGGTTCCCTCCAGGTAAGGGTCGGATCCGTACCGGCGGGATAGGTCTGGGAACCGGTAGAGCTCCTGCGTCCGCTCCGGGTCGTTTTTGTCGCTCAGCCGGCCGTAGGAGACTCTCACCGAGAGAAGCTCCCGGAAGCCCAGCCTGTCCAGCAAGGGTACTCTTGCGAGTAGCAACTCCTCACCCACAAAGGTGGTTCTGAGGGTTACCTGCTCATCCGCCATAAACTCCAAGGCACGGCTCAGAAAGAATGCGTTGTTCTCGATATGGTGCCGCTGGCGTTGGTTGGGATAGACCAGCAACGGGAAAGGCACCGTGTTCCAGATCTTCGACAGCTCCCCCACGGCATCGAGGCGGCCGGCCGTTCCCAGCAGGAACCTTTTTTGAACAGAGAACTCCGAACGGTGAAAAGGCCTCTCTTCGTCCAGGTAGTCATATTGCCCTACCGTGTGAGAAAGAAAAAAAACGGGACTGGTCATCTCGATGGAACGTCGTTTACGCTTTTGTTGCCGGTATGCCTCCCGCGCTGAAAAACGGAGCTGCATACCCAGCTCGGAGATATAAAGGGCATCATCCTGGTATAACCTGTCATCGATCCGATGTTCAAACAGCAATATCCCCTGCGGCACCATCCTTGCCCTTCTCGCCCATGCTGTCTGGGCAAACCCGTTCTGGTATTCCCTTTCGTAATTGATCTCCAAAAAGTTGCGGTAGGTGGTCTGATTCTCCGAACGGCGGTAGGTGATCAACAGCAGGTTGTTGGGCGAGCGGGGATGCATCTCACCGGGTGAGTAGAGGTCGTTTTCATAAACCAGGCCCAGGTTATTTTTCGGGAACTCCTCCTCGTGGTAGGCCCTCCTGTCGAACGACCAGGTAGCCTCACCACGATACTTGAACTGCTCATCCCCTATACCGTAAGCCACATATCCCTTCAGGAAAAGATGGGGACTGAGGCGGGAGTTGGAGGCCACCCCTGCCCTGAGCCGCACACCCTCGATGGGATTGTAGGTGGGAAAGGTCTGGATGCGGCCGAAATCGAACCTATTGGTTTCGGGATCACCCAGCGGGATCCAGTCGTTCAGCACCAACTGTACCGCCCTATTGAGAAAGGATCCGAAAGCACCCTGTTTCTGTGGCGGACCACCCAATGGAGATACGGTTCCCTGAGCTGTTTCAGATGGTACCAGCTCGATGAGCAATGCGCTTGGATCCTCCTGATCCGGCCAGAAATAGGCAATGGAGTACCCATTTCCTACTCCCACCAGTCGGCGGTATCGGAGGGAATCGGGCAGCTGAAACGAAAATTCACCCACATTGTCAGCCACAGCACCTATCTGTGTATTGTCCACAAATACAGAGGCATAAGGAACCGGTGTCCCGTACAGAGCGTCGATCACCCTTCCACTGTAGAGGGTCTGTTGTCCATACAGCAAAGTCTGCAACAGAAGGGTCAGTGCAACAACGATCGCTTTAATCATTCTTTTACGATTTATGGCTCCGGGTAAATCGGCTCGAGGAGATGTATGTGTCACAGTTTCCTGTAGCGTACGCGCTTCGGCTCCACGTTGCCGAGACGCATCTTCTTGTTCTCCTCATATTCACTGTAAGAACCTTCAAAGTAGAACACCTCGGAGTTCCCCTCGAACGCCAGGATATGGGTGCAGATACGATCCAGGAACCAACGGTCGTGCGAGATCACCACGGCACAGCCTGCAAAGTTCTCCAGACCCTCTTCCAGCGCACGGAGGGTGTTTACATCGATGTCGTTGGTCGGCTCATCGAGCAGCAACACGTTGGCTTCCGCCTTCAGCGTGAGTGCCAGGTGCAGGCGATTGCGTTCTCCCCCCGAGAGCACCCCACAAAGTTTCTCCTGGTCGGCACCGGTGAAGTTAAACCGGGAGAGGTAGGCACGGGCGTTGATCTCCCTGCCGCCGACGCGGATAAACTCCGCACCATCGGAGACCACCTGGTATACTGTTTTGTCGGGATCGATCGCCTCATGTTGCTGATCCACATAGGCGGTCACCACAGTCTCTCCCACCTCGAAGGTTCCCTTATCCGGTTGTTCCATCCCTTCAATCAGTCGGAAGAGTGTGGTCTTACCTGCCCCATTGGGACCGATGACCCCCACGATGCCGTTGGGAGGCAGCATGAAATTGAGATTGTCGAACAGCAACTTGTCGCCGAACGCCTTGGCCACCTGTCGGGCTTCGATCACCTTGTTGCCGAGTCGTGGACCGTTGGGGATGAAGATCTCCAGCTTCTCTTCCCGTTCCTTCTGATCCTGGTTGAGCAGTTGCTCGTAGGAGTTGAGACGGGCCTTTCCTTTGGCATGTCGCGCCTTGGGAGCCAGGTTGATCCACTCCAGCTCACGCTGCAGTGTCTTGCGGCGCTTGCTCACCTGCTTCTCCTCCTGCTCCATCCGCTTGGTCTTCTGCTCCAGCCAGGAGGTGTAGTTTCCCTTCCAGGGGATCCCTTCACCACGGTCCAGCTCCAGGATCCAACCCGCTACATGATCGAGGAAGTAACGGTCGTGCGTGATGCAGATCACGGTACCCCTATACTGCTGCAGATGCTGCTCCAGCCAGTCGATCGATTCGGCGTCGAGGTGGTTGGTGGGCTCGTCGAGCAACAATACATCCGGCTCCTGCAGCAGCAGGCGACAAAGCGCCACGCGGCGGCGCTCTCCTCCCGAGAGGTGACGGACCGATTCCTCCTCCGGGGGACAGCGAAGGGCATCCATCGCCCGCTCCAGGCGGTTGTCGATGTTCCAGGCGTCAGCGGCATCCAGCTTGTCCTGCAACTCCGCCTGACGGTCGAACAGCTTGTTCATCTTCTCCTCATCCTCATAATATTCGGGGAGAGCGAACTTCAGGTTGATCTCCTCATATTCCGCCAGCAGGTCCATGATGGGCTGCACCCCTTCACGCACCACCTCGATCACCGTCTTGTTGTCGTCCAGCTTCGGGTCCTGCTCCAGATATCCCACCGAGAAGCTTTTGTCGGAGACCACCTCGCCCTGGTACTCCTTCTCGATTCCTGCGATGATCTTCAACAGGGTCGACTTACCGGAACCATTCAACCCGATGATGCCAATCTTGGCACCGTAAAAGAAGGAGAGGTAGATATCCTTCAACACCTGTTTGTGGGGCGGGAAGGTCTTGCTGACCCCCACCATGGAGAAAATAATCTTCTTATCGTCTGACATTGAAACTATTTTTATTGTTGTTATATACTTTTATAATCTTCGTGGAGCGAACAGCATAAGAAGCGCATTCCGGCTTTATCATTTCAGAATCAGCCTCTTCACTCAGAATACCCAAAACGGAGCACAAAGATAGTGAAAAGGATGGAAAGTTGGTAGTTCCGGTAGGGAACCTGTCACAGAAGTAGCAGGAAACAGATCATCCGAATCAAAAAAATCTCATATTTTTTTTGCTATTTATTAGGATTTTCAAAAAAAAGTACCCAACTTTGCATACCAAACGGTCGGTTTATGAATGAATCCAGGGAACATATCTTAAAAACAGCCTTTGTGCTCTTTCTGCAGAAGAGCTTCAAGGAGGTGACGCTCAAGGAAATTGTAGAAAAAAGCGGCCTCTCCAAGGGAGCATTCTATCACTACTTCCCCAGCAAGGAAAAGCTGTTCAGGGAGATTGTGGAGACCTTCTATTTCTCACAGATGAAAATAGATTTCGACAGTTTCCGGAAAGATTCATTTCATGGATTCTATCACGACGTGATCCGTAACAGTGTAATGAAGTTCATGGATCTGAAAGAGTTCCTCTGTGACACCAACGACGAAGACGACATCACCTACTTCACCCTGGTGCTCGATGCCGTCAAGCTTTTCTCCGGATTCAAGGAACAAAGCGAAAAAATGCATGCCATTGAGCTGAGTGCCTGGGAAAAGGTTATCCAGACTGCCTTGAACCGCGGTGAAATAACGAGCAAAATGACCGCCCTGCAAATCGCGAAGCTTTTTATCTACTCTTCCGACGGCATGGTGGCACATCTGGTGATGGAAGGCAAAATTAAAGAGGCGCAAAATGAAGTACTTGCCCTTTACGACGGCTTATATGCCGATTTGAAAGCATAATTTTTTTTGATTCAAAACATGCCGACTGGTCGGTTTTTTATCTTCAATCACAACATACCGAACAGTCGGTTTTAAACCTTGAAAGGCATGACACCAAGAATGTTCCTTGTAACCCTGTTGCTATTGGTAGCGAACCTGCAGTTATTGGGACAGGAGAAACAGGTCACCTTGTCATTGAAAGAGACCTGCAGACTGGGGATTGAGCAAAATACTGACCTGCTGAAGAGCTCACTGGAACTACAAAAAAAGGACTACCGCCTGCAGGAGAAGAAGAGCAGGTTGTACCCACAACTGGAAGGTTACAGCAATTTCGGTTACAATTATGCCATACCGAAGCTGGTCATACCCGGTGAGATCTTCGGGCAGACAGGCCCCATGGCTGTGGAGATTGGTACCCGGTTCGACTGGAGGAGTGGATTAAGGGCTACACAGCTGCTGTTCAATCAAAGTTACCACACCTCGCTGCAGCTGGCAGGAAGCATGGAATCGATGGAATCACTGAACCACCAGCAGAAAAAAGAGGAGCTTATCTTTCAGCTGTCGCAGCTCTATCATCTCTGCCAGACCACCCGCCGGCAGATTGAGCAGCTGGAAGCGGCGATGGATAACATGGAACAGCTGCTTGGCATCGCGAAGCTGCAATATGAGCAGGGGATCATCCGGAAGGTGGATCATGCCAGGGTTCTGGTGAATCAGAACAATCTTCAGACAGAAGCCGATCAGCTGCTCCAGCTCCATACCGAACAGCTCAACATGTTAAAGTACCTGATCGGATTACCGGTCGAAACAGCACTGTTTCTCTCCGACTCATTGTCATTCTTCCCCACTCCGCAGATTCAAACAGTAACCGACCTCTCACAGAGGACGGAATTGAGGTTACTGGAAAAAAAGATGGAGATGACAAGACTCACACAAAAAATGAACCGGCAATCCCGGCTACCCACGCTCACCGGATTCGGAGAGTTCTACTTTCAGGGACAGCGCAACCGATTCGACTATTTCCGGGGTGGCGACGATACGTTCTACAAGGTCGGCGTTGTGGGGATCACCCTTCAGATACCGCTGTTTGACGGATTCGAAAGAAAAGCGAAGTCAAAACAATTCGATCTGGAGCTGGAACAGTTGAAAAACAGCAGGGAGCAGCTCATTGACTATTATTCAAAGGAGATCGCCGATGCGGTCACTCTCTACGAGAGCAGTTACCGGGCCATACTCCGTCAAGGGGAAAATATCAGGGTGGCTGAAAAGACCTATGAGGTGAGCCTGCAGGGATACCGCCAGCAGATGGTGCCCTTGTCCGATCTGTTGTTGTCTGAAAACAGTCTTACGGAAGCACGCCTCTCCTATTATCATGCGCTGTTGCAGTTGAAAAATGCGGAACTGGGGATGATGAAAGCCAGGGGTGAACTCCGGCTATTGATTACTGATGAATCGGACCAATGAAAGGGAGGAATGTATGAAAAGAGGTAAAAAAACAATTACGGCAATCGTGATGATGCTCGCAACAATCATCACGGCAATCATTCTGTTGGCCAACAGAAAGAAAAGGGGGGACGAACTGGCGATTATCCAGGGGTACAGGCCGGTAATTCCGGTAGAAATCATCTATCCGGTGATGAAACAGGTCTCTCAGACCTATACCGAAAACGGTACCCTCAAGTCGGCCGCCGAGGTAACCATCCTTTCCGAAACTTCAGGGAGAGCATTGTCTGTCAATGGAAATATCGGTGACAGGGTAAGTCAAGGTACGGTGCTGGTCACTGTGGAAAAAGAGGTTTCCGAAAGTCAGCTCCAGCTGGCGGAGATGAACCTGGAAAATGCCAAAAAGGACCTGGCACGATATGCTCTTCTGGCGGGAGAGGAGGCGGTGACGCCACAGCAACTGGAAGTTGCAAGATTGAGGTATCAGGATGCCTTCACACAGCACAAGGTGGCGAAAAAGCAGTTGGAGAACTGCACAATCCGCTCGACCGTCAATGGGGTGATCGCAGAACGGATGATTGAAGAGGGCTCCTTCCTGATGCCTTCCATGCCACTCTTTACACTGTCGGTACAGGATCGGTTGATTTTCAGCGTGCATGTCACCGAAAGGGAGGTCTTGTTGCTTCACCCCGGACAGGAGACACAGGTTTCGATCGATGCATTTCCCGGTGAAGTTTTTACGGGCAATTTGCGGGGTATCAGCAGAACACCCGATATGGCGGGACGGTACGAAGTGGAAGTTGTGCTACGCAATCCCGAAGGCAAACTGCTTGCGGGGATGAGCGGTAGTGCTGCTTTCACGCCAGAAGAGGGGAAAAAGGCCCTGGTGATCCCCCGCAAGTGCATTGACGGCAGCATCAGAGAGGGGAAGATATTTGTTGTCAGGGGTGACTCTGTAGCCGCCTGCAGGATAGAGGCCTTCACGTTGAATGAAAACGAGGTCATTGTCCGGGAAGGAATCACCGGAACAGAGAGGATTGTGGTTTCGGGTCAGATCAACCTGGAGAATGACAGCAGGGTGCGCGTAATGAACAGCAAAAAACCGGAAGAATGAAACTATCTGAATTATCGATCCGACGCCCTACCCTGGTGGTTGTCCTGTTCGCCATGCTGGCATTTCTGGGCATCATGAGCTACCGGTCGCTGAACTATGAGCTGATACCTGAATTCAGTTCGCCTGTTTTCACGGTGATGACCGCATATCCGGGTGCCGGACCGGTAGAGGTGGAAAACAGTCTCTCCAGGCAGATTGAAGAAGCACTCTCCGGGTTGAACAATATCGATGTGATCCGCTCCATTTCACAGGAAGGGGTCTCCATGGTGATCGTCACGCTGAGAATCGATGCGGAGGTCGATCCCATTGTCAACGAGGCGATTCGCAAGATACAGGCCATCAGCGGTCAGTTACCCCCGCAGGCAATGGAACCGGTCGTCACGAAACTATCGGTCAACGCCCTGCCGGTGATGACACTGAGCGTAAAAGCCGATATGCCAGCCACAGCACTTTACGATGAACTGAACTACCGGATCACCCCTGCTTTTGCCAAAATAGAAGGAGTGGCCGAGGTGAATTTCCTGGGTGCAACGGAACGGGAGATACAGGTAAATATCGATCATGGCAGGCTGGCGGGCGAGAACCTGTCGGTGTTGCAGCTGGTCAATGCCATACAGCACTCCAATCTTGATTTACCTGCCGGCAGGATCATCGGCGACAAGAGGCAAACCATGCTGCGCATCTCCTCAAAATTCACGCAGATATCCGATCTGGCAGAGCTGATCATCACCCGCCATGCCGACGGTTCACTGGTGAAGCTGAAGGATCTGGCGGAGGTCATCGATACCGAGAAGGATGCCGGCACGCTCTACCGCGTAAACGGTGAGCCGTCGGTGGGGATAGAGATCAAAAAACAGGATGGGGCCAACACGGTTGCTGTCTGTGATGCAATCAGGCAGGAGGTCACCATGCTTGAAAAACGGTATGCCTCGTCCAATATGCAGTTCTCCATACCGCAGGACGGCTCGCAGATGATCATCGACGCGGCCGATGCCGTCACGCTGGATCTGATCCTGGCCGTGATCCTGGTCACGATGATCATGTTCTTCTTCCTGCACAGTGGCCGCAATGCGGTAATTGTCATGATTGCCGTACCGCTCTCCATCGTCTCTACCTTCGTAGGGATGCATCTGTTCGGCCACTCCCTCAACCTGATCACGCTGTTGGGGCTCTCACTGGTGATTGGGACGCTGGTGGACGACGCCATCGTCGTACTGGAAAATATCTACCGCCATCTCGAGATGGGTAAAAACCGGCGACAGGCGACGATAGAGGGTATCCGGGAGATCGGCTTGAGTGTCATCTCGATCACGTTGGTGCTGGTTGTGGTCTTTCTACCCGTCGCCTTCTCCGAAAGTGTCATCTCACCCATCATCACTCCCTTCGCCATCGTGATTGCCATGGCTGTCCTGCTGAGCCTGTTGGTGGCATTTACCGTTGTGCCGCTGCTAACCTCCCGTTATTCGAAGCTGGAATCGGCAGAGTGGAAAACATGGTGGGGGAGAATGATCCGCAGTTTCGAATGGAGCATTACTCAGCTCTCGCAAGCAATCCAGTCGCTCCTGCAATGGGCACTGCACCACCAGTGGGTAACCATGGCCGTTGCCTTCCTCCTGTTCATCTCTTCCCTGCTGTTGTTAACCGGCGGCTTTATCGGCAGTGAATTTCTATCTGTCGGAGATACAGGCAAATGCATCATTAGCGTGGAGTATCCAAAAAACTACACCCTCGCTCAGAACAATCTGGCGACAAGGAAAATTGAGGAAGCCATCAGCAGAAAGCCGGAAGTAGCTGCCCTCTACACCACCGTTGGAAGTGGATCAGGCTTTATGGCCGCACAAAGCGGCAGCTATCAGTCGGAAATACAGATCAGGCTGGTAGAGAAAAACAAGAGAGATATCTCCCCTGCTCTGTTTGTAAAAATGCTGGAACGTGACCTGAACGAGGCTTTCACGGATGTGAAGGTACAGTCGGCGGCCATGAATCTCCTGGGCAGCGTAGATGATGCCCCGATTCAGGTCGTGTTCCAGTCGGCTGACACCGATTCGCTGATGGCATTTGCCGAAAAGATAAAAAGGCAGATCGCGGGTATTCCCGGCACCAGCGCCGTCAGACTGACCATCGAGAGTGGTCACCCCGAGGTGGTAATCCGCACCGACAGGGAGAAGATGGCCCACCTGGGACTCACCCCCGCATCGGTGGGTGCAACCATCTACACCTCCTTCAGCGGGAACCGGGAGAACAAGTTCAGGAGCGGTGATTTCGAATATGATATCCACGTGCGCCTGGATGCCTTCAACCGCCGTTCCGTGAGCGATGTGGAAAACCTGACTTTTATCAGTCAAACCGGTCAGGCCGTCAAACTACGGCAGTTTGCCACGGTCACGGAAGAAACGGGGACATCGAAAAGAGAACGCTATGGACGCATATCCTCTGTCGTACTCGAATCGCAGGTACTGGGCCGGACGGTAGGTGAAGTGGGCAACGACATCATCCGTCTTCTCGAGGAAACGGATCTGCCCGGGGGGATCAGCTGGCTTCCCGAGGGAGAGCTGAAGTACCAGGCAGAGGCTTTCGGTACGCTGGGGGATGAACTGTTGATCGCCATCGTGCTGGCATACCTGATCATGGTTGCCCTCTATCAGAGCTACCTGCATCCGTTCGTGGTGCTCTTCTCCATACCCTTCTCCATCATCGGCGCGCTGCTGGCACTGGCGCTTACGGGGCAGTCACTCAGCCTGTTCAGTCTTCTGGGCATCATCATGCTGGTGGGACTGGTACTGAAGAATGCCATCCTGGTGGTGGATTTCACCAACCAGCTGCGCGGTGAAGGGCTGGATATCCACGCAGCCGTGACGGAGGCTGTGAGACTACGCTTTCGTCCGATCGTCATGACTGCCCTCTCTACTGTGGTGGGGATGTTACCCATCGCCCTGTCACACGGTACCGGCAGCGAGTGGAAAAGGGGTATGGGATGGGTCATCATCGGTGGAATGACCAGCTCGATGCTGCTCACACTGATCGTGATCCCGGTGGTATACACCCTTGCCGAACAGGCTAAGGAGTTTGCGAAGAGAAGGTTTACAAACATGAAGGATGCTGAGGGTTTCAACAAGTGAAGAAAGAAAAACAAGACTGCTTCAGGAAGGGAGATAATAGAGAGGAGATTCCGGCCCCAGGGGGAGCTTCAGGATGATCCAAAGCATCAGCAGCAACACCCACCCTACAAAGAAGGCGAGGGAATAGGGCAGCATGTTTGCCATGATGGTGCCAAAGCCGGCATTCTTCTGATACTTCTGGAAGAAGACGATGATCAGTGCGAAAAAGCTCATCATGGGCGAGATGATGTTGGTGACGCTGTCCCCCACCCTGTATACCGCCTGTGATAGTTCGGGAGAATATCCCAGCAGCATGAAGATGGGGATGAAGATGGGGCCCATGATGGCCCACTTGGCCGATGCGCTCCCCATGAAAAGGTTGATGAATCCGGAGAAGATGACAAAGATAATCACCAGCGGGATCAATCCGATATTGAGGCTTCTCAGCAGGTCCGCCCCGTTGATGGCCAGCAGCACCCCCAGGTTGCTCCACTGGAACCAGGCGACAAACTGGGCGGCGAAAAAGACCAGCACCAGAAAAGAGACCAACGAGTTGAAACTGCTGCTCATACCCTCGATCACATCGCCAGACTTCCTGAAGGTACCCACCGTGTAGCCGTAGACAATACCCAGTGAGGAAGCGCTCAGGAAGAGAAAAGCGATGAATCCTTTCAGCAGTGGTGAGTGTAGGATGGTGCCGTCGGCACCCCTCAGCAGACCGTTCTCCGGCAGGATACCCGCCAGGATAATCACTCCCCAGGCAAGTGCTGCGATACCGGTGTAACGAAGTCCTTTCCGTTCGGCAATTGTCAGTGGCACGATCTCCTCCGGTGTCACATCTCCCCTGTATTTACCCAGATTCGGTTCCACCCAGCGGTTGGTTACCCAGGCCCCCAGGAAGGTGATCAGAAAAGTGGATACAGCCATGAAATAATAGTTTGCCGTCGGCATCACATAATAATCGGGATCGATGATATTGGCAGCCTCAGTGGAGAGTCCCGCAAGTAGGGGGTCGATGGTGCCGATCAGCAGGTTGGCACTGAAGCCTCCGCTCACGCCGGCAAAGGCGGCCGCCATACCGGCGATGGGATGCCGGCCCAGTGAATGAAAAATGGTACCGGCCAGCGGGATGATCAATATATAGCCTATATCGGATGCCATGTTCGACAACACACCGGTAAAAACCACCATCAGCGTGATGATGTTACGGGGAGCCTTTACCAGTAAGGCTTTTACTCCGGTGGTAATGAGACCGCTGCTCTCGGCTACGCCGATACCCAACAAGGCAACCATCACTATGCCAAGTGGGGCGAATCCGGTATAGCTGTCGATCATCTCCAGCAGGACCCGGTGCAACCCCTCCCGGGAAAGCAGGTTCACCACCTCCACACGCTCACCCGTTCCGGGATGCATACCGGACCAACCGAGCCACGATCCGATACCGGATACAACCAGCGTGATCAGGGCAAATGCCGCAAAGAGGATGGCAGGGTGCGGCAGGGCATTGCCGCCTTTCTCGATAAAACCTATGAAACCTTTTTTCGGGGGAGAGACCGGGATATAACTCATTTTTGAATTGTTTAGGGAATGGCATTTTCAACCAAAATCAGCAAACGTAACAAATGAATATCGGGTATGGTTCAATGCTTGTCATTGCATGTTTCAACAATAACAAAAAATATTGCACAATTCAGCAATAATACGTACTATTGCATCATGAAACGATAAATTGATTATGATAGCATTGACATTCCGGAACAATCGCAAACAAGCTCTTGATATTTACCATAAACAATGAAGTGAAATGATCAAATCGGTTTTGATCGTCGGTCTGGGTGGTTTCATCGGCACGGCACTCCGTTATCTGGTATCACGCTATCTTCAGCTGCACCTGGCAACCCTCTTTCCCTGGGGTACCTTCACAGTAAACATTCTCGGCAGTTTTGTTATCGGCATCCTCTACGGGCTCTCCGAGAAAGGCAACCTGCTCACCCCAGAGTGGAGAATTTTCCTCACCGTGGGGTTATGCGGCGGATTCACCACCTTCTCCACCTTCTCCAACGATGCCTTTACCCTGTTGCAGAGCGGCGAGTTTCTTCGATTTGCCACCTATTCGGGACTCAGTTTCTTTTTGGGACTCACCGCCGTTTTCCTGGGGCGTCTCCTCATCAAAGCAATCTGACATGGAACAGAATCAAACATCACTGGTACTACGCATCTACCTCAGTAATACCGACAAATACGAGGAGGGACTGCTCTATGAACATATCGTCTTGAAGGCGAAGGAAGAGAACCTTTCGGGGGCTACCGTGCTGAAAGGGATTCTGGGGTATGGATCCAGCTCGGTTATCCATTCTTACAAGTTCTGGGAGCTGGGCGAGAAGCTGCCGGTGGTAATCGAGATCATCGACAGTGAAGGAAAGGTAATGCATTTCATTGAACGGATCAAACCCACCCTTGATTCGGTTCGGTACGGTTGCCTGGTGACAACGGAAAAAATCAGTATCATCCACCAGAAAAGAGGCAAAAAGAGAGGATTGGGTTAACCTGCTAGAAAAAAAAACACCAGCCGGATGAACCGACTGATGTTATTCTTCATCTACCAGTTACTGGTTCATCGTCTCTTGCTGATGCCCGCATAGACGAAGAGTACGATCAATGACCCGCCGATAGCCAGGAGCAGGGACCTGAGGCTGAACGAATCCACCGTACCCCATCCGAAGAAGGAACCGATCCAGCCACCAAGGAAAGCTCCCACGATGCCGATCAAAATGGTTATCAGCCAGCCCCCGGGATCCTTGCCCGGTCGGATTGCCTTTGCAATGGCACCAGCGATAAGACCCAATAAAATCCATGATAAAATTCCCATAACGTGTGATATTAAAAAGCAAGAATGATTGTTTTCGTTCTGTTAAGTTCTATAACGCAATCTGATATTAAATTGTTTACCATACGATTGCTCAAGTGTAAAAAACAGGCCCTATCAAATGCTACGCACCACAAAATATAGATACAGATTTTTTCACCTCTCAATGATCCTGCATCACTTTTTGTTCATAATGATCCATGATGAAGACATTTTTTTATGAGTGAGCCCATTTTTACCTTTTTTTGGTACAAATAATTTCGTTAAAAAGAAAAGATTTTGTATTTTTGTAACGCAGTAATAAAGATGGTTTTTAGGATCGTTTCAGACTATCGGTATGTACAGAATGTGACCAGCAATGTTGTCTTACTCCGTCAAAAAACGACTTATGACAAAGAACACTTTTACAAATAAAATTCAATAAAGTATGATTAAAGTAGGTATTAACGGATTCGGTCGCATCGGACGTCTCGTGTTCCGTGCAGCGCAAAACAGAAATGATATCCAGGTTGTGGGTATCAACGACTTACTCGATGTAGATTACATCGCTTATATGTTAAAATACGACACCATCCATGGTCAGTTCAACGGATCCGTTGAAGTGAAGGATGGGAACCTGGTTGTCAACGGAAACACCATCCGCGTATCTGCTGAAAGAAATCCGGCCGACCTGAAGTGGGATGCCGTAGGTGCCGAGTACGTAGTGGAATCAACCGGCCTCTTCCTCTCGAAGGACAAGGCGCAGGGACATATCGACGCAGGTGCCAAATATGTGGTGATGTCTGCTCCCTCAAAGGATGACACCCGTATGTATGTATGCGGTGTAAACGAAAAAACCTACACCAAGGGCGAGCAGTTCGTATCGAACGCTTCCTGTACCACCAACTGTCTGGCTCCCATCACCAAGGTACTGAACGACAAGTTCGGTGTACTGGAAGGACTGATGACCACCGTACACTCTACCACTGCTACACAGAAGACTGTGGATGGTCCTTCCGCGAAAGACTGGAGAGGCGGTCGTGCAGCTGCTGCCAACATCATCCCCTCTTCCACCGGTGCTGCCAAGGCTGTGGGCAAGGTGATTCCCGAACTGAACGGCAAGCTGACCGGCATGTCAATGCGTGTTCCCACCCTCAACGTATCCGTGGTTGACCTGACCGTACGTCTGGCCAAGGAAACCTCATACGCTGAGATCTGCGCTGCCATGAAGGAAGCCTCTGAAGGCGAACTGAAAGGCATCCTCGGATACACCGACGAAGATGTGGTATCGAGCGATTTCATCGGCGATGCACGCACCTCTATCTTCGACGAGAAGGCAGGCATCCAGCTCAGCCCCACCTTCGTAAAGGTGATCAGCTGGTATGACAACGAATGGGGTTATTCCAATAAAGTGCTCGATCTGATCGCGCACATGAACAGTGTAAATGCATAACCAATCGTAAGAACAATCAAAAAACGCCCCGGAAAGGGGCGTTTTTTTTATCTCCGTGACAGTTACCCGTTTTATTTATTCCGGATGAATTGCTTCGGTGGGACATACCTCTGCGCAGGTACCGCAGTCGGTACAGATTTCGGGGTCGATCACGTAGATATCACCTTCCGAGATAGCATCAACAGGGCATTCGTCGATACAGGTTCCGCAAGCAATACAATCTTCAGTAATTACGTAAGCCATAATAAATAGTTCGTTAGTTAATGTAAATGGATATTTGATTGTTGATGCAAAGGTAGAAAGTTTTTTGCAATCTGAAAAAAGATTCCCCATATCTTTCCAATTCCCACACAATATCCGGAAGGAGCGGACGTTTTACAGAGGTATGAAAAGTGTACATTTCCGCTCCATACTGGCCTTGTTATGCAGTATGCATTTTGGCGCTCATGGCCAACAGGCTACCTTGCAACACCGGCCCTATGCCGATCAGCAGCTGTTTCACCTGGGGTTTACCATTGGCATGCATACCCAGGATCTGATTCTTACCCAGTCGGGCCATCGGAATGACAATGGAGAGACATGGTTTTGCGAGATACCTGCCTATTCACCCGGATTTACGGCGGGAATAATCGGTGATCTCCACCTTACCCCTCACCTGAATCTACGCTTACTTCCCTCGTTGAACCTGGGTAGCAAGAAATTCCTTTTCAGGGAGCAGAGATCAGGTGAAACCTTTGCCACAACCATCCGAAACAACTACCTTACGCTACCCCTCCAGTTGAAAATATCGGGAATCAGAATCAACAATTTCAAGCCCTATTTTTTAGTGGGAGGTTATGGGAGCATGGAGCTGGCAGCGAACAAGAATCTGGCAGTTCAGCTCAAACCATTCGACAGGGGAGTGGAGATTGGTGCAGGATGCAATTTTTATCTCCCCCTTTTTACACTCTCCCCCGAATTGAAATTCAGCTTCGGACTGACCGACTTACTTGAAACCGATCGTAGCGACCTGAATGATGAGACGTTGATGAAATATGCCCTTGCGCTCTCAAAAGCCACACAACGGATGATCACACTCAGTTTTCATTTCGAATAACATCTTTCCGGTTGTGGAAGAGCGAGCTGTAGGTTCGTCTTTTTCGCAGGTAATAAGCCAACAGTATGCTTCTTCGGTATAGGCCGGGCAAATCGCCTACAGTAGCAAGATGCAAGTTTTCCCGGCGCATATCCCGGTATGAGGGTCTCATCTTCCAAAAATCACGGTAAGCCTCGACGACCGCACGGCTGCTCTTCACCTTCCCCTGAATGAGAAGATGCAACAGAGCCAGCAAATCGAAGAGAATCCGTATGGCGCAGGTGAGAAAAAGTCTCTTCTCCGGCAGATTCTTATATAGCATCAGCAGGTTATTGCGGAAATTGAGGTAGAGCTTACGGGGATTATCCTTACCCAGAGACGCCCCCCCCATATGATAGACCTGGGAGGAGGGAACAGAGACCACTCCCCTGCCCCGGGCATTGAGACGCCAGCAGAGGTCGATCTCTTCCATGTGTGCGAAGAAACGACCATCAAGTCCTCCCACCGTCACATAATCACTTCTCCGGATGCACAGACAGGCTCCACTGGCCCAGAAAACCGGCACCGCGTCCATATACTGTCCCCTGTCCTCTTCCACCGTCTCCAGTATACGTCCCCTGCAAAAGGGATAACCATATTTGTCGATAAATCCCCCGGAAGCTCCGGCATATTCAAAATGGGTTCTCTGATGGTAGGAACGAATAGTGGGTTGCACAGCAGCAACTGCCGGATGATTGTCGAGGTAGGAAATCAATGGCAGGTTCCATCCGGGGATGGTCTCCACATCGGAGTTTAACAATATAATATATTCAGAATCAACCTGTTGTATTGCCTTGTTGTAACCTTCAGCGAAGCCATGATTCTGATCAAAAAGAATCAGATCAACCTCCGGGAAATGGGTCTGGACATACGCTACAGATGCATCAGTAGATCCGTTGTCAGCCACCACTACGCGGCTACTCTCGCCCTGAGTATGTGCTATCACAGCCGGGAGAAACTGTCTCAACAGCTTCTCTCCGTTCCAGTTGAGTATGATTACCGATGTCTTTGCCATTGTTATGATCTTCAATGCAGGTTACATTTCCCGGAATTCTGTCGCATTTTCTCACTCCTTTTTGAATTTCCAAAGGTTGTGCGACCAGAGGTAATAGGCGGGCGCATGCTTTACTGTTTCTTCCAACAGGCGCATATACCGCTCGGTGATGGTATGCTCCGGTTCATGAGCTGCGTTTGTAGAGAGGGTCACAAAACGACCACGATAACAACCCCTTTTCACCTTTTCAATTTCCAGATAAACGACTGAAAGGGAGAGCGATCTGGCGATTTTCTCCATACCTGTCTGCACCGGTGTATCCTGATTCAGAAAAGTTGTCCAGTACTTATCAGAGATTCGCGGGGGACGCTGATCAGTAAGGAATCCCACCACGATAGTTTGTCCCTCACTCTTTTTCCGGAGAAGGGTTCGCAACACGCTTCTCTTCTCAATGGGCAGTGACCCGAATCGGCCTCTGATTTTACGGAACAACTGATCAAATGCTGTTGAGTGCAGTTGCTTGTAGACCAGTCCGGCTTCCACCCCCGGTAGGAGATGGAACACGATGGAGGGCACCCATTCCCAGTTGCCGTAGTGGCCGAGACAGAGGAGAGAAGATTTCCCCTCCTTCATCAGTTGGTTGAGCAATTCAGGGTTCTCAAAGCGCATTCGTTGCTTCATCTCATCCTCCGAAAGCCGTAGGAGCTTCACCGTCTCCACAAAATAGTCACACAGATGGTGGTAGAATTTTTTTTCCAGAACGGTCCTCTCGCACTGCTTCTTATCGGGAAAAGCATTGTGCAGGTTGATTCGCACCATTTTTCTCCGATACCGTACCAGGTAATAGACAACCAGGTAGAGAATATCTGAAATCAGATAGAGCAGAGAAAAAGGAAGCAAAGCGATCAAGCCCGCGCCAACAACCAGTAACCTGGCACCCATATGCTCTTTTCCTTTCCCCTTCATTAGAACACTGCTTTCATAGCCATCTCCTCTTCGTTGTACTCACCCACCGTAACCTCTGTGATCCGATTGACCAGCATGGGATCATAATCGGCATACAACTTCAGATAATTTTCCGTGAAGCCATGCATCTTACCTCCTCTTCTCGTATGCTCAAAGAGCACTTTCCGCCGACTGCCCTTCTGCGATGCATAAAATCGAGACAACTTTTCATCCGATATGTCGAGTAACTGTTTGCTACGAGCATGTTTGCTTCTGGGATCAACGGCATGCTCTATCTGTAGTGCCTGTGTACCGGGACGCTCGGAATAGGTAAAAACATGCAATTGTGACATGTCGAGCGACTCAACAAATTGCCTGCTCTCCTCAAAATAGGCATCGGTCTCACCTCTCACCCCCACAATCACATCTACCCCGATAAAGGCATCCGGCAGAATGCTTTTGATCATCTCAACCTTGTGGCGGAAGAGTGCTGTATCATACTTGCGTTTCATCAGCTGCAAAACAGCATCCGAACCGGCTTGCAACGGCATATGAAAATGAGGGGCAAATCGACGGGAGTTGGCAACGAACAGGATTATCTCATCGGTCAGCAGGTTGGGTTCAATCGAGGAGATACGGTAACGCTCAATCCCCTCTACCTGATCAAGTGCCCGAAGCAGATCGGGAAAAGACTCACTGGTGGTACGGCCGAAATCACCGATATTGACACCAGTGAGAACAACCTCCTTACCACCCTCCTGTACCACTTGCTCCGCCTGCTTTACGAGATCGGCTATCGATCCGTTACGGCTTCTGCCACGGGCAAAGGGAATGGTACAAAAGGAACAGAAATAATCACAACCATCCTGCACCTTCAGAAAGTAACGGGTACGGTCGTCAGCAGATACCGAAGGCACGAATGAGCGGATACGATGTGTTTTGGAGGTGACAACCTCACCGTGATCCCTTTTCTTTAAATCATCCAGGTATTTTACCACATCCAGTTTCTGCTCAGCACCCAATACCAGGTCTACACCTTCAATTTTGGCAATCTCCTCCGGTTTGAGCTGCGCATAGCAGCCGGTAACCACCACAAAGGCTGAGGGATGTTCCTGAATCGCCTTACGGATAGCCTGACGTCCTTTCTTGTCGGCCAATTCTGTCACCGAGCAAGTATTGATCACGCAAATATCAGCTTGTTGTCCCTTTCGCGCACGCCTCACACCCGAATGAAAAAGTTGTCGGCCGATGGCTGACGTTTCAGCAAAATTCAATTTGCAGCCAAGTGTATAGTAGGCTGCTGTCTTATTTTGAAAAATGGATTGATCGATCATAGACTGAGAATCGTTCGGAACAGTACAGCTGTGATGGACTGTTTGAGCATATACGGTTATTTTTTACTACTACAAAAGCACAAAATTACAATATTTATTCCCATTTCACCCCCTATTTGTTTTGTTATCTGATTTTCCAGTTGTATTTTTGCACACAACAAGCCTAAATGTGCATACATGATCCAGCAGAATTTCATTCATCTGTACGAAGAGAGTTTTAAAAAGCATTGGGATTTGCCTGCCCTGACCGATTACAGGGAAAACACCACCTACAGTTACGGTGAACTGGCTCGTGAGATTGCACGACTGCACCTGCTCTTCAAGGAACTGGGTATTGTGAAGGGGGATAAGATCTCACTGATTGGTAAAAATCACTCATCCTGGTCGATCCTGTTTATGGCAACCATCACCTACGGGTGCGTGATTGTTCCGATCCTGCATGAATTCAACCCCGAAAGCATGGAAGAGATCATTGCACATTCTGATTCCCGCCTGGTGTTTGTCAACGATACGCTGTGGAACAACCTGAGCAGGAGCCGGATTGAAGTGCCGGTATTTGAGATTCCTTCATTTTCATTACTGACAACAGAATTTGCAGATATCAGGAAGGTGGTGGAGTCTCTGGATCACACCTTCACTACCCATTATCCGAAGGGATTCACCCGGGAGGATATTCGCTATCCCGATGTGAGCAATGATGAGGTCATCTGTATCAACTACACCTCCGGAACCACCGGTTTCAGCAAGGGAGTAATGATCACCGCCAACAACTTTGCAGGCAATGTCACCTACGCGCACAAACTGGATCTGCTCTTTGCCAAGGAGAAGATACTGGCATTTCTGCCCATGGCCCACGTCTACGGATGCGCTTTCGATTTTCTCTATGCCCTCTCTGCGGGGGTGCACAGCACGCTGCTGGGGGTAATACCCACGCCGCAGAATCTGATCAATGCGCTACAGGAGGTAAAACCAAACTTAATCATCACGGTACCCCTGATTTTCGAAAAGATCTACAAAAAAAAGATCCTCCCGATCATCAACAAGCCGATTGTAAAAGCAGTGATGCACATCCCGGGCATGGACCGGCTGATCCTGTCAAAAATCAGGAAATCGCTCTTTCACTCACTGGGAGGCAATTTTCGTGAGGTAATTATCGGGGGTGCCGCCCTCAATGGAGAGGTGGAAGCTTTTTTCCATAAAATGAAATTTCCTTTCACTGTGGGATATGGCATGACAGAATGCGCACCTTTGATTTCCTACGACCACCACTACGACTTTGTTCCCGGATCCTGTGGCTCCGTGCTGGAAGGGATCATGGAAGCACGCATCGAATCCCCTGATCCCGAGAAGATACCAGGAGAGATACAGGTACGAGGTGAAAATGTGATGAAGGGCTATTACAAGAATCCGGAAGCAACAACAGCCGCTTTCACCGAGGATGGCTGGTTGAAAACCGGCGATTCCGGTATTATGGTTGGACGAAGACTTTACATAAAGGGAAGAATCAAAACCATGCTGTTGACCGCCAATGGTCAGAATGTCTATCCCGAGGAGATTGAATCACGGCTGAACAACCTGCCCTATGTGGCCGAAAGTATCGTTGTGCTTCGCAACTTCAGGCTGATTGCCCTGGTCTATCCCGACATGGCGGCAATCAACGCCGATCAGATCACACCGGAGAGACTGGAAGCAATCATGCGTGAAAACAGGGAGATGCTCAACAGATCGGTGGCCAATTATGAGAAAGTAAGCTCTATCGAGCTGGTAAACAATGAGTTTGATAAAACACCCAAGAAAAGCATCAAACGCTTTCTCTATAGCTGAACAATGGCAGACTGGTTTGGATAGTGGCCACAATGGAAAGAGGAATCGCGCCTTCGCCTTTTAATTTTATTTAACTATAAAAAACAGCGTAAACATGTTGCATAACATGTTTTTGCTGTACATTTGCATCGTTTTTGGAGAAACAAATTTATTTATCGTTTAAAATCACTAAAGAATGAAAAAAGTATTGTTATTGGTTGCCATGGTAGCAACATTGGGTTTGGTTTCTTGCAACAATGCTCAGGTACAAGCCGAAAAAGCCAGACAGGACAGTCTTGCCGAAGTGGCTCGTCTGGATAGCATTGCAAAAGCTCAGGCCGACAGTATCCAGGCTGCCATTGAGGCTGCTGCCGCTGCTGCCGCTGACACCCTGGGACAGGTTGTGGAAGAAGCTGCCGCTTTAACAAATCAATAAGCTGAAGCGACGACAGATCGGCTCAGCCATCCCAATCGGGATGGCTTTTTTTGTGTGATATTGCTGCAATTGTCGTAACTTTGCTCCAAACGTAACAGGAAAGTACCTATGAGAAGAATGGTAGTGTTGGGTTTATTGTTTTTGGTATTGCTCTCCGGGGGCTGCAGCCAAAGAGCGAATACCTATTTTGAAAAAAAACTGACTTTCCCCAATATCCTCACCTCTGACCAGAAGATAAAACTGGCAGCATATGTTGTACCCACCCAGCAACAATATGAATGGCAGCAGCTCGAACTGACCGCCTTCATTCATTTTGGGATGAATACCTTCACCGGACAGGAATGGGGTAATGGCACTGAGGACCCTGCCTTGTTTGATCCCACCGATTTCAACGCTGAACAATGGGTCATTGCTTTGCAGCAGGCCGGATTCAAGATGATCATCCTCACCGCCAAGCACCACGACGGATTCTGCCTCTGGCCTACACAAACCACCCCCCACTCGGTTGCCGCTTCACCCTGGCGCAATGGCGAGGGTGATGTGGTGAAGGAGGTAAGGGAGGCATGCGAGAAACATGACATGAAATTTGGTATTTACCTTTCTCCCTGGGACCGGAACGCCGTCAGCTACGGCGACTCTCCCAGATATAACAACCTATACACCAATCAGCTAACAGAACTCCTCACCTGGTATGGAAAGATCGATGAAGTCTGGTTTGACGGTGCCAATGGAGAGGGGTCCAACGGCAGGGTACAAGAGTATGATTGGATTCGTTTTTACAATGTCATCGATAGTCTTCAGCCATGGGCAGTGAAGGCAATCATGGGAAACGATATTCGTTGGGTGGGTAATGAGCAGGGCCTGGGGCGTGAAACTGAATGGAGCGTCACCCCCCTGCATCCTGACATCAATGAGTCATTCAAAAGCGAAAATGGACGGTTGAGAATCTCGCCCACTGCCGACGACCTGGGTAGCAGGGAGTTGATCAGGGAGGCGAAAACGCTGTACTGGTATCCTTCAGAAGTAGATGTGTCGATTCGCCCGGGCTGGTTCTATCATCCCGAAGAGGATGACCAAGTGAAGAGTCTGCAGGAACTGGTCGACATCTATTTCCAATCAGTGGGTATGAACGCCGGGTTGCTTCTCAATGTGCCACCCGACACACGGGGTAGGATCCACGAGACCGACGCAGAACGGCTCAGGCAGCTCGGCGATTATCTCTCGTCACTTTTCCGGAAAGAACTGGTGGTGGATGGTGACATCATATGGAAAGCTCGCTCGGGAGCCTCCAGGGAGTACCTGATGAACGAGGGGGAAGCAATCAACACGGTAATGCTCCGTGAGGATATCCAAAAAGGGCAGCGGGTGGAATCATTCAGGGTTGAAGGATGGATTGACGAGGCATGGACAACACTTACCGAAGGTACCACCATAGGTTACAAGCGATTGCTACGCTTCGGGGATGTCACACCTTCCAAATTGCGCGTAACCATTCAGGAAACGAGGGATATCGCCCACATCTCCAAGGTGGGAGCCTATTACGCACCGCAACCAAAGAATGATCAGCAGAATTTCCGACCGAGAGAGAAACCGTCGGAAAAATAGTGCTCTGCATACAAAAAGTCACCAAATGAAAACAAAATTCATCAATCTTCTCCTACTCTTGTCCCTTTCAGCAGTTGCTACAGGACAGAACATAACAGATCTGTTCCGCACGATGCCCCCAGCATTGTTGCCGGGGATATCGGAAAGCAACAAAACCATGTTGCTGGTAGACAGTGGCAATACGTCGGTACCATATTCTCTGGGAGAGATCAGCAAGGTAGCGCATGACAGGGAGTTCCTTCATATCCGCACCTCTGCTGCCGGTGATCTCCAGCTCAAGATACTACCCCTGCCGGGCGATTCTGCAATCATATGCCTTATCCAAACGGTATGTGCCGGTATATGTGACAGCAGGATCACCTTTTTCACTACCGAATGGGTAAAACTTGACCCACTCGGATTTTTGCCAACAATTTCCAAAGAAATTTTCTTTATTTCTCCGGAAAATCATTCGGATAATTACAAATATGCCGTATCTTTGCCGGACATTTATCCGATCTCGGCCCGTTTTGATAAAGCAGGAACAGATCTCTTGCTGAAACTGCATTACAGGGAACGGCTGACGGAAGAACAAATGGCAGAAATCAACCCTTATCTGAAAAATGATTCGCTTTTCTTACACTGGAAAAACGGCTCCTTCAGAGAAGAAATGAGAAGATAAGAGAGGCACCCGTAGTTCAATGGATAGAATACCGGATTCCGGTTCCGACGATGTGGGTTCGATTCCCGCCGGGTGTACAAAGGT
>JADLKK010000167.1 GCA_016839025.1 Proteiniphilum sp.
CTCACCGCAGACAAAGGCACCGGCACCATACTTGAGGCTGATGTCGAAACTGAAGGAGGTGCCGAAGATCTGCTCGCCCAGCAAGCCATATTCGCGCGCCTGTGCGATGGCCACCTTCAGTCGCCGGATGGCCAGCGGGTATTCGGCCCGGATATAGATCAGCCCTTTTGTGGCACCGATGCAATAGCCACAAATGGCCATCGCCTCCAGCACCGAGTGGGGGTCGCCTTCCAGGATGGAACGGTCCATGAAGGCACCGGGATCCCCCTCATCTGCGTTGCAGACCACATACTTCCGGTCGGCCTGGTTACGACTGGCAATCTCCCACTTCAGTCCGGTGGGGAAACCGGCACCACCGCGTCCCCTCAGTCCGGAGCGTTTGATCAAATCGATCGTTTCCTGGGGGCTCATTTCGGTTATCGCCTTGCCCAATGCCTGATAGGCATTGCGGGCAATCGACTCGTCGATGTTCTCCGGATCGATGGTGCCACAGTTGCGCAGGGCGATGCGCAACTGCTTCTTGTAAAAGCCCATGTGCTTCGAGTCCAGCACATGCTCTTCGGTCTCCGGATCGAGGTAGAGCAACCGCTCCACGCGACGTCCCTTGATCACATGCTCGTCGATGATCTCACGCGCATCGGAGGGCTTCACCTGCGTGTAGAAGGTGTTGTCGGGCAGCACCTTCACAATGGGTCCCTTCTCACAAAAGCCGAAGCAGCCGGTGCGGATGATCTGCACCTCTCCCTCCAGTCGTTTCCGGTCCACCTCATCGCGCAGCATCTCATATACCAGGTCGCTCTGGGAAGAGTGGCAGCCGGTTCCGGCGCAGACCAGCAAATGCATTTTAAATTGGCTCATAACAGTTGTATTCAGTTGATTCAAGATTCAATCGTATTGTAATTCTGCGGGATGATGCCATCCACCAGCTCCCCGTTCTTGATGTATCGTTCAATGATCTCATCTGCTTTCTTCGGATTCACGTAGCCAAACACCATCGGCTCCCTGCCCGGCAAAGTGATCTCCACGGTGGGCTCCGCAAAGCAGTAACCCATGCAGCCTGTCTGGGTGACGACGGCATCGATGCCCCGCTTGTCCAGCTCCAAGGCGAAAAACTCCATCACCTCCTTGGCACCCGAGGCAATGCCGCAGGTGGCCATCGCCACCTTCACCTGTACCAGCGACTCGGGATTCTCCGCCTTGTCACGCAGGCTGATACGGGCTCTCACCTCCTCCTGTATTCGTTTCAGGTCGGCGAGCGTTTTGATTCCAGTTGTATGTTCCATCATAATCTGTATTTAGAAAAATATCATTCGGTTATCAATCATCCTCTTTTACTCTGTGTCAGCAGAGATAGCTGGCCGCTGCCCGATGCCGCCAGAGCGCCTCCAGGTTCTCCCTGATATATTCTTTCACCGGCAACAGCATCTGTGGGTGCTGCAGGTCTATTCCCTGCTCCCTGAGGTCACCGCTATCAAATCTGAACATCTCCTCCCCCATACGGTAGTTAAAACGAAAGCGGATGGCAGGGTTGGCCATCACCAGCAACAACAGCGACCCCACCAGGTCACCCAGGGGCAGACAGTCGGGGTTGTCGGTGCGATAGAGCGCCTCTACCGTGGTTCCCTCACCCTCTGTGGAGGCTACCCGGAGGCTGCCGCCCGTCTGCTCGCAGGTCATCTTCAGAAACGGGATGCCCAGTCCCACCCTCCGTGTGGTGCGGGTGGTGAAGAAAGGATCGGTTAACCGCTCCAGGCTTATGCGGTCCATGCCGGTGCCGTCATCCTCCACCCTGAACAGAAGGAATGATTCATCACCCCGTTCATCCAGCGTGATCGTGACCATATCTGCCTGCGCCCTGAGGGAATTCTGCACGATATCGATCATATGCATTGCCAGTGTTACCATCATCTCTCCTCTTTAACAGGTGGAAGACTCATCGCCTCAAACCGTTGCTCCAGGAGCGCTCTCCTGAAGTGATTCCACCCTGCTTCCTCCATCTGAAAACGGCTGTGCACCGACCCGATATCCTCCGGCCGGTGCGCATCGGAACTCTGCAGGAAACCCTTTCCCTTCAGCTCCGGATGACTTCTGATAAACGCGTCGGGGGAGGTACGCCGTGATAGCTCCAGTGCGTCATATCCCAGCTCCCGTGGTATGAATCCCAACTGGCTGAGGATACCGTTCGACTGACGATCGATGTGCGCCGGCACGAAGAGTCCTCCAAGCCGGTGTACCATCATCTCTAGCGCCTCGATCCCATCGCTGATACCGGTGAAAAGGGAACGTGATTCTTCATATATGATCCGCTCATCGGCATCCACCGCCACCTGATAGCCGAAGCGAACAGGATCATGAGGGATATCGAGCATTCTCCTGTCAAGGTATTCCTGAAACTGCACCACTGCCTCCAGATCGGGGAAATAGCAGAGGCAGTGCACCTCCTCCTGCGTATTGACCTCGCAGCCGGGAATCACCATGATGCCATGGGCCGCACCACATTCCATACAGACCTGCACGTTGCGGGTGCTGTTGTGGTCGGTGATGGCAATCAACTGCAGACCTCTCTCCCCTGCACGTCCAATGATGCGGCGGGGACTCATCTCCAGGCTGCCGCAAGGCGACAGGCAGGTGTGGATATGCAGATCAGCGTTGTACCAGGGCATAATTCTCAGTGATCAACTTATTCTTTTAAACCATGAACCAAGAACCACGAACCACAAACATATAAACCTACTAACGTATCAACTTGCCAACGAATCAACTTATCAACGTTCAACCTCTCTCAAATAATTATACACCATCCCGGCGGTCTCGAAGGCGGGCTTGCCAGAGGAGAGGATCACCACCCCTTCCTCTTCGGCATGGGCCAGCACCTCCGGCTCTACCGGCCGTTCGTTCACCACGATGATGGCACTCAGCTCTTTGAGCGAGGCCACCGCTACAATGTTGCGATGTACCTGTGAGGTGATCCATAGCATCCCGGCCTCGGCCTTGCCCATCGCATCGCTCAGCAGATCGGTGAGATAGGCCCCCTCCGTGTGCCGGTCGAGATAGGCTTCTCCGGCCAGACAGGTGAATCCGAGCTCCTGCATCAGTTGTCTAAGGTTCGTTTTCATTTGTATCGTTGTATTTGTTAAGCCTGTCCCTGCCCCATATCTTCTC
>JADLKK010000168.1 GCA_016839025.1 Proteiniphilum sp.
AGAGAAAACAGTGGATACACGATAATATACGCAGCTGTGATGGTGATCATCGTTGCACTGGGGCTGGCATTCACACATCAAGCCCTGAATGACCGGCAGACTGCCAACGTGAACATCGACAAGATGCAGCAGATCTTACGTTCGCTCAACATTGATGCCTCTGCTGCTGAAGCACAGCAGAAGTATGATGAGCTGGTGCAGAATGCCTATCTGATCACCCCCGACGGGTTGAAGGTAGAGGGCAGCGAGGGCACCACTCCCGATGATCCTGCCTTCTCCACCGAACTGGATGATGAGGATGCAGCCGGGCTGCCGGTGTTTGAGGCGCTGGTGGATGGCTCTCAGAAATACATCATCCCGATGCAGGGTGCCGGCTTGTGGGGTCCCATTTGGGGTTACCTGGCCGTGGAGGCCGACGGTAGTACCATCTACGGTTCAGAATTCGGTCACCAGGGCGAGACTCCCGGGCTGGGTGCCGAGATTGTGACACCCTCTTTTCGGGAGCAGTTCACTGGCAAGGAGCTGATCAAGGAGAGACAATTCCGCTCAGTAGCAGTGGTGAAGCCGGGTCAGACGGCTGCCGGCCGTGACTATGTGGATGGCATCTCCGGCGGTACCATCACCAGCAAGGGTGTGGATGCCATGCTGCTCAACAGTGTGGGACAATACAGTAATTTTTTGATGAACCTGAACGCTGCCCAATAGGGGTCAGTCGATATATAAAGAGTAAGATTATGGCATTATCAAATAAAACCAAGGCGGCCCTGTTGGGACCGTTGAACAAGAATAATCCTGTGATTGTGCAGGTGCTTGGTATCTGTTCCGCGCTGGCGGTCACCTCCAAGCTGGAACCCTCGCTGGTGATGGCTGTGGCTGTGACGCTGGTGCTTGCCGCTGCCAACGTGATCATCTCACTGCTGCGCAAGACCATCCCCAACCGGATCCGCATTATCGTGCAGCTGGTGGTGGTGGCTGCACTGGTGACCATCGTGAGTGAGGTACTCAAGGCATTCGCCTATGATGTGAACAAACAGCTCTCGGTTTTTGTGGGATTGATTGTGACCAACTGTATCCTGATGGGACGCCTCGAGGCATTTGCCCTTGGCAACGGCCCGTGGCCCTCGTTCCTTGACGGTATTGGCAATGGACTGGGGTATGGCTGGATCCTGGTGGCTGTGGGTTTCTTCCGTGAGATGCTTGGTTCGGGTGAACTGCTGGGTCACAGGGTGATCCCTCAGTTCCTGTATGACGCCGGTTATGAGAACAACGGACTGATGATGCTGGCACCCATGGCACTGATCCTGGTGGCGGTGATCATCTGGGTGCACAGGGCCCGTAACAAGGATCTGCAGGAAGAAACCAATTAACTGAAAAACGACTACAAATATGGATGCAATTAGTCTGATTGTCCGGTCGATCTTTGTCGACAACATGATATTCGCATACTTCCTGGGGATGTGTTCCTTCCTGGCAGTATCAAAAAATGTAAAAACAGCTCTGGGACTCGGTATCGCCGTCACCTTCGTACTGGTGATCACCGTGCCTGTCAACTTTATGCTGGAAAACTTTGTGCTTAAGGCCGGCGCACTCTCATGGCTGGGTGAGGAGTATTCCGCGGTGGACCTGAGTGTCTTCAGCCTGCTCATCTTCATTGCCATCATCGCTTCCATCGTACAGCTGGTGGAGATGATCATCGAGCGGTTCAGCCCTTCGCTCTACGCTTCGCTTGGCATTTTCCTGCCCCTGATCGCCGTGAACTGCGCCATCCTGGGGGGGTCGCTTTTCATGCAGCAACGTGAGTTTGCCAACATCGGGATGGCCACCGCTTACGGCTTCGGCTCCGGTATCGGCTGGCTGTTGGCCATTGTGGGGCTGGCTGCTATCCGCGAGAAGCTGGAGTACTCACATGTACCCAAGCCGCTCAAAGGACTGGGCATCACCTTTATTGTGACGGCGCTGATGGCCATTGGCTTCATGAGCTTCTCCGGCATCAATATTTAATCCACAACAGACAATAACCACAATATAGAAATAAATAAAATACATAAGTATGAGTGTATTATTGAGCGCGGGCGGACTGACCATATGGGCAAGCGTGATCGTATTCCTGTTGGTCATTCTGGTACTGGTAGTGATCATCCTGGTAGCGAAAGCCAAGTTGATGCCCTCGGGCAACGTGAAGATCACCGTGAACGAAGAAAAAGAGCTGGAGGTGCCGATGGGTAGCACGCTGCTCACCACCCTGCAGTCGCAGGACATCTACCTCTCTTCCGCCTGTGGGGGTGGTGGCACCTGTGCCCAGTGCCGTTGTCGCGTGGTTGAAGGGGGGGGGGAAATCCTCCCTACTGAGAAGGGTCACTTCAGCCGCAAGGAGCAGCTGAACAATTGGCGGCTGAGCTGCCAGGTGAAGGTGAAGGAGGATATGAAGATTGTTGTACCTGAGGAGGTGTTCGGCATCAAGGAATGGGAATGTGAGGTGGTCTCGAACAAGAATGTGGCATCTTTCATCAAGGAATTTGTGGTGAAGTTGCCGGAGGGGGAACGTCTCGATTTCAAACCTGGATCCTACAGCCAGATCCGGGTTCCCAAATATGATCAGATTCGTTTTGCCGACTTTCAGATCGATGAGCTCTATAAGCCGGAGTGGGATAAGTTCAAAATGTGGGACCTGACGGCCAAAAACGAGGAGGATACCATCCGTGCCTATTCGATGGCCAACTATCCTGCTGAGGGGAACGTCATTATGCTCAACGTGCGTGTAGCAACACCTCCGTTCGATCGTGCCAAGGGAGGCTGGATGGATGTCAACCCGGGTATCGTCTCCTCCTATATCTTCAACCTGAAACCGGGCGACAAGGTGATGATGTCGGGTCCTTACGGTGACTTCCACCCCATCCTCGACAGCAAGCGCGAGATGCTCTGGGTGGGCGGTGGTGCGGGTATGGCGCCGCTCCGCGCACAGATCATGCACCTGACCAAAACACTGAGAATCACTGACCGGAAGATGTCTTACTTCTACGGTGCCCGTGCACTGGTGGAAGCTTTCTATCTGGAAGATTTCTATGAGTTGGAGCGCGAGTTCCCCAACTTCTCGTTCCACCTGGCACTAGACCGTCCCGACCCGGCAGCCGATGCCGCCGGCGTGAA
>JADLKK010000169.1 GCA_016839025.1 Proteiniphilum sp.
AACCAGGGACACTCCGAAGCGAACTACTTTCAGTTCAAAACCTGGAAGGAAGCCGGCATCATCAAGGATGTGACGGCCATCACGGCACACATGAACAACCCACGTCGCTGGCATGGCTGGGATACGAACATCAAAAAGTTTCCCTACGCAGAGCCGATCCCCGAAACACTGGACTGGGACACCTGGTTGATGGCACGCGACCATCACGATTACAACAAGGATTTCCACTACGGCCAGTGGCGTTGCTGGTACGATTTCGGTATGGGGGCATTGGGAGATTGGGGTGCACACATCATTGATACGGCACACGAGTTCCTGGAACTGGGTTTGCCGGAGGAGGTCAACCCTCTTCGTCTGAGCGGCCACAACGACTACTTCTTTCCCATGTCGAGCACCATCGAGTTCAAATTTCCCAAACGAGGCAAGATGCCACCGCTGGTGATCACCTGGCACGACGGTCTGGACAATATCCCTGGAGTGCCTGACGGTTACGGTGTATCCGAGATCGATCCCAATATTCCCGCTGTCGCCGGAGGGAAGATCCAGCCGGCAAAACTCAACCCCGGTAAGGAGATCTACAGCAAGGAGCTGACCTTCAAGGGTGGCTCGCATGGCAGTACCCTGAGCATCATCCCCGGGGAGAAGGCCAAAGAGATGGAGAAGAAGCTTCCTGAAGTGCCGAAAAGCCCCTCCAATCATTTTGCGAACTTCCTGCTTGCCTGTCAGGGAAAGGAGAAGACGCGCTCACCCTTTGAAGTGGCAGCACCATTGAGCCAGGTTTTCTGCCTGGGGGTGGCTGCTCAGCGGTTGAACAGAAAGATCGTTTTCGACCGGGAGACCAAACGGGTGACCAACGACGCCTTTGCGGATGCCTTCCTCACCGGCGAGCCCCCCAGAAAAGGGTGGGAAGATTTTTACAAAATTTAATCAATTAACATAAACAACAGCGCAATGAAAAAAAACAATTTATTACTTTTTGTAATGGTCATGTTACTTGCTTCCTGCACCCCACAAGGACCGAAGTGGCAGGAGCTGTTCAACGGTGAAAACCTGGATGGATGGGAAATACTGAATGGAACCGCTGAATATAAGGTTGAGGATGGAACAATTGTGGGGATCTCCCGGCTGAATACACCCAACACCTTCTTGGCAACCCAGGAGCACTATGGTGATTTTATCCTGGAGTTTGAATTCAAGGTAGAGGATGGACTCAATTCCGGAGTACAGTTCAGAAGCAACAGTCTGAAAGAGTATCGCGATGGAAGGGTACATGGGTATCAGTTCGAGATTGACCCCTCTGACCGGGCATGGACCGGAGGCATCTACGATGAGTCGCGCCGCGGATGGATCTATCCGCTGAACTACAACCCCGAAGGTCAGAAAGCCTTCAAACATGAGGAGTGGAACAAAGCCCGTATCGAGGCTATCGGTAGTTCTATCAGGACCTGGCTGAATGATGTTCCTTGTGCAGAGCTGCTGGATAATACTACCGCTTCGGGTTTTATCGCCCTGCAGGTACATGGAATCAATAACGCCGAGCTGGCAGGTAAAACGGTGGCTTGGCGGAACATCCGGATGCTTACGGAAGAGGTGGAGAAATATCGTACCCCGGATAATCCCGAGGTGAAGCAGATCAACCAGATAGCCAATACCATATCCGAGAGAGAGGCTGCCGAAGGATGGAAACTTCTGTGGGATGGCAAGAGCAGTGAAGGATGGCGTGGTGCCAAGCTCGACGCGTTCCCCGACAAAGGATGGTCTATGGAAGATGGCATTCTCAAGGTGCACAAGAGTGACGGTGGTGAGTCGACCAATGGGGGTGATATCGTAACCACACGATCCTACAGGAATTTTATGCTGACAGTTGATTTCCGGATCACCAAAGGAGCCAACAGCGGCATCAAGTACTTTGTCGACACCAACCTCAACAAGGGTGAAGGGTCGGCCATCGGTTGCGAGTTCCAGATATTGGATGACAAGAACCATCCCGATGCGGAGTTGGGGAAAGATGGCAACAGAAAACTGGGATCACTCTACGACCTGATCCCTGCGCCGGCTGACAAACCCTTCCGTAACGGTTTCTTCAACACCGCCATGGTGGTGGTGGAAGGAAACCATGTGGAGCATTGGTTGAACGGGGTGAAGATAGTAGAGTATGAGCGGAACAATGAAGAGTGGAATCAGTTGGTGCAAACCAGCAAGTACAAGGATTGGCCCAATTTCGGCAATGCAGAAGAGGGGTTGATCCTGTTGCAGGATCATGGCGATGAGGTCTGGTTCCAGAACATCAAGATCAAGGAATTGTAGGGCCTTTTATGCCTGTTGAAATGGGAAAAAGCATGTTCTCCGAAAAGGAGAACATGCTTTTTCAGCTCCTTCCCGATAAAATATTGTTGTTACAGAAACTCCGCTCTTAACTTTTCCACCCAGGCGGTCAACCGCTCTTCCGTCATGTCATATTCATTGTCTTCATCAATGGGCAGTCCCACAAACATCCCATCGACCAATGCCATGGAGTCGTCGTAGGTGTACCCTTCGTCCGGTACCTGTCCCACGATAGTGGTTTTGTCCGCAATCTCGTCGTAAATAACCTTCATCGATTCGGCAAAACTGGTTGAGTAGGAGGCACTGTCACCCAGAGCAAAAATCGCAACCTTCTTGTCGGCAAGATCCAGTCTGGTGAAAGAGGGGAGAAATCCTTCCCAGTCATCCTGCAGGTCGCCAATGCCAGTGGTGGAGGTGCCGATGATGTAGTAGGGATAATCCCTGATCTCTTCTAGTGTAACCTCCCGTACGTTGAAGAGATCGGCCCCTCCCTGAAACAAATCCTGCACCTGTCTGGCGACCGTTTCTGTATTTCCTCCGGAACTGCCGTAAAGTATCGCTATTGTATTCATTCTGTTGTCATGTTTTGATGTGTGTGATACAGATCTTAAACAGCTCTTTGCCGAAATTGTTTGTTGAAAGTGAGAAGCTGCAGAGGAAATCTTTTGTCAGGAACCAAAAAAAAGCTATTTTTGCAGTTCCGTATGGCGCGGTAGTTCAATGGATAGAATAGAAGTTTCCTAAACTTTAGATCCGGGTTCGATTCCCGGCCGTGCTACAGCCAGACATCAGCCGGTGACACGTTCATCGGCTATTTTT
>JADLKK010000032.1 GCA_016839025.1 Proteiniphilum sp.
GGATTTTGGAAAAAAACAATTAAGATAAGAAGTGTAATGTAATCAAATCTTTTGCACTTCTATCTTGAACTTAGTCTTGCGATCCGGGGAGTGACGAAGCTGAAAGATGGAGAAGCAGTCCTCCTTCAGTCGGAGTACATCTCTTCGATGAGTGAATGATAGCGCTCAAGGATCACCTTGCGCCGCAGCTTCAGCGTGTTGGTCAGTTCACCCTGCTCCATGCTGAAGGGCCGGGGAAGGAGTGTGATCCGTTTGATCTTCTCATAGGAGGTGAACTGCGACTGTAGCAGCTCTATCTGTCCAAAGACAAAATCAATGACCACCTGGTCGCGAACCAGATCCTCCACCGAGCTGAAGGAGATCTGCTGTTCTTTTGCATAGCTTTTCAGCGCTTCGTAATTGGGAACCACCAGCGCACTTACAAACTTGCGTTCATCGCCGATCACCGCCACCTGATCGATATACTTGTCCTCACTGATCCGGGTCTCGATCATCTGAGGAGCAATATACTTCCCGTTGGAGGTTTTGTAGAGATCCTTGATTCGTTCGGTAAGAATGACCTCGTTATCCTTTGTCAACAGGCCTGCATCACCGGTTCTGAAAAAACCATCCTCCGTGAAGACCTCAGCGGTGGCTTCCGGTTTGTTGTAATAACCCTTCATCACTGTATCCCCCTTCACCAGTATCTCGCTGTCCTCTCCGATCTTCACCTCAATGTCGGGCATCACCCTTCCCACTGTGCCAATGCGGAAACCCTGTGCCGGAAAACAGCTTACCGTAGCGGTAGTCTCCGAAAGGCCATAACCGTAGATCAGATGCACGTCGATCGACTGCATGAAGATATTGATGGTATCGGAAAGGGGAGCACCGGCCACCGGGAAGAAATTACCGCGGTCGATACCCACCACCCGCTTGATCAGGTAAAAAATGGTGTGACGATAGCAGAAAAATTTTAACCGGTTGGCAAGTGGGGGGCGTCTTCCTTCGTTCCGGTACTGCAGGTTGTGCCGGTGTCCGGTGGTGACCGCATCGCGGAAGAGCCATTTCAGGACCCCTGAAGCATTGTCGATGGTTTCCTGCACCCCATCATATACTTTCTCCCAGAAACGGGGAACGTTGCTCATCAGGGTGGGCCGTATCACCTTGAGGTTTTTCCGGATCTCGTTAGGGTCACGGTTGATGGCAACAGCCACTCCCTTGTGCAGGCAGTAGTAGGTCCACGCCTTCTCAAAAATATGGGTTAGCGGCAGGAAGCACATAGAGAGATCCTTTTCCGACATGCCGGTGATGCGCAAATCATGAATCACCATTGCTTTCAGGTAGTTGGCATGGGTAAGCATTACCCCCTTTGGCTCTCCTGTAGTGCCGGAAGTATAGATAATGGTGGCCAGATCCTGCTCCTTGAGCTGTTTCAGCCGTGCGTTTACCAGTGCGATGGTCTCGGAATTGTCGCCCGTAGCGATGAAATCATCAAAATAGACCGATGAGCTATCTTCCGTATTCTTCACCACCCGCCGGTCAAAGATGATCAGTTTCTCCAGCAGGGGACTCTCCTGCTGTACCTTCCAGGCATTGTTATACTGAAACTGCTCCCCTACAAAGAGGATCCTGATCGCCGCATCCCGCACAATATAGTTTACCTGGGCAGGTGATGCAGTGGCATACATGGGTACCATCACCGCCCTGTTGGCATAAGCCGCGAAATCGGTGACCAGGTATTTCTCCATGTTTTGTGAGTATACTCCCAGATTATCACCCGGCTTGACCCCCATTTCAGCCATAGCCTGAGCAGCCTTCATGATGCTTTCGGAGAAGGCTTTCCATGACATATCCTGCCATATGCCCTCCGCTTCCTGATACTTTATCGCAGTTCTGTGCCTGTATTTGAGGGCCTGCTGGTGTACAACCTCTCCCAAATGATGATATGCCATAGCCAATTGATTTGTTGTTCTCAAATATACACTGTTTCTGTGGAACAGCAGCAGATATCCGCACTTTTTTGATGCGTGGAAGCCGCTGGGCGACTGTCGTATTTTCAGGAGAGTTATCTTAACATTCTAAAAACGGGGCTTTTAATTAACGACACTTAACGTGATCAGAGATGGTGAAATAAAACAATGCATCTATCTTTGCGGTGAAATGGATGTTCGCTATTACATACTCATGGGTTTGACAGCTCTGCTGCTTCCTTTGCAGGGCACGGCCCAGGCATATTATGCCACCAGTATGCATCCGGCAGACAATGGCCCTCTGTCCACGATCTTCCTGATGCCGAATGTTTACCCGGGTGTGATCCTCAACGGTGACACGGTAGCCTGTATGTGGCTGACCGATTTTGTGAAATACTCTCCCCTAACCTTTCGCAGCAAGAAAGAACAGGTAGCATACAGCAAGCTGATCCGCGACGTAAAAAAAACACTTCCTTATGCCAAACAGATTGCCGGAATCATTACCGAGACATACGAATACATGGAGACACTCCCTGACGACAAGGCTCGCCAGAAACACCTGAACCAGATGGAGAAGTACCTGATGGAAAAGTATACCCCCCATATGAAGAAGATGACCCGATCACAGGGGCAGCTACTGATGAAACTGGTGGATCGGGAGACCAACTCCTCCTCCTACCACATCATCGATGCTTTCATGGGCAGCTTCAAGGCCTGGACCTACAACCTTTTCGCCGGTATGTTCGGCAACAGTCTCAAAACCCGTTACAACCCCTATGGAGAGGATCGTGTCACCGAACGTGTCTGTGTGCTGGTGGAACAGGGGGAGATATAATCAGCCTCCTCTTCTTTTTTCTACTCTCCCCCCTCTGCACGCCGATTTCTGAAAATCAGTCCCCTTGGCTGCCCGTTCAGAATAAATTGCCTATCTTTGCAGCGATTTATCTTTAGGTTATGCGTTTCAATATTCTGACTGATTTCCAACCCGTGCTCTTTCAAACCCTGAGGAATTACAACAGGGAGAAGTTTATGGCCGACCTGATGGCCGGACTGATTGTGGGAGTAGTGGCACTGCCCCTCGCCATCGCTTTTGGCATCGCCTCGGGTGTAACACCCGAAAAAGGGATCTATACGGCGATCATTGCCGGATTCATCATCTCTTTCCTGGGGGGCAGCACAGTTCAGATCGGGGGACCTACCGGAGCCTTCATCGTGATCGTTTACGGAATCGTGGAGCAGCATGGGGTGCAGGGACTTGCCATTGCGACAGTGCTGGCAGGGGTAATGCTGTTGCTGATGGGATTTTTGAAGCTGGGCAGTGTGATCAAATTCATACCCTATCCGATCGTGGTGGGTTTCACCAGCGGTATCGCACTCACCATCTTCTCCACCCAGATCAAGGATCTCTTCGGTCTCACCACCCCAAAGCTTCCCTCAGGCTTCCTGGAGAAATGGGCGATCTACTTTCAGCACTTCGACAGCATCAACGGCTGGGCAATGCTCATCGGACTCACCAGCGTGATCATCATCCTACTTACCCCGAAAATATCGAAGACGATACCTGGGTCACTGATCGCCATCATCGTGATGACAATCGCTTCGTGGTTGATGAAACAGTATGGTGGCATCGGCATCGAGACCATCGGTGACCGGTTTGTGATAAACAACCAGTTACCCGGGATGGAACAGATACCCCTCAACCTGGAAACCGTACGCCTGCTTTTTCCGGCCGCCTTCACCATCGCCATGCTGGGAGCCATCGAGTCGCTCCTATCGGCCACGGTTGCCGACGGGGTTACCGGTAAGAGACACAACTCCAACATGGAGCTGGTGGCACAGGGAGCAGCCAACATCATCGCTCCTTTCTTCGGGGGAATTCCTGCCACGGGAGCGATAGCCCGCACCATGACCAACATCAACAACGGCGGACGTACACCGGTAGCAGGAATCATTCATGCCATAGTGTTATTGTTGATCCTGCTATTCCTGGGCGACCTGACAAAGCATATCCCAATGGCCTGCCTGGCAGGTGTACTGGTAGTGGTGGCATACAATATGAGTGAATGGCGTACCTTCCGCTCACTGATGAAGCAGTCGCGGTCGACCATGGCTATTCTGCTGACCACCTTCCTGCTTACGGTCATCTTCGACCTTACCATCGCCATCGAGGTGGGATTGCTGCTGGCAGTCTTCGCCTTTCTGAAGCGCATGAACGAAAGTACCCGCATCAGCCATACCACAGACAAGATAGACATTGCCAAAGAGCTGGAGTCCTACTCCGACGAAAAGAAAGAGGAGATACTCTTTCTCCCGCCGGGCACGGAGGTGTATGAGATTGACGGACCCTTCTTTTTCGGTGTAGCCAACAAGTTTGATGAGCTGATGCGCGAGATCGGTGCACATCACCCGATCCGTATCATCCGTATGCGCAAGGTTCCCTTTATCGATGCCACCGGACTGAATAACCTGGAGGCACTCTGTCGCAACTCACGGAAAGAAAGGATCCAGGTGATCCTCTCGGGTGTCAGTGAACCACTGCGCAAGAATCTGGAGGAGTCGCGCATACCCGAGATTGTGGGAGAGGAGAATATCTGTGCCAACATCCACCTGGCAGTAGAAAGGGCACAGCTCGTCTCCGAGAAACAGGCACACAGGGAGAAACACCACAAACATAAATGACTGAAGAGAAGAGTCTGCAACTTACCGATTGGTTGCCCACCACAAAGAAGGAGATGACACTACGTGGCTGGGAGGAGGCCGACGTGATCCTCTTCTCAGGGGACGCCTACATCGATCACCCCTCTTTCGGTACCGCCGTGATCGGACGGTTGCTGGAAAGCGAGGGGTTGCGCGTGGCAATCGTGCCCCAACCCAACTGGCGGGATGACTTGCGGGACTTCACAAAGCTGGGCAGGCCACGACTCTTCTTTGCCGTTACGGCAGGGGTGATGGACTCGATGATCAACCGGTATACAGCGAACAAGCGGATCCGTTCCAACGATGCCTACACCCCTGACGGCCGCTCCGATATGCGCCCCGACCGGGCAGTAACGGTCTACACCCGCATACTGAAACAGCTCTTCCCGGATACACCCGTGGTACTGGGTGGTGTGGAAGCCTCCCTGCGCAGGGTCACCCACTACGACTACTGGGATGACACGCTGCACAAGCCGATCCTTGCCGATACAGGTGCCGAGTTGCTGATCTACGGAATGGGTGAACAACCGCTGAGGCAGCTGATTGCCGCAATGAAACAGGGAAGAAAGATGGACGAGATCTTTGACATTCCACAAACGGCTTTTCTATCCCCTTCCGATAAGCTTCCCCCCAATCCCTTTAACGAAGAGGAACGCCTCTTCTCTCACCAAGAATGCCGGCAGGAGAAGATCAAGCAGGCACGCAATTTCCGGGTGGTTGAGGAACAGTCGAACCGTCTCCATGCGGCACGCATCCTGCAGGAGGTGGATCAACAAACCCTGGTGGTGAATCCTCCCTTTCCTCCGATGCGGGAAGAGGAGATCGACGCCTCGTACGACCTGCCCTACACCCGCCTGCCCCATCCCAAATACAGGGACAAACTGATCCCCGCCTACGAGATGATCAAATTCTCCGTGACCCTCCATCGCGGTTGTTTCGGCGGCTGCGCCTTCTGTACCATCTCGGCGCATCAGGGCAAATTCATCGCATCCAGATCCAGGCAGTCTATACTGAATGAAGTGGGGAAGATTACCCGAATGCCGGGATTCAAAGGATATATCAGTGACCTGGGCGGCCCCTCTGCCAACATGTACCGCATGCAGGGCAACGATCTTTCCATCTGCGAAAAATGCAAACGTCCCTCCTGCATCTTTCCGAAGGTGTGCCATAACCTGAATACCAACCACTCACCCCTACTGGAGATCTACCGGTCGGTGGATGCCATCCCCGGCGTGAAGAAATCATTCATCGGAAGCGGTATTCGCTACGATATGTTGCTCCATAAGAGTTCGGATGAGGCAACCAACGATTCTGTTCAATACTACCTGCAAGAGGTAGTCACCCATCACCTCTCCGGACGGCTAAAGGTGGCACCGGAACATACCTCTGACGCAACGTTGACGATTATGCGAAAACCCTCTTTCGCTCTTTTCCACCGGCTCAAAAGCCGTTTTGACGAACTAAACCGGAAAGAGGGTCTCAACCAGCAGCTGATTCCCTATTTTATCTCTTCCCATCCGGGATGCAGTGAAGAGGATATGGCCGAACTGGCAGCGATCACCAAAGAGCTACATTTCAAGCTGGAACAGGTGCAGGATTTCACCCCCTCTCCCATGACGCTGGCAACCGAGATCTACTATACCGGTTACCATCCCTATACACTTAAACCGGTTTATACGGCAAGGACGCGCGAAGAAAAGAATTCCCAGCGTCAGTTTTTCTTCTGGCACGAACGGCAACATAAAACAGCGATCATCCGATCCCTGAAAAAGATGAACCGCCCCGATCTGATTCACAAGCTCTTCCCGAAAGGATAGAGAGATTCCCGGACAAAATATCCCGACAGAAGAAAACAGCACGACTGTTAATTTATGTTAACATTCCCCTGTTTTACCTTTTCCGGTGCAGCGTTTTTCCCTATGTCTGCATCTATCAGATAGTAAATAGCGACAGAAATTGTATGAAAAGAGGGTTTTTTGCTTACTTTTTGATATCAACCCTGACCGTTCTGGGTATCACCTCATGTGACGACAACTCAAATTCGCTCGGTAATTTCGGTATCGATATGGCGACGGTGGTGCCCGAAGCGGATAATGCCTATTCCCTCCTGCTCGACAATGGCAAAAGGCTCTGGCCCGCTGCCAGCGCGGTACGCTATACACCCGCCCACAACCAGAGGGTGTTTCTGAACTACACCATATTATCCGATGCCCGAAGCGGCTACGACCATTATATCAAGGTAAATGACATCTGGAACATTCTGACAAAACAGGTGATTGAGCTAAACGCCCAGAATGCGGACAGCATCGGCAATGACCCGGTGAAAGCAAACGCCGTATGGGTGGGAGGCGATTACCTGAATGTCTCCTTCATGTTTAATTATGGTGGCGTAAAACCACATGCCATCAACCTGGTAAAGAACACCCTCACAACTGATGAGAAGGAGGACAGTATTGACCTGGAGTTCCGCCACAACGCCTACCAGAGCCAAGAAACGCGCTTTTACGAAGGGTTCGTCTGTTTTGACCTGAAGCCGTTGAGAAGCAGTGTGGCTGACTCGGTAAATCTTGCCGTCAAGGTTAAACTGAAGGAGGGGTCTGTGACATATGATTTGGTTTACAGGTATGACCAGCCTGCGATAAATAGCCGTACAGAGATGCCAATACCTGTAATCTCATCGAACGAATACTATTAAGCGGTAACAAACCACAAAACAATAGTTCTATTTCTTATATGACTTTTTGATTTTCCAAAAGCCTGCCGGACGCTGTGAAGTGTCCGGCAGGTTGCTTTATAGAGGATAAAACGTAAGCCATTATTCATCACGCGAACGAAATCTGATCGTATGGCAGCCGTGTGAGAGCTTCTGACACCTTCTCCAGCATCTCCTTCATCGGTTTTTCTACCATTCCCAAAATGAAGGAATTGAGCTCGGCACGGAGTGTCAGGCGCAGCCTGGTCTCTTTTTCCCCTGTTGCGGTCAGCTGTATCCAGAGATAAACTTCGACGGGGAGTCTTTCTGACTGAAACTTTACCAGCCTGTTCGGCTCCCGTTCCGTCAACCGGAAGCAAACCGGTCCGATCGGATCGACACGGAAAGAGATACTCTGCCCATCAAATTGAAGATCCTGGATCTTATCATCAGGTATAAGATCATGTATCTTCTGAAGGTTACGCGGATCAGAAAGCACCCGGAAGACATCGGAATCACTATGCTGAATTGTTTTGACCTCGCTTACAAACTCCGTCATCGCCTGGTTTTTTTCGTTGTCTGCCCCCACTGTTCAGGATCCTTGCGCCAGTCCTGCAACGTCTCCAGTTCCGACCCATCAATGTAATCGGTTGCCAATGCCTCATCAAGAATCGCATCGTAGTCGCAGAGCGTGGTAAGCTCCACCCTGGCATCCTGCATCCGTTGCAATGCATGGGAAAAACCGTATGTGAATACAGCCACCATACCCAGCACATCCGATCCGTCGCGGCGGATCGCTTCCACTGCCTTGAGGCTGCTACCACCGGTAGAGACGAGATCTTCGATAACCACTACCTTTTGTTTGGGCTTCAGATCACCCTCGATCAGGTTCTCCAGCCCATGATCTTTCGGCGTAGAACGGATATAGACAAACGGAAGCCCCAGGATATCGGCCACCAGCACTCCGGGAGCGATCGCACCGGTAGCAACCCCTGCAATAGCATCCGCCTGAGGATATTTCTCCAGGATCAGCCGCGCAAATTCCACCTTGATAAAATTGCGGATGGCAGGATAGGACATCAATTTCCGGTTATCGCAATATATGGGTGATTTCCAGCCAGATGCCCAGGTAAAGGGGTTTGAAGGCTGCAACTTGATTGCCTTTATTCGCAACAGTTTTTCAGCTGTCAGTTTACGTACATTTTGCATTTTGTTGCCAGTTTATTCAGATGAAGCACAAAAATAGGCTTTTCATCCATAAGTAAGGGTCTTTTCCGGAAAAAAATGTGCTTCAGCAGACCTCCCCAAGGGTAGCAATGCTGACCTTCACACCCAGACAATGGCCCAATGCGATCCCGCAGGCCTCCAGCGTAGAACCGGTGGTGATCACATCATCTACCAGCAGGAGGTGCTTATAGGCAAAAGCATCCGGGTTGGTCACACGGAAGATACCCCGCACATTCTCCCATCGCTGGGTGCGGATGCGGGTCGTTTGGGTGGGATTGTAGACCACCCGGATAAGATTATCGACGGCAAGAGGCAGACCGGTCGCCTGGGAAAGTCCCTGTGCGATCAGACAGGCCTGGTTGTATCCCCGCTGCTTCTCTTTGCGGGGATGCAACGGCACCGGTACGATTATCTCAACCGGATCAAGGAATTCACTTCCCAGCAGGTCCTCTCCGAATAACCTCCCCAGCAGCAAACCGATCTCCTGCCGCTGATGGTATTTCAACTGGTGGATCAGCGGTGGCATTACCCCGCCTTTCGTGTAAACACAGAAAGAGGCTATTCGTTCAAAAGGAATGCGCCCGGCCATCAGTCTCTCGACTGCATGATTTTTCTCACGGTAGTTGTGCGTGCGGGGCAGTTTGTACATGCATCCCAGACAGAGGGACTCTTCGGATGAGAGCAGCTCTTCGCCGCAGACAACGCACACCTCCGGGAAAAAGAGAGTGGAGAACTCGTTCAAGAGATCATTCCGTTTCATCCGGAGAGAGATCAATGTCCATCATTTTCAGACAGCGGATAATCTCAGCCATGGGAAATCCTCTCCCCAACGCAAAACGCACCAGCTTACCATTCCGCTCATAGGCTGTCCGGCCTGTAACACTCTTCCGTTTCTTTTCCAACAGGCTCTGCAGTGATGCGGAGAACTGATCATCCGGGAATTGGGCAAAGACATCCCGGATCACTGCGGCAGAGATGCTTTTCTGTGTGAGATGCAACTCAATCTTCCGTTTCCCCCACTTGTTGAACCGTAGTTTGTCGCGGACATAACTCTCGGCAAAACGTCTCTCGTCAATGTACCGCTCTTGGACCAGTCTCGCAAGCAATCTTTCCACAGCATCGGGGTGCAGATTCATCCGCAACAGCTTCTGCCGTATATCGAAAGGAGCATACTCTTTCCGGGCACAGATGCGTGTGATACGGGAGTATGCCTCTTCCGGGGTTATCAATCTCTTTTGCCGCTCCATCCTTCCTAATGTTTTACCGCTCTTACCATCCTATCGTTGCTGGAAAGATCCTTTCTCAACTCAACCTCCGGAAACCCTTTCTCATGCAACATGGAACAAACCTCCTCTCCCCTGCTGCTATGGATCTCAAAATAGAGCCTCCCCCCCTCATTGAGGAGGTGATCCGCCAGTGAAGCAATGCGGCGATAGAAGAGCAACGGATCACTGTCAGCCACGAACAATGCTTCAGCCGGCTCATAAGCAGTCACGGTGTAATCCATCGACTCTTTTTCCGACTCGGTGACATAAGGCGGGTTGCTTACAATCAGATCGAACCGGGTTGTGATCGGGAAGGGTTTGAGGATGTCACGCTGTACAAACCGTACTACTGCCCCATTGCGGCGGGCATTCTCCTCTGCGAGCTGTATCGCCGCGGTTGAAAGCTCCCAGGCTTCTACCCTTGCATGGGCAATTTTCACTGCCAGGGCAATAGCGATACAGCCGCTGCCTGTACCAATATCCAGTATGGCGGGAGCCTTCCCTGCGTTGTCGCCAATGATCCACTCCACCAGCTCCTCCGTTTCGGGACGGGGGATCAGCGCCTCTCTCCCCGTTAGAATCTCCAGTCCGTAGAAGCTGGTTCTCCCCAGGACATACTGAAAAGGTTCTCCCTTTTTCAATCGCGCAAGAATCTGTTCCAGTTTGCGGCGCTGTGAATCGGATAAATTGCTACTTTTGCCTGAGGTTATATCGGCAAAAGTGCGTCCACTCACCTCCTCCAGGAGGATACGGGCCAGTATGGATTTTTCGGAAAAGGAATAATGTTCACCCAGTTCCTGCCGGATTTGCCGAATTACCTGTTGCATAACAGACTGAGATTTGAAAACAACAATCCTCCGCCATATGATGGCGGGATATCACCCTGACAAAGATAGACAAAATGAGCATACAACCCATCTACATGGAGCGATCTCTTCAGCTGGCCCGCAAGGGAAAGGGTTTTACCGGCTCCAACCCCATGGTGGGAGCGGTTATCGTATACCGCGACAGAATCATTGGTGAGGGGTATCACCATCGCTACGGTGGAGCGCATGCAGAGGTGAATGCCATTGATTCGGTGAAGGATCGCTCACTCCTGAAGGATGCTACTCTGTATGTCTCTCTCGAGCCTTGTGCCCATCAGGGGAAAACTCCCCCCTGCGCGGCGCTGATCATTTCATGCCGGATACCCAGAGTAGTGGTGGCAGTAACAGATCCCAACCCTATGGTGTCGGGCAAAGGTATTGCCATGATGAGAGAGAGCGGCATTGAGGTTAGTGTGGGTATGCTGGAGAAAGAGGCTCGTGAACTGAACAGATCATTTTTTGTGAACCAACTCCAGAGAAGACCCTATGTGATCCTGAAATGGGCTGAGAGCCGTGACGGGTTCATTGATCAACTGCGTTTGTCGCGTATGGAGAAAGCACCCGCATCCATCTCCAACCCACTCACACAAAGCATTGTCCATAAGTTCCGCACAGAGGTGCAAGGCATCATGGTAGGCACCAACACCGCCCTGCTCGATGATCCGCAACTCACTTCACGAAAATGGTATGGATCGCATCCCACACGAATTGTCATTGACCGGGAGAACAAAATCCCTTCCAATGCCGCACTGTTCAATGGGATCGCACCTACAATTGTCTTCAGTAGCTCTCCCCGGAAACCTTTTCCTCACACTGCCCATGTAAAACAGCTCATCATAGACTTCAGCAGAGAGACCAACAGTCAGATCCTCAAACACCTGTACAACGAGCAGATTCATTCGCTCCTGGTGGAGGGAGGTTCACAACTGCTGAGTAGCTTCATCGATCTCGATTTATGGGATGAAGCCTATGTGGAGCGGTCGCCGATAGTGCTACAGCAGGGAGTGAAAGCTCCTGATATAGAGGGTGAAATAATCCACATCAAAAACTACGCCGGCTCGCTCCAGATTCATTTAAAGAGTAAAATAACTCGAAATTTTCTTTAAATATTCATTTTAATATGGTTATAGCAAAAAATCTTTCTACTTTTGCACATGCTTAAACCTGGTGTACAATATTTTTGAAACAAATGATATCTAAATATTTCCCCTTGGCATCGGTGCTTGTTGTAACCTTGTTGTTGCTCTCCTCTTGCCTGAATTCATCGACTGACAATGTGGAATATTCGCCCGATGCTCAGATTTATACCTTCTCGCTCTCGTCCAAAACAGATACAGCGTCACTTCTCTCTGCGACCCAATTCACCATCGACCAGATCAACGGTAGAATCTTCAACCAGGAGCCACTGCCTTATCTTTTTCAGGTAGACAGTGTGTTGCTTTCGATCAGCGGAGCGAACAGCTACAGTCCATTCTCACAGGTATTGCTCACACTCGATGCGGATAGCACCATCTTCTGGCGGCAATCTGATTCAGTGTCGGTTAACCGGCTGAGCAAGATTACAACATATGCTCCTGATGGCATCACGAAAAAGGAATACAGCTTCGAACTGAATATTCACCAGCAGGATCCCTATATCCTCAACTGGCAAAAACTGAAGAGTGATTACCTCCCGGCCTCCCCCCTGTCACAAAAGAGCGTTGCTTTTGGAGGAAACCTCATCACTTACTACCTTACAGCCGAGAGGATTGAAGCGGTTGCGAGTGAAGCCGGAGACGGCACCGATTGGAGATCGGTCACGGTCGCAGGCTTACCTGTCACATCCGATCTATCAACGGTTACTCTTACCGGAGAAGGTTTTTTTATCCTGGACACAGCAGCGAACACGGTTTACCATTCATTGGACGGGATGACCTGGAATGCCGTCTCTGCCTCTTACAGCGTGCAGGCAATCTACGGTTCGATACCTGCCTCCGGAGGGGAAAAACTGTTGCTTGCGGTTGATCATGGTGATGAAATCCGCTTCGCTGAGACAGCCGATTTCACGGAACTGGAGATACTGAACAGGATACCCGATCAGTTTCCTACAGGAGGCTTCTCTTCCGCAAAGGTAGACGATCCTTCATCCTATTCGATCAAGTATCTCCTGCTTGCGGGTGGAACTGATGCAAATCATATCCTCACCAATCAGATCTGGATCCTGCAGAAAAAAGAGGGAGGAATCAAATTCATTCCTTCCAGCCTGCCCCTGTCACTCAACCTGCAGGGAAGCAGCCTCTTTTTTTATGACAACAAGCCCTATCTGATGGCTATTTCACCGGGAAAGAACATTCTCTACTACTCCGACAATTTCGGATTGGACTGGGAAGAAACGAAGGAGAACCAGGTTTTTCCAGCAGCGTTTCCCAAACGGACCCATGCATCGGTATTAACCGATGCCGCAAACTATATCTGGATATTCGGCGGAATATCTTCCGAGCAGACACAAATAACAGACGTATGGAGGGGTCGCCTCAATAAGTTTACGGGAATGTAGGATGCACACCTCATGGACCACCCTGCTATGCTGCCTCTTTGTATCGGCAGCACTCCACGCGCAGGAATACCGGTACGAAGTGGGAGGAGCTGTCGGTACCTCCTTCTACATGGGTGACGCCAACAGGAGCTGCTTGTATCTTCATCCCGGCTTTGCAGGTGGCCTCCTGTTGCGTTACAACATGAACCTCCATTGGGCTGTGAAGGCAAATATCCTGGCAGGAACCTTGTCCGGCAACAGTGCCGACAGCGGAAACAACTTTCCTTACGGGATCAACCATACCTTCAGAAGAGACTTCGTAGAGGCGGGTGCACAGGTAGAATTCAATTTCTGGCCATTCAGCGACCGGTATGGGTACCTTCACACCAAACGGGTTACCCCTTATCTGCTGGCAGGGGTGGGGATCACCGGAGCTGCAGGAGGGCGTTCGTTCCTGGGAACGAACATTCCTTTCGGAGCGGGGTTGAAATATAAAATTAGAAACAGGGTGAATATCGGAATGGAATTTTCGATGAGGAAACTGTTCGCTGACGATTTTGATGTCACAGAGGATGAGACAGAATGGAACCTGCAACATCCCTATGGAATCCGGAGCTCTCTTCTGAAGAATCAGGACTGGTATTCCATTACATTGATCTACCTGACATGGGATTTCGGTTTACGCCTGGATCCCTGTTGCGGAAACAAATAAAGAGCCAACAAGAGATGTCGTTGATTGACAAACTGGATCATAACCGCCTGCCTGCCCATCTTGCCATTATCATGGATGGAAACGGACGCTGGGCAAAAGCCAGAGGGCTGGACAGGAGCGAAGGCCACAGAGAGGGTGTGGAAGCGATCAGGAGAGTAGTGAAAGCCGCCTCTGCTGCATCGGTACAATACCTTACGCTATATGCTTTTTCTACTGAGAACTGGTGCCGTCCCCCGGATGAGGTGAACGGACTGATGGACCTGATGGTCTATGCCCTGACACGGGAGACTGCGGAATTGAAAAAGAATGGCGTGAGCGTGATTTCTATTGGTAACCTGGAACGCTTGCCCGCACAGGTGCGGGAATCCCTTGAGGATTGCATTCGGGAAACAGCCGGGGGTAAGAAACTTACCCTGGTGATTGCCCTTAGCTACTCATCGAAGTGGGAATTGACAGAGGCCACCAGGCAGATCAGCCGGGATGTAAAATCTGGTCTCCTGCAACTGGAGGAAATCAGCGAGGAGATCCTCGGCAATTACCTCACCACTCGTTCCCTTCCCGATCCGGACCTGTTGATCCGTACCGGAGGAGAACAGCGTATCAGCAACTTCCTTCTCTGGCAATGCGCTTATGCAGAATTTTATTTCACCGACACCTTCTGGCCTGATTTCAACGAGGAGGAGCTTTACAAGGCGATCCTTGATTACCAGCAACGCGAACGGCGGTTTGGCAGGATCAGCGAACAGATCGAGTTTGAACAATAATAAACCTACACTGAACACCTGAAGGTCAGCGAAAAGAATAATAACACAACAATGTTGAAGAGAGCATTTCCTTTACTGTTACTAGCCACCATCCTTTCACTGGCAACATTACCGGCACAGCAGCATGACTCCACCTCCGTCACACTGTCCACCGAACTGAATGTGAATTATACCGCGCCACCCCGTAAATATAGGATCGCCGACATCGATGTTACCGGCGTGGAAGGTACCATGTATGAGGATCAGAAGTTTGTGTTGATAGGCTTCTCTGGCCTGGCTAAAGGACAGGAGATACAGATTCCCGGAGAGGAAATTACAGGAGCATTGAAACGTTTCTGGCGACAGGGGCTCTTTTCTGATGTGAAGATCCTACAGACAAAGATTGAGGGTGACAGCGTGTGGCTGGAAATCCGCCTCACCGACCGTCCCCGGGTGGCAGACATCCGTTATTCCGGCATGAAAAAGAGTGAACAGGATGATATAGAGAAGAAGATCGGCTTTGTGAAGGGAAACCAGATCACCCCACCCCAGATCAACCGGGCGGAAACCATCATCAAAAGCTTCTTTGATGAAAAAGGATTCGGAGATGCCGAGGTACGCATCTTCCAGCGACCCGACACGACCCAACGCAACCAGGTGATCCTGGAGGTCAATGTCGACAAAAAGGAGAAACTGAAGGTCAACAGCATCCTCCTCGAGGGTAACGAGGCGTTGAGCGACAACCAGCTGAAATGGGCGATGAAGAAGACCAATGAAAAAGGAAAGCTGCGCAACCTGTTTCGGGCGAAGAAATTTGTAGAGGATCTCTTTGAAGAGGATAAACGAAACCTGATCAACAAATACCACGAGAAGGGCTACCGCGATGCGGAGATCATCCGCGACACGGTGTATAAGCATGACGAGAAAACGGTAAACATTGAAATTGTCCTCGAGGAGGGACCGCAGTACCATATACGCTCCATCAACTGGGTAGGGAACACGCAGTATCCTTCAGCCCAACTGGGGCAACTACTCAACATGGCTTCCGGTGATGTATACAACCAAAAGAAGCTGCAGGAGCGACTGATTGCAGATGAAGATGCAGCGGTGAATCTCTATCAGAACAACGGCTATCTCTTTTCCAACATCGACCCGGTAGAGATCAACATTGAGAATGACTCGGTAGACTTGGAGCTGCGCGTAGTGGAGGGACCCAAGGCAGCCATCAAACGGGTAATTATCCAGGGCAACGACCGTCTCTATGAAGATGTGATCCGCCGGGAGCTTCGCACCAAACCGGGAGCGGTATTCAGCAAGGAAGATCTGCTGCGCTCGGTACGTGAAATCGCCCAGACAGGCCATTTCGACCCGGAAGCCCTCTCAGCTGATATCTCAGGAGGTATCAACCCCAACCCGGAAGATGGTACGGTGGATATCACCTACCCGCTCACCTCAAAGGGGAATGACCAGATCGAGTTCTCCGCCGGCTGGGGTGTCACCGGTCTGGTGGGTAAGCTGAGTCTGAAGCTGAACAACTTCTCCCTGCAGAACCTGCTCAATCCCTCCATGCACAGGGGAATTATCCCGCAGGGTGAAGGACAGACACTGGTATTGAGCGCACAGACCAACGGCCGTTATTACCAATCCTACCAGTTCCAGTTCATGGAGCCCTGGTTTGGCGGGAAAAGGCCCAACAATCTCTCTGTAAGCGCCTACTACTCCAGATATACCGGGCTCAACAGCGATTACTACTCCCAGAACAGCTATTACAACCCTTACATGTATGGTTACGGGGGGTATGGAGGCTATCCCTACGGTGGATATGGCGGATACGGTGGATATGGCGGTTATGGCGGTTATGGCGGTTATGGCTATCAGGATATGGCAGAATATGCTTACGACCCGAACCAGGTCTTTAGCATGCTGGGACTCTCACTGGGGTATGGCAAGCGATTGGAGTGGCCCGACGATTACTTTCAGTTCATGGGAGAGCTGGGCTTCCAGCGTTACGGATTGAAGAACTGGTCCTGGAACCAGTTTCCCTTCCAGACCGGTGTGAGCAACAGCATCACCCTCGGCTTCACTCTCTCCCGCATATCGACTGACAATCCAATTTACACCCGTACCGGGTCTCAGTTCACCCTGAGTGTGAGTGCCACTCCCCCTTTCTCATTGTGGGATGGCAATAATTACAGCACAATGGCATACAATAATCCGGATAAATACCGGTGGAACGAATACCACAAATGGAAACTGAAGATCCGCACCTTCACTCCCCTGACACCCTCAACGGTAAAACGCACGCCGGTGATCGCCACCCGGGTGGAATTCGGGGTGCTGGGTCATTACAACAAAAACAAACAGACTCCCTTCGAGACCTTCGATGTGGGTGGGGATGGCATGAGCGGCTACTCAACCTCTTTCGCCACGGAGAACATCGCTTTGAGGGGATACGAAAACAACTCCATTGCCCAGCAGTCCAGAGCCTACACGCGACTGGGGCTGGAAGTGCGTTATCCCTTTATCCTGGAGCCCAACTCCACCATCTACGGAGTGGCCTTCCTGGAGGCAGGTAATGCCTGGTATGAGGTAAAGGATCTCAACCCCTTCGATCTGAAACGGTCGGCCGGAGTAGGCGCCCGCATCTTCCTGCCAATGATCGGGTTAATGGGGATCGACTGGGCCTACGGGTTCGACACGGTCTTTGGTACCGGAAGCAGGCAACGTGGTGGCAGTCAGTTCCACTTCATTATTGGGCAGGAGTTCTGATGAACGACCAGCGAGGGGCACCCACACAGGCGTCCCCATCGCCCGTATGGGGTTTCCTCCACTCTTCTTTAACAATTTTTACGCAGGTCAGGCTAAACGTTATACCTTTAGAGTCGTCTGAAATATCAGTATCACCTGTTTCAATCATTTAAAAGAAAAAATATGAAAAAAGCATTGTTTATTTTCGGAGCATTGATGATGCTATCCATGGGAAGCAGCTACGCACAGAAGTATGCATTGATTGACATGGAATATATCCTCAAAAAAATACCCGCCTATGAGAGTGCCAACAAGGAGTTGGAAGCACTATCGGAAGAGTGGCAGCATGAGGTAGACAAGGAAGTGGAGGTGGTCAATGCCATGTACAAGAAATACCAGGCTGATCTGGCTTTCTTGGCAGGGAGCGAAAAGACCAGACGCGAGAATGAGATTGTAGCGAAAGAGAACGCCATCCAGGAGCTCCGCAACAAGTACTTTGGTCCGCAGGGAACGTTGTTTGAACAACAGCAGAAGCTGATCAAGCCGATCCAGGACAGCATCTACGAAGCGGTCAAGGAGATCGCCACCGAACAAGGTTATGCAATGGTGGTAGATCGTGCTTCTGCCACATCGGTAATTTTCGCCTCTCCTGCCATTGATATCAGTGATCTGGTACTCGCCCGCTTAGGCTATTAAAAATAAAAGCGTATCTTTGTAGCCTGTTTGAATCCAGCATTATAAATTAAAATTGACAAATAGAACCATGTTGAAAAAATTATTGATCTGTATGATTGCCCTGGCTCCTTTGGCAGCAGTGGCGCAGGAGGCGAAAATCGCCTACATCAACGCGCAGGAGGTATTTTCTGCCATGCCCGAACTTTCCGGTATTGAGAGCCAGTTGAACACAAAACAGGAGGAGATCTCCAAGAATGGTCAGGCTCTGGTAGATGAGTTCAACAAAAAGGCAGAAGAGTTCGACAAGAACAAGGCTACATCCGAAACCGTACTGCAAGACCAGCAAAAACAACTGGCTCAAATCCAGGAACGGTATCAAACCTACCTGCAGAACAGTCAGCAGGAGATGCAGCAGTTGCAGCAGAAGTTGCTGGAGCCCGTAAACAAAAAGATTGCCGATGCGATCAAGGCGGTAGGAGATGAAAACAAATATACATTTGTTTTCGATGTTTCCACCATGCAATCTCCCATTGTTTACGTAAGTCCCACGGCTGTGAACATCACCCCACAGGTCAAAACCAAGCTGGGCATTCAGTAATAAGCAGATACACTAGCTGTTAGAACAAAGAAAAGGGCCTTCTGCATGCAGGAGGCCCTTTTCTTTGTTCGGTATCCTCGCGTGAACCGTCACATCCCTTTGATCACCAGCAGTGGCGTATCGGAATGAAACAACATGCGACGCGCGATGCCGGGGTTGAACATCCGGGCAAAAATATTCCTTCGGGAGCTGGAAAGTGATATCAAATCGATCTGATGCTCCTGTACAAATTGCTCCAGTGATTCTTCCAGACCGATGTTCTGGTCAATCAGCCGATACTCGGTCTCCAGATGGGGATAGAGTTCTGTGAACCGTTTCTGGATACCCGAAAGTTTAATTTCGTTCCAGACATCCTCTTTCTTGGCGATGTGCGCCAGGTATACCTTCATCTTATAAGGTTTCAGGAACTGCATCATGAGGTCAAATGCCTTGAATTCACGTTCCTGAAAGTTGGTCAAAAAGACAATGTTTTTCATCTCTGCCACCCCTTGCACCTGCGTCCCTTCAGGTATGGCAAATACCGGCGTACGGCATCCCTCCATCACCTCGGCGGTAACGCTGCCAATCAGATCCAGATCCTTGGCATTGCGCCCACGGGTTCCCATCACCACTGCCGTTGGCCGGACCTTCCGGGAATAAGAGATGATCTCCTCCTCAGGTAATCCCTCCACCAGCAGGGTTTGAAACGGAACGCCGGGAAGCACTCCCGACGCGATCTGCTTCCTGATCTTCTGGACCAGATGAAACATCTCCTGCTCGGTTTTGCTCTTCACATCCTGATAGATGCTCTTTTCGGCTGGCTGAATGGCGAAAGAGTCGCCAAACGGTATCGAAGCCGGGTAAAAGGGCGTGAAGAAGGCATGCAACAGCATCACCCCGCAATCGAGGTCACGGGCCAGCCTGAAGGCGAAGGCACACGCAGTGAGTGAATAGTCGGAAAAATCGACCGGTACCAGGATCTCTTTTTTCACCTCCTTCTCTGCTGTTTTCGCATCCTCTCCGGTAAGATCCAGCGCCTCTATGATCTTCAGGGCACGTGGCAGGTCGCTCTCATTGATTCTCACGCGTACGTTTCCCGGTATCACCGGTTCAATCATTCTGATGCCGTGGATCACAGCCGGTATACCCTCCGACTCGAGAAAGGACTTCAGGATATGCGCCCTCTCATATGTATGAATCGCTACCGTGACCATTTTCTCTTCGTGATGTTTGTGATCTTTTTTCATACTGCTTACTGTTGAGGTATCTGTGTTAATCGCCTCAGATAGCTGGAGAGATGAATCAAAAAAACCCAATCAACAGCTTTCAGTCAAACGGTCATTGGGTTCTTCTTTTTTTACAAAGCTGCCTCATCTGTCACTTCGCTCCCCCGATCGGGCTCGGGGTAATCATCCAGTCCCAGAATTTTGAGTGCCTTGTCAAAAATTGTGGTATCGTCCAGTACGACAATACCACCATTCGGCCCCGGCTCAATATGTATTCCCACACTATTGCCTTCCTTGTAATTGTATCCACCAAAATAGTTTCGTACGGTTTCGGGTTTCATATCCAGCTCCGCGGCTATCTGGTGGATACTGCCGTCGGGGAGTTTGTCTTTCAGATCTCTCAGCTCATTAAAGGTAATTGTTCTTGCCATGGCTTTTTATTTTTTTAGTTGATAATCCGTTGCAGATTGATTTGATGCCTTAAACATACGGAAAAAAAAAGATATTCCAAACTTTTTCCACAAAATCTTTGTGAAAATCGAAAGAAACAGTTACCCTCATTTTTTTCAATGTGGCAGAGCAGACAACAAGGGGCTGAAAAGAGTCAACAGGAAAAGATAGGAGAGGATAAACAGGGTCAGCCAATTGCCTTGTTGGTGGCTGTAGAGATTGTTCCCCGGGGCAGGTAGGCCTATGGATAGCCGTTTCAGGAGCAGCAGCATCAGCTGATAGAGGAGCAATGCCAGGAGGGAGCCCGCCAGCATACCGGCCACAATATCCGAGATGAAATGTACCCCCAGATAGATGCGGGTATAGCTGTTGAGGAGAGCCCAGCTGAGTGCCGCGAGGGTGACACCGCGGTGACGGAACAGCAGGGAGAGAAAGAGAGCCAATCCAAAGCTGTTGGTAGCATGTCCGGAGATGAAACCATACCTGCCGCCGCGGTAGCCATTGACAATATCCACCAGATCCCGGAAGTCAGGATGATGGGTGGGACGAAACCGCTCAAAAAAGGGTTTACAGATGCCGGAAGAGAGCTGGTCGCTTAACACGAAGAGCAGCACGAAGAAGAGAGTGATCAGCAACGCCTGTTTGCGTGGCGTCCGGAAGAAGAAAAGGAAGAGGATCATCACAAAAAGGGGGATCCAGACAAAGCGCCCACTCACTGTCCACATCCAGTCATCGAGGAAGGAGGATTCACTGCCATTCAGGAGAAAAAAGAGATCCCGTTCCAGGGGTAGCAAATTCTCGATCGCCTCTTTCATCATGTTCGGTATTACAGGTGATTAGGTTCCACGGCATAAGAGAGAACAGCTATCTCTCTACATGCGGTGGTTATATGATTTCAACATTTTTTTTCTCCGTCCATCCCACGCTACCATTGGCGATCTCCACCTCATACCAGTTGCCGTCGCTGTTCCGGATCCGCACCCTGGTACCCTCGTGTAGTTCAAATAACCGATTGCTGTTCATATCGGGAGAGGCTTTGACCTCAGCTGCCCCCACCATTACAATGCCTCCATCCCGGTAGGTACGCTCCCGTTTCTGGCTAAAAGCAAAGAGATTGGTCGCTATCACCAGGAAAAGGAGAAGGAGTCCGCTGTAGAAGGCACTTTTCCTTATCCAGAGCATCCGCGCAAACAGGAAAAGAGCGACGCAGGCAAGGAATAGCAGGAAGAAGAGAATACTGATCATGGCCCACCGGTTGGCGTGGTTGAGATCTCTCAGACGCTTGAACCAGTTTTGCAGAAAAAAAGTGGCAGCCTGTTCAATCCGATCCTCTGTCCTGTTTTGTGCGAAGCGTAGATTGTGCCGTATGTCTCCATCACCGGGATCAAGCAGCAGCGCCCGCTCGTAGTTCAGGATAGCTTTTGCCAGTTGGTTATCCCTGAAATAGGCATTCCCCAGGTTATAGTAGAGTGCCGCCGATTCACGGCCCTGTGCCAGCGCCTCAGACACGATCGCTTCATACTGCTCGGCACTTTTCCCGAAATCACCTGCCCTGTATGACTCGGCAGCGACCTCGGCAGCAGAGCGTGTCAACCCGGTACTATCCTGAGCCATCACAGCAGCAGGGAAAGAGGAAATAAAGAAGAGGCTGAGTGCCAAGAGCTGAAATATTCCTATCCTCATCATTTCGATTTCTTTAATCTGTTTTCCATCTCTCCAATTGCATCAAGTGTATCCTGATAGAGTCTGTCCATAGCAGTTTCAGCACCTGTGGGTGCATACCGCGCAAATTCACAGTTATCGAGGATATGCAGGAAGCGATCTGTCAGCTCCTCATCGATACCGTAACCACGCAGTTCAGCCTCAACATTGTCGCGTGACAGCCTTGCCAGCGGTATGGAAAGCTTATCGCTGAAATATCCCCAGAGTGCACGCAGCACTTCCTCATAAAAATGTTCACTCTGCTGCTCCCGCAGGTAGCGTTCCGCCAGCTTCAGTCGTCTGATGGCAATCTTGTTGGCTTTACGGTTGCGCATCAGCGCCACATTGGCATTCTCACGTGCTTGCTTGCGGTAGATCAGATAACTTGCCACCAACAAGAGAAGAGGAATCAGGTACCAGAGCCAGTAACCTGCCGAACCAATAAAAAAGCTGTGGTGTGATTGAAAAAGGAGCTCTCCGGTTTTCAGGAATCGGATATCCTGCTCAACCTTCACATCCTGTCGGTTCACATAGGTGGGCGCCGGAGCGCTGCCAGCTGCTCCCTTCTCCACAACCAGGTGGTGCTCAGGCGTAGTCACCGTTTTGTAGGAGCCGCTACCGGGATCAAAATAGGAGAACTCCACCGGCGGGATGGTGTAATTTCCCTCATAGCGGGGTATAGCCATATATTCAATGCGTCTCATTCCGGTAAGCCCATTGGTAGTGACATTAAACAGATTCTCCACCGTCGGATCATACAACTCAAAATTATCAGGAAAAGCTACCTCCGGGTTGCGGATCAGCTTCAGGTTACCTGTTCCCGATATCTCCAGCTGCAGGGTAATGGCCTCATTCGCCCTTATTTCACTGGTATTGAGGATAGAATTGATACCGAAGGCACCCACAGCGTTGGCATAGCCGACTGGTTTCCCGGAAGGCAATGGCTTCACGTCAATATCCAGCAGATTTGTTTTCAGCGCTTTCTTAACATCCACCATCACCTCCTGCAGTCCGAAAAACGAGCTGACCTTCTTGCCGGAGGGAACCGAGAAAACCATTTCCAGTGTGCCTGAAGGGATGGTAATTCTTCCGGGGCGCTGGGGAAAGAGCAATGTCTTGCGCAAATCGGCAGTGTAGTAGTTTCTGCCGTTGTAGCGCTCCAACTGCAGCTGTTTGTTTGCCGGTAACTCAATCTCCTCTACCATGAATCCCTCGAATTCCGGGAACTGTATCTTTCCGAAATTAACCACATTCAACGTGGTATAGAGACGAAAGGTGACCGTAAACCCCTCCTGCTCGTAAGGGGTGTTTTTGGAGACAATTGCCCGGATAAAGGCATCATTGGTCGATACCGTTGCTGTTCCGGCACCCTGTATGGCCCCCCTCTCCTGTTGTTTACCTTCGCCAGCAGGTGCTTCGGCACTGCTCTCATCTGGCGGCAGAACCTTGATTTCCAGACTGTTTGACCTATAATTACTGCCATCAACGGTGATAGAAGCCGCCGGAATGGTATGGGTGCCGGTATTTTTTGCCATCAGGATATAGGTATAGGTGACCGATATCTCCGAGCTACTCTTGCCATTGATGATACGCTGGCTGTAACTTGTGGAGGTGCTGGGCCCGAAGAGCAGATCAAAGCCCGATAAATCGGGCAGCCTCAGGTCGCGACCCTCCTTGTTGAGATGATAACTGAGGCGGAACTGCTCTCCCTCCACCACTGTTGCCGGGGCAGATGCCTTGAAGGTGACCTGTGCCGGCAAGGATGCGGTGTTGACAATCAGCATTACCCAAAGCAGGAAAAGAATATATATCTTATTATTGTACTGTTTCATCTGTGATGCAATGCTACCAGTTTCTGTTATTTCGTCTGTTATCTTCTGCCTGCCGTTCTCTTTCCTCAGCCCTGATCTGTTTTACCTTCTCCTGCGTCTGCTGCTCATCCTGTTCGATGGCCTGCAGCAGCTGCCGGGCATTGTCGCGTGACATCTGTTCCGGCTGGTCGGGTTGCTCTGCACGCTGATCCTGCTGTTGCT
>JADLKK010000170.1 GCA_016839025.1 Proteiniphilum sp.
GACAGAACAGAATAAGGACACCGAATTACCGGAAAATCAAATTTTCGGGCATAATATTTTCACGAATTCCAACCTCACTTTTGAGCCGAATGTAAACATGGCCACGCCCACCAACTACAAGCTGGGACCCGGCGATGAGGTAATTATCGACGTATGGGGGGTATCTGAAAACAGCATCCGGCAAACCATCTCGCCGGAAGGAAGCATTCTGGTGAGCAACATCGGGCCGGTGTACCTCAGTGGCATGACGGTGAAAGAGGCCAACAGCTACCTGCAACGGGAATTTACCAAGATCTATTCAGGCATTGCCGGTGCAAGACCCAGCTCGCAAGTGAAACTGACCCTGGGGCAGATCCGTACCATACAGATCAGCATCATGGGGGAGGTAACGGTACCGGGCACCTATACGCTCTCGTCATTCTCATCGGTGTTTCATGCCTTGTATCGAGCCGGTGGGGTGAACCGCATCGGTAGCCTGCGCAGCATCAAAGTGGTACGCGCGGGGCGCACGGTGGCCGATCTGGATGTGTATGACTTTATCATGAAAGGAAAAATGAAGGATGATGTGCGCCTGCAAGAGGGCGATGTGATCATTGTAAACCCGTATGACTGCCTGGTAAAGATTACCGGAAAGGCCAAACGACCCATGTTTTACGAAATGAAAAACACAGAATCCATCAGTACTTTATTGAAATATGCAGGCGGGTTTACGGGTGATGCGTATAAAAAAGCGGTACGCCTGATACGCAAAAGCGGACAGGAACACCAGGTGTTCAACGTTGATGAAATGGATTATTCGGTGTTTAAACTGGCCGATGGTGACCAGGTGATGGTGGATTCGGTACTGGAACGGTTTGAGAACCGCGTGGAGATCAAAGGTGCGGTGTTCCGCCCGGGGCTGTATCAGGTAGACGGGGATGTGAACACGGTGAAACGCCTGATTCAAAAAGCAGAAGGACTTCGCGGGGATGCGTTTATGAACCGTGCCGTGATTTACCGCGAAAATGAGGACCTGAGCCGCGAGGTGCTGCAGGTAAACTTGCGGGCACTGATGCAGGGTACCCTGCCGGATATTCCGCTGCAACGCAATGACGTGTTGTACATAGCCGGGCTGACCGACCTGAAAGAGGAAGGCACACTGACCATTCACGGCGAGGTAGGGGCACCGGGCACGTACCTGTATGCGGATAACATGTCTGTAGAAGACCTGATTCTGCAGGCAGGCGGGTTGCTGGAAGCGGCATCTACCGCACGCATCGACGTGACGCGACGCATCAAGGATCCTAAAAGTGCACAATACAATCAAACGGTTGGAAAAACTTTCTCGTTTGAATTCAAAGACGGGTACCTGGTGGGTGACAGTGCTTTCTTCCAACTGAAACCCTTTGACGAGGTGTATGTGCGCAGAAGTCCGGCTTACCGCACACAGCAGAACGTCAGCGTAAATGGTGAGGTGTTGTTTGCCGGTACGTATGCCCTTTCCAAAAAGAACGAACGACTGAGTGACCTCATAGGCAAAGCCGGAGGTGTAACACCCGATGCTTACGTAAAGGGTGCCCGGTTGGTACGCCGAATGACGGAAGAGGAACACAGACGCCAGGAAGACTTAATGAGACTAGCACAGAAAGGCGGTAAGGATTCCATCTCTGCTGATGTACTGGAAGTGCCCGATACCTACGTGGTGGGTATTGACCTGCAAAAAGCACTTGCCAGACCGAACTCCAGCGATGACCTGGTGCTGCGCGAAGGGGATGTGCTATTTGTACCGGAATACATCAACACAGTAAAGATAAGCGGTGAGGTGATGTACCCCAACACGGTGCTTTACCAAAAAGACAAGGGATTGAAGTATTACCTGGAACAGGCAGGAGGATACAGCGAGAAGGCGAAGAAAAGACGTGCCTACGTGGTGCACCTCAACGGAACGGTGGCACAACTGAAAGGGAACAGTGCCAACGACATAGAGCCGGGAAGCGAGATAGTGATACCCACCAAGGATGAAGGCAAGAAGATGACCTTGGCGCAAACCATCTCCATAGGAACGTCACTCGCCTCATTGGCCTCGGTAATCACCTCGCTTATTTACTTAATCAAATAGACAGAAAGATGGAAAACAATACAACACCAGCAGAAAACCCACTACAGCAGGAACAAGAACAGGAAATAGACTTTCTGGAATTGGCCCAAAAAGTATGGGCGGAACGGAAACTGGTAATCAAGGCTTGCGTTGGCGCAGCCGTAATAGGCATGGTGGTGGCATTCAGCATTCCCAAAGAATATGCTACCAGCATGAAATTGGCACCCGAAACCACCGGTAAAACTCCGGGAGGAGGCATGGGGGCGCTGGCGGCAATGGCAGGCATCAACCTGGGGAGTTCATCGGGGCAGGATGCTTTGTCACCGGATTTGTATCCGGACATTGTAAGCTCCACTCCTTTCCTGACGGGATTGTTTGATGTCAACGTAACCACACAAGACGGTAGTGTAAAAACATCACTTTATGAATACATGAAGGAGCATCAACGCAGCCCTTGGTGGGGCAGCGTACTCTCCGCTCCTTTCAAGGCATTGGGTTGGGGCATGTCTCTGTTTCGTGAGACCGAAAAGGATGGACCGGCAGGCAGTAAAGTAGATCCGTTTAAATTGACACCCAAGCAGGCCGGAATTGTAAACGCACTGAGCAGCCGCATTTCGGTTTCTGTTGAAAAGAAAACGGGAGTGACTACACTGTCCGTACAGATGCAGGATCCGGTGATTTCTGCTGCACTAACCGATACGGTGATGCACCGCTTGCAGGATTACATAACGGACTATCGCACCAACAAGGCACGCCACGACCTTGCGTTTACCGAAAAGTTATACAAGGAGGCCAAAGAGAATTACTACACGGCACAGCAACGCTATGCCCGCCACGTAGACGGGAACCTGGATGTGATTCTGCAAAGTTACCGCAGCGAGCAGGAACGGTTGCAGAACGAAATGACCCTGGCCTATGGGGTGTACAACCAGCTGGCACAGCAATTGCAAATGGCCAAAGCCAAGGTGCAGGAGATTACACCGGTGTACACCGTGGTGCAACCTGCCGTGGTTCCGTTAAGACCG
>JADLKK010000033.1 GCA_016839025.1 Proteiniphilum sp.
ACCAGCACTTTATTGGCTTCCTGCAGGTTATCGATATAAGCATGATTGCCATTACCCTTCTGTGCCAGCGTCTGCAGCTTATTGTCCTTGTAATTACCCATCCCATAGCCCAGCACGGTCAGGTAAACACCCGACTGGCGCTTCTGCTCAATCAGCGTCTCAAGTCCGTCGACGGAGGAAACACCCACATTGAAATCACCATCGGTGCAGAGGATCACCCGGTTATTGCCGCCTTTCACAAGGTTCTTCTCCGCAATCTTATAGGCCAGCTGAATGCCTGCTCCTCCAGCAGTAGAGCCTCCCGCATACAAATTATCCAGCGCTTCCATAATCTTTTGCCTGTCGGACCCGCTTGTCGAAGGCAATGCTTCGCCCGCTGCACCGGCATAGGTGACGATCGCGACACGATCCTTCGGTCGCAGGTTATTCACCAACAGTTTCATGGAGGCTTTCACCAGGGGCAGCTTATCGGCACCGGACATCGATCCCGACACATCAATCAGGAAAACAAAATTGCTTGCAGGCAACGCTTCCGAAGGAATCTCTTTCGCCTTCACACCAATCCGTATCAGTTGCGTCTGTTTGTTCCAGGGACTGGCAGCTACTTCGGTGATGATCCTGACCGGATGACCGTCCGTCGGCTGCGGATAACTGTAGCTGAAATAATTGATCATCTCCTCCACCCTCACCGCCTCTTTGGGGGGTAGTTCTCCCTGGTTGATCAGGCGACGGATATTGCCGTAGGAGGCCGCATCCACATCCAGCGAGAAGGTGGACAACGGGGTTTGGGCAGCTGTGAGAAAACGATTCTCACTGAATGCTTCGTATTCTTCCGTATTGATCTCCTGGCGAAAGGGAGGAAACATAGGGGGCCTGTGCGACCTGTCGTTTACCCTGATGATCCGTTCGGCGAAAGAACCCACAATGTACTCCCGTTTCTGACTGCCGAAGGCTACCACAGTGACCTCCTCCAACCTCATCAGGTCAGGCTTCAGATAGACATCCAGCCGTTCCTCCCTCACCTCTATTTCACGGGTCACATACCCGATAAACAGAAAGACCAGCGTGTCTCCTTTTTCCGTTTTGATGCGATATTTTCCGTCCATGTCGCTGACAGTACCGTCGCCGGTACTTTTGACCCTGATCGTCGCGCCGATCACCGGCTGCTTCTGTTCATCAAATACCCTTCCATTCACTTCCATCTCCTGTGCCCAAAGCGATACAGACAACAGTATCGCGAGCATCATACAACCGACTCTTTCCATTGCTTTCCTCATTTTTTGTTAGTAAAATTGAACGTTTCGTATGGCTGAACTGTCTGAGATGCGTACCGATCGATCCGGATCGCAACGAGAACGGGTCACCCATGAATAACTGTTTGCATGTGCTGTCTGATAGATACAATTACAGCCCAAATTCCATAAACGAGCGAATAATTTTTTAATTTTGTAGCACGAGATGACTTGTAGAACCGCACAACAGTTTGAGAAACAGACCCGACATAACTAAACTAACGAACGACGCATTGTTTGAACTTTGTAAAAAGGAAGGACAGATGGTCTGCTTCAGCGAGTTATACCGACGTTATATCCCGATGGTGTACGGATTATGTCTGAAATATCTTGGCAACAAGGCGGATGCAGAAGATGCCGTGATGGATCTGTTTGAAGATGTTTCGCAAAAGATAACGCAATACGAGATACAGCATTTCCATACATGGCTCTACAGTGTTGCCAGGAACCATTGCCTGCAGCGGTTAAGGAAAGGAAACAAGGCGTTTTTTGTTCAATTTGATGAGGCAGTTATGGAAAATGGCAGCTTTTTTACTCTATTGGACGGAGATCATTCGGACGATGAAGAAGCGTCGGCACTGGCATTTTGCATGAATGAACTGGGTGAAGAACAGCGGAGAAGTATCGAGTACTTTTATTACCACGATAAATCATATGCCGATATTGTTACGTTGACGGGATTCACCCTTGATAAAGTGAAGAGTTACATTCAGAACGGGAAAAGAAATTTAAAGAATTGTGTCAGGCGGATATTGGAAGTGCAACTGAATCGTTGAATCTTTCAACATCGGAACAATGCACACATAAGCAGATGCACCGGAGCAATTAACATAACAGATGAGGTGAATGTAAAAGAATATATACAGGGACAAAGGCACGGAAAGAAAGCCAACCGGTTGGAACGTCAGGCGATGGAGGATCCTTTCCTGCAGGACGCCATCGATGGCTTTGATTCGGTGGAGGGTGATCATCTCTCTGTCATCGAAAAGCTGGAAAAGCGTGTTTCCCCAACCCGCAAACGCATCAGCAGATCGTTATGGATATGGGCTGCTGCAGCTCTCCTTGTGCTGCTTATCGGGATACCCCTTTTGCTGCTTCCTCCCGGGACGAAAGAGGAGATTACGGTGGCATCATCCGAAAGAATACAACAGACAAAAGAGATTACCCCTGCTGTCGCTCCTCAAGATTCGGTGCTGGTGGCGGATCATTCCGGACAACCGCCTGTCATCGATAAAGCAAAGACTGAATCGAACGATAAGTTTGTGGAGATCATGGTGAATGAGGAAACAGAGAGGGCCACCATTCCACCAGATGTGACGACAAAATCGAATTTCACTGGATCGAAGGACAATGGCGAGCAGCTGCTGGCCAGGGGACGTGTGGTGGATGAGACGGGCGAACCGATCATAGGTGCCACCATCCAACTCAGGAACAGTAACGTGGGATCAGTAACCGATATGGACGGAAGATTCAGTCTGAATGTCCCGTCCAATGCTGATTCTACTTTATTGGCCTCGTTCATTGGAATGAAACCGCAGGAAATTCCGGTGAAAGAGAATGTAGGCGATATCACACTGCAATCCGATGATATGGCCCTTGATGAAATAGTTGTTGTGGCATTCGGAACACAGAAAAAGGAGCATATCGTGGGTTCCGTTGCAAAGGTAGATTCCGTTGCAAAAAAAGGTTTCTACGGAGGTAGCGATTCGGTTGCAACAGATATCGACCGGCCTTTTTTCGGCAATGACGCGTTTACCGTCTATTTCAGGGAAAACTACGATAAGACAATCTGTGCGGGAGAAGAGATTATATTTGTAGTGAAATTTCACCTCGATTCCACAGGGCGACCCGGAAATATTCGTATACAGGAAAACTCCTGTCCTGCGATGGAGACGGAAATAAAAAGATTGTTGCTTGGTTCTCCACTTTGGTCGGAAGGGAACCGGGAAGTAACGTTGAAAATTAAATTATAACGCATATGTCATCAGAAAAATTCTATACCCTCCGTGAAGAGAGAGCCAACTACCTGACGCACGGCCTGGCACTGCTGATAAGTATCACGGCTACTATTCTCCTGTTGCGCAAAGCGATTATCGCTGAGGATGACTGGGCACTATTTGCCTATGCCCTCTTTGGGTTGGGGATGATCGGGTGCATGGGTGCCTCCACCCTCTACCATTACGTGCAGGAGCCGCTGCGCAAAGCCAGGCTGCGCCACTACGACCATGCCAGCATTTATCTGCTGATCGCGGCCAGCTATTCCCCTTTCACACTGATTCTCCTGCGGGATGAACCTTTCTGGAGCTGGTTCATCTTCGGGGTGGTATGGCTGATCGCACTCACCGGCATCCTCATCAGCTTCCGTCCGCTGAAACGCAACAGTCACCTTAAGACCGCCTCCTACGTGCTGATGGGACTGATCGTGCTGATCGCCTTCAAACCGCTGTTAGAGGTAGCCCGGGCAGCGGATGCCATCGATACAGTGATTTGGTTGTTTGTGGGGGGACTTTTCTATATTGCCGGGGCAGTGATCTATGCAATGGCTAAGCATGAGTTTGTCCACGCCGTTTTTCATCTCTTCGTGCTGCTGGGACTGGCCAGCCATATCTGGGCCGCCTGGCTGATACCATTGTAAAAAAAGCTTATGGCTGTCGGCCATAAGCTTTTTTGTTCCTGGTTCAAGGTTCCAAGTTGAGCGACTTCAGTTTATTGATTTTCCGCTTAAGCGTTCCTCTTACTACTGATTGCTAACAGCCAAAAGCTAACAGCTAATCGCTATCAGCCAACAACCGACCCCTGAATCTTTATTTCTGAATATTCGGCAACTCCAACCCGTATCCCTTTTTCTTGTCCTCCGCTTTCAGCAGGAAGGCGAAGATGAGTGCCAGCATACCGAAGCTGGTGAAGATCAGCATGGGGAGCGTGTAGTCGTAGGTGTTGACGGTGAGTCCGTCGCGCACGGTCTGTCCTGTGATACAGTACTTCTCCAGCACCCAGCCGATCAGGAGGGGTACCCCCATCAATCCCCAGTTCTGTACCCAGAAGATCAGCGAATAGGCGGTACCCAGTCGTTTCTCAGGAATGATCTTGGGCACGGAGGGCCACATGGCCGACGGCACCAGTGAGAAGGCGATGCCAAGCACCACCACCAGTACCATGGCGAAGATCCAGCTGTTGAGGTCCGGCACCGAGAAGAGTGCATGCACGAAGATCAGCAGCACGGCACCGATGACCATGATGGTGGCCCCTTTTCCCTTGCGGTCGTAGATGCCGCCGAAGAGGGGTGTCAGCAGGATGTTGCCGAAGGGGAGCAACATCGGGATCAGTCCCGCCAGATCCTCCTTCACGCCGAACTTGTTCACCATCAGGTCGGTAGCATACTTCAGGAAGGGGAAGACCGCCGAGTAGAAAAGCACGCAGAGGATGGCGATGTACCACCACCCCTTGTTGGTCAGGATCTTGCCGATATCGGCGATCTTGAACTCCTCTTCCGGATCGCTGATCTTAGCGGCTTCCGTGGCTTCAGAGGCATCCAGCTTCTTGTCCATCATCACGTAGACGATGAAGGAGATCAATCCGATGCAGAGGCCGATCAGGGCCACCAGTACGGGGCGGGAAACATCCACCACGCCGGTTGCCTTGGCGATGGGCACCGAGAAACCGAGTGCCATGGCGGTACCGATACGGGCCATCGCCATCTCCATCCCCATGGCCATCGCCATCTCCTTCCCCTTGAACCATTTCACGATGATCTTGGAGACGGTGATGCCAGCCACTTCAACGCCCACGGCGAAAGTGGCAAAACCAATGCTGGCCCAGAACACCTGCGCATCGAGACCGAAGAGGGATGTATCACCCAGTGAGGGGGTCGATACTGCCCAGTACTTGATGGCGGTGCCGGCCACCATCACCCCCGCGGCACCCAGCCCGGTGAGGCGTACCCCCAGCTTGTCGAGGATGATTCCGCCGAAGATCAGCATCAACAGGAAAACGTTGAACCAGCCATAGGAGCTGGTGAAAGTGCCGTAGTCGGCACGGGACCAGCCCAGCTGTCCCTCCAGCAGGCCCGCCAGCGGGGCCATGATATCGGTTAAAAAGTACCCGCACATGTCCATCGCGCCGCTGCAGAATCCCTGAGCGATTTCCTCAAATTCTCTACCATTTTTTGTCTGTTGTTATAGGTTTTCCGTTATGCATGATTGACCATGTAAAGATACAAAGATACACAAAGCGATCATTTGCATCCGCTTTTTTTACAACTTAATTGACCCTTACAGATCAGCAGTAGGATGGCGATGGGCAGCTCCTCCCATCCGGAGCAGATCAATCTCCCGGGTGCTCTTTTCCATCCGCTCACACTTCGTTGTCATCTCAGCAACAAACAACTCGTCACGGATGACACCCAGGTTGACACGCACATTGGACAAAGCACTCAGAATGGCGGTACGACAGTTCATCAGACCTACCTCCCCGTCGCTGACCGCATGGGGGTTTCCTTTCATCAGTGTCTCCTGCATGGGTTGCAGCAGAGCGAAAGCCCTTTCTGCAATTTCCATCTGCACCGCTGTTGCTTTCTTCATCGTCTCCTGAATCAGGTGATCACGCAACTGTTTTTCTTCCTTTCTCTCTTTTGGTAACTGGTATGCCTCCATCACCAGCCGGTACGCCTCCGCATCCCGGTCGACATCTTCCAAAAAACGGTTCCGCTGAGCCGACATCATTGCAGCGATCTCACGCATCCGCTCATCCACGCCAGCATACTTTTTCCTGCCGATGGTAAGGTTGGCCACCATCTCAGTCAGTGCTGCGCCCATAGCCGCATTTAGTGCGGCACAACCTCCCCCTCCCGGTGCCGCCTGGTTCGCAGCTGTCTTCTCGAGAAATTGTCTCAATGTCAACTCTTGTAGTTTCATCAGGATAATCAGTTGTTAGAGTCAATCAGCTTCTATTATTCCATTCTTGTTACGGTTTTGGCTTTCCACTCCCGTAGCCCCATGATGGCCAACACCAGGAAGAGCGTGTATTGCACGGCAGTAAAATAAAGTCCCTGAGAGGCATAGATCGGGATAGAGAGGATGTTTCCGATGATCCAGAAATGCCAGTTCTCAAGTCTCTTCACCGCCATCAGGAGGGTGGCGACCAGGAAAAAGGAACTGTTGAAGGCGTCGATCCAGGGCAATATGGATGTCATGTAGCGTGCATCGTTCCGGTTCACCCATCGCAACAGCAGGAAAACAGTCACATAGATCAGCAGCACACTACCCCATGTGAGGAGATTCTGCCGGGGCGTATTGCGTCTGATTTGCAGCTTCCGGTTATTGTCTCCGGTGCGGGACCACATGTACCAACCGAAGATGTTGGATCCCAGGTAGACCATGTTGATACCGGCATTGGCATAGAGGTGCGCTTCGAAACAGATGTAGATGTAAATTGCCACGTTGATGATCCCGAAAGGAAAGACCAGGATTTTCTCCTTGCGGGCATACCAAACGCTGATCACTCCGAAGATGGCGGCGGTCAGTTCAATCCAGTTCATCTATTCCATCAGTTTTGTCTCGAGCACCTGACTCATCGAGAAGTTCTCCAGTCCCAGGTAGTAGGCGGCGGCGTCGGCCAGTGCCTCCATCGGAATCATCCCGATCACCTCGGCACCCACAACGGGTACGCCGTAACGCTGTGCCTCTATCCGCACCAGCTCATGGGCGCGATAGATAGCCGTCTGGGTATAATCGGTCAGATTCATCGAAACCTGTGTGATACCTCTTTGGCCGAGGGTCACCCCCATCGCCTTGCAGTAGCGGAGCCCTCCCCCCACGAAACGGACCTTCCTGGCGATGGAAGCAGCAATTTCCGGATCGGAGGTTCCCAGGTTCACGTTGTAGGCAACCAACGGCATGCGGGCACCAACAGCAACGGCACCGGCGGTAGGGTGTGGCACAGTGGGACCATAATCGGGCTGCCACTCCGGCAGTAGCATCTTCTTCTTCAATCCCTCAAACTCCCCCTTGCGTACTGTGGACAGGTTCTCACGGTGAGTCGCGGAAGCCGATTTTTCATAGAGGAAGACCGGTAGCCGGTAACGCTCTGCCACCATTTGGGCCACCTCCCTTGAAAGGGCAACCGCATCCTCCATCGATACATTCCTAATGGGAATAAAGGGCACCACATCCGCAGCCCCCATACGGGGGTGCTGACCATGGTGTTGTGTCAGGTCGATCAGTTCAACCGCCCTTCCAATTGCCTCGCTCACTGCACCTTTCAATGCTTCGGGTTCCCCCACCACGGTGATCACTGACCGATTGTGGTCTGCATCACTGCTGTAGTCCAACAGCTTCACCCCCTCTTTGCCACGAAAGGCATCCACGATCCTTTCCACTATCGCTTTGTCGCGTCCCTCACTGAAATTGGGCACACATTCCATGATTCTGTTCATCGAACAATCTGTTTTCAATTTTCTTTTGCATTGCTTCGCATGCAAATGTATGCCATTATTTCCGGATTCTCCTGTTTTTGGGAATTGATTTTGCAGGATCATTCCTCTTGTTTCATTCCGAGAAGCGTTCCCCACGAACGGCCATCCGAACCCGTCCATTGTATCATGGCCGGCACTCCTTCCCCGCAATTGTACCATTATCATATCGATCCGGGAGAAAATGCAAATGTGGCATTGCAATATCCCCACAAAGTAGGGGAATTATCCAAACTGATGGATAACCAACATGCAGAAAATGAATCTTGACATTTTCTGACAAATGAAAGGCCTTGATAGAAAAACCCTATTGCTGCAGGGAGTAGAGCTGCTGAATCTCCTCGGCCCAGAGGGTTTCATCGGGTGTCTCAAGGATCAGCGGCATGTGGTCGAAGCGGGGATCATTCATGATAAAGGAGAAAAGATCCATGTGCATCACTCCTTTACCCAAGCTGTCGTGGCGGTCCACACGCGTAGCCAGTTCCTTCTTGGAGTCGTTGATGTGCATTCCTCTCAGATAGCGAAAACCAACGATTTCTTCAAACTTGAGGAAGGTTTCATCGAACCCTTCACGGGTTCTGATCTCGTAGCCGGCTGCAAGCGTATGTGCCGTATCGAGGCATACCCCCACCCTGCTCTTGTCTTCCACCTTGTCGATGATATGGGCAATCTGCTCGAAGGTATGTCCCAGGTTGGTCCCCTGTCCCGCGGTGTTTTCAATCACGGCGGTCACCCCATTGGTTTTCTCCAGAGCGATGTTGATCGACTCGGCGATGCGGTCGAGGCAGGCATCCACACTGATCTGGTTCAGGTGGCTGCCCGGGTGGAAGTTGAGCCGGTTGATGCCCAGCTGTTCGCACCGTTTCATCTCGTCGTTGAAGGCGGCACGCGATTTCTGCACCTCCTCCTCACCCGGATTGCCCAGATTGATCAGGTAACTGCTGTGCGGCAGAATCTGGTCGGGGGAGTAACCGTACTCCTTACAACGGGAGCGGAACAGTTCGATGTTTTGCTCGCTGTAGGCAGCTGCAAACCACTGCCGCTGGTTCTTGGTGAAAAAGGCAAATGCTTTTGCCCCTATAGCGTGGGCGTTTACCGGTGCGTTCTCCACACCTCCCGATGCACTGATGTGTGCTCCTACATATTTCATCTGGTGAATATTATGGATTTCACATGTACCATATGAAAGCTGCATGACTGATCTGTTCGGGGCTTTCGTAACGCATGTTTTTGCCAGTACAATATGTCCATGCCCGCTTCATATGAAAGAAACAATGTCTCCCCGATAAAAAAACAAATATAGAACGAATTGCCGAAGAAATTGTTTATTCCTGTGGCAACTGATTTATGTGCCGGAAATCCTTGCTCCGCATTTTGGGAAAAGCAATCAAAAAGGAGAGACCTCCTTCGGAACGGTTGCGGGCAATGATGTTGCCTTTATGGAAGAGTACCGCATTCTTCACGATGGAGAGTCCCAGTCCGGAGCCACCCGTCTTGCGGGTACGCCCTTCGTTCACCCGGTAAAAACGTTCGAAGATGCGTGTCAGGTGTTTCTCTTCCACGCCGGGTCCGCTGTCAAAAAATTCGAAGAAGTAAGCATCTTCGTTCTCACTGTGGCAACGTATCACGATCTCAACTCCCTCACCCGCATAGGTGATGGCATTCTCCGTCAGGTTGCGGAAAATAGAGTATAGCAAGGTGCGACTGCCGCAAAGGAGCACATCTTCTCCCACTTTCACCACAAACCGATCACCTTTTGCAACCAATTTTTCCTCCAGGTCGCTTCCCATCTCCACCAGGAGTGCCCGTATCGCAACCTGTTCCAATTCGAACCGGTCGGAAGCCTCCTCGATCTTGGTGAGCATGCTGATATCCTGGATCAGCTCCGAAAGGCGGATGGTCTGTGCATAGGCCCGGTTAAGAAAGGTTCGCATCCGCTCATCGACCCCTCCACCGGTAAGCCCCAGAATCGTCTCCAGGTATCCCCTGATACTGGTGACCGGTGTCCGCAGCTCATGGGCGATGTTGTTTGTCATTTCCTGTTTCAGCAGTCGTCGTTTTTCCATGCGGGTAATGTCACTGATATAAAGCTCAAAGCTTCGATCCTCGAATATGATCACCCGTACGTTGAACATCTTCCCGCTCTTCTCCATCCGCTGCGAAAAGACATTGTCTCCCTCTGTTTTCTCATCGAGGAACTGTACTACCTTCCTAAAGGCAGGATCCACAAAAAGATTTTCAGTAATCAGGGTGGGTGATTCCAGAATCACGTTGAGATATTGCAGGAAGTGGGAATTGGCATAGACCTCTTTCCGCTCATCCGAGAAGATGGCGATTCCCTCTTCCGAGAACTGAAAATGCTGCAGCAGCTTCTCCCGTTCGGCAGCCAGACGACGGCGGTTCTCCTGCAGCAGGTTATAGTTCTCCACAATGGCGGCACTTACCTCACCCACCTCATCGTCGGCAAAGGTAAAGTTGGGTGGGATAACCGCACCACTCTTCACATTCTGAGAGAAAGCTCTCAGTTCCCTGATCGAGTGCGAAAAGCGGTTGGAGAAGTAGATCATGAGCATTATCGAAACGATAAAAAAAAGGAGGATATAGAAGGCAAACGAGTTTCCCGAATGGATGAAAGAACGTACCTCCACGTCATAAGGGAGAGCGACTCGTATAAAAAGGCCGTCGGTATAACGAACATAATAGAGATACTCCAGCCGGTTACTGGTTGAGCGACGAATATCCGATCCGTAACCCATGACAATACTCCTCCGAATCTCCGGGCGCATCAGGTGATTCTCCATACTACCTGCTTCCAGGCGGTTGTCGAACAAGACATCACCCCGGTCGTCGATCAACGTAACACGCAGTTCCGGCTGCATGTAGGGAAGCATCTCTGTCAGCCTGGCGGTATCTAGCCCCTGCGGGAACCTATTTTTCCGGAGGTAGCTGGCAATGATCCGGGCATCCTTGTCGAGCATCCGTTCCAGGCTCTCGGTGCGCTCCTTGATCACCTGTTGCTGTTCAAAGTAGATGATGCCTGCGGTGAAGAGCGCGATGATCAGCGAAAAAGTAAGCAGGATACGGCTCTTGAAGGAGAGTTTTTTTTTCATGTCTCCTTGCCGTGGTCGAGATTCAGGTAATAGCCAAAGCCGGATCGGTTGACGATGAGAGCCGCATAGTCACCCAGCTTCTTCCGCAGACGCGTGATATGCACATCAACAGTACGGTCCAGCACATATTCGTTGTCTCCCCACACACTGTCCAGGATCTCGGCACGGGAGAGCAGGTTGGGTGAGGTCTGTACCAGGAGTGAAAGGATATCGAACTCTTTCTTCGTAAGAGAGATCTCTTTCTCATCAATGGTCACACGGTTGGCAGGAATATCGATGGTGATCCCCTTATAGCTCCATCTCGTCTCTGCAGGTATCCGGATAAGTGCGGATCTTTTCAGCAATGCTTTCACCCGTGCCAGCAACTCCTTCACGGAAAAAGGTTTGGATATATAATCATCCCCACCCAGTGAAAAACCGGTCAGCATATCGTTTTCACTGTTTTTTGCGGTGAGGAAGATGATGGGGATCACACTTCCCTCTTTCCGCAGCTTTTCAGCCAGTAAAAACCCGGACATACCACCCATCATCACATCCAGGATCAATAGCTGATGTACATCAGTCAACATCGAAAGGGCCTCTTCTGCCGAAACGGCCACATCCACAAGGTATCCTTCCTGCTCCAGATTAAACTGCAGGATATCACAGATATCTTTCTCATCATCTACTACCAGTATTCTCTCTTCCATCATGTAACTGCAATTGGCAATCAGCCCCAAAGCCACCGGGGAGATCCTCTTTGCAAATGTACGATTAGAATGTTACATTTTCATTACAAAAGGGTTGCAATTTTGTTAAGAGGATAGTTGCGGCAGGCAGAGATGTTGATAGATAAGCGGGAAATATACTATCTTTGTACCCGAACAGCCAGAGCTGTTCTGTGTAGCTTAGGAAACCACATACAAAACAAAGAACAATGAAAGAGTACAACCAGGAGGATGCGCTCGTCCTCTTCTCCGGCGGACAGGACTCTACCACCTGCCTCTACTGGGCAAAGCAGCAATTCCGGCAGGTTCATGCCCTCTGTTTCACCTATGGCCAGCGACACTCGCAGGAGGTAGAAAACGCACGTCGCGTCGCGGCAATGGCCGGCACCCCTTTTCGGGTACTCGACGCCTCCATCATCTCACAACTCGCTCCCAACTCGTTGACCGATCTCTCCATGACGATGGATGAGAAGCAGCCCGAGGGATCTTACCCCAACACCTTCGTTCCCGGCAGGAACCTGCTCTTCCTGACGTTTGCCGCCACACTGGCCTATGCACAGGGCATCCGCCACCTGGTTACCGGCGTCTCGGAGGCCGATTACAGTGGTTATCCCGACTGCAGGGACACCTTTATCCGCTCAGCCAATGCAACACTCAACCTGGCAATGGACAAGCAGTTCGTGATCCATACCCCGCTGATGTGGCGCAACAAGAAGGGGGTCTGGCAGCTTGCCGACGAACTGGGGGTGTTTGAGATCATCCGCAACGAAACACTCACCTGTTACAACGGCATCCTGGCGGAGGGATGTGGTCACTGTCCCGCCTGCCTGCTCCGCAACAAGGGGCTGGAGAGCTATTTAACAGCACGGGGATCATCCTCTTCCGATTTACAACAGCAACCCCAATAAAATGATATCCGCTATGGAAAAAAATCAACTCAGCCTTTTGGGAAAACAGACGGCATACCGACAGGATTACGCGCCAGAGGTATTGGAGGCATTCACCAACAAACATCAGGGGAATGACTACTGGGTCACCTTCCACTGTCCCGAGTTCACCAGCCTCTGCCCCATCACGGGGCAGCCCGACTTTGCCACCATCCGCGTCGACTATATCCCCGACGTCAGGATGGTGGAAAGCAAGAGCCTGAAGCTCTATCTCTTCAGCTTCCGCAACCACGGCGCTTTTCATGAGGATTGCGTGAACATCATCATGAAGGATCTGATCTCACTGATGGATCCCAAATACATCGAGGTGACCGGTATCTTCACCCCGCGGGGCGGCATCAGCATCCATCCTTTTGCCAATCACGGCCGTACCGGCACGAAGTATGAAAAGCTGGCCGAAGAACGGCTTTTCAACCACTCAATTCCACTGAAATAGACGACCTATTCCGCCTCCCTTTTCGGCTTATAAACCCTCACCCAGTCGATCAGCATATCGGCAGGCAGCTGTTCCGGGTTGCTATCCCTGTTGAGGCGGATACCCATGAACAGGTTGAAATCCTGCTCATCGAAGGGGAACTGACCCGCCATCTCGGTCAGGATGCGTGGATATTTGCGTGTGCGCAGGTCATTGACAAAAAAGACCAGGCTGTCAGGATATTTCTCAATCCCATAGATATGGTATTGCACCGGGTTAACTCCTACCAGCGAACTGGAAGGTGGATTGTCCGGCATACCCCCTGTGGTGGTATATTCAGACGAGACTGATTGGTAAACAAACTGATCCAGTCCATAATTTTCCATAAAATCGATTGAGATATTCTTTGACTGATCAACCGGCAACAATGAAAGATACTGGGTGGCCCCTTCTGCGGGATTAACCCTTACCTTTACCTCTATACGGGAAACCTCTCCCGCCTTCAGCCCTTCACGGGTGACCCCCCCGGTAAGAAAGGGCATCGTATCGTTCGGCACCGAATTGGGCAATGCACGCAACACCAGATTTCCCTCCTGAGAGAGATACAATGCGTCATGCATACTGGAAAAGTGATTCATGTGATGCTTTCCTTTCGGAATCTTTCTCCATTCATTCAGATTGAGTCCCTCATCAAAATCATCTTCCCATACCAGCTCCCAGCCGGCACGGTATTTTTCATCCTTCTCTTCTTTCTGTCCTGCGCAGGAGATCATTCCGGTAAAGAGCGCTGCAGTTAGCAGCAGTGTGGTCATTTTTGTCATGTAATTCTGTTTGTTGTTTCTTTTCAATTGCTGCCGCAAAAATAGCAATAACATGCGGGAGCAGTTCTCCTTTCCGACACAATAAGTGTTAAACACTCCCTTTCCGTAATCATTTTCATCCCAGACGGGGCAATCAGATATCAAATTCATATCGACAAGGAGATAAAAAAAACAAAGGAAAGGAAACTTTTATTACCTTTGCCCCCTACATAGAGAACAACTAAAAAGATCCTCACAAGTTACTATCAACACGATTCATTATGCCGGAAATTTCTCAGCGCGGCTTTGAGATGCCCGCTTCCCCCATACGCAAGCTTGCCCCCCTTTCTGATGCCGCCAAGGCACGGGGTACCAAGGTGTATCACCTCAATATCGGACAACCCGACCTACCCTCACCCCGGGCAGCCCTCGAAGCGATTCGCAACATCGACCGCACCACGCTGGAATACAGTCCCAGCGATGGCTACCGTTTTTACAGAGAGAATCTGACCGAATATTACAAGAAGTACAATATTGAGCTGAAGCCCGAAGAGATCATCGTGACAGCCGGAGGATCGGAAGCTGTCCTCTATGCCTTTATGGCCTGTCTCAATCCGGGTGACGAGATCATTGTGCCGGAGCCGGCCTATGCCAACTACATGGCATTTGCCATCTCAGCAGGAGCGGTGATACGCACCATTCCTTCTACCATTGAGTCCGGCTTTGCCCTGCCCCATATCGATGAGTTTGAACAGCTCATCAACGAGCGAACCAAAGGAATCCTGATCTGCAACCCCAACAATCCCACCGGATATGTCTACACACCGCAGGAGATGGAGCAGATCCGCCAGCTGGTGGTGAGACACAACCTCTACCTCTTCTCCGATGAGGTATACCGGGAATTTATCTACAACGATACGCCATACGTTTCGGCCTGTCATTTGGAAGCTGTGGAAGAGAACGTGGTGCTGATCGATTCGGTATCGAAACGATACAGTGAGTGCGGTATCAGGATCGGGGCACTGATCACCAAGAACCGCAGGGTGCATGACACCGTAATGAAGTTTTGCCAGGCACGACTCAGTCCCCCGCTCATCGGTCAGATCGCCGCCAATGCTTCGCTGCTGGAAAACGGCAGCTACATGCAGCACAACTTCAACGAGTACAAGAGCCGCCGTGACTTCCTGATCGAACGACTCAACCAGATACCGGGTGTCTATTCTCCCATGCCGCAGGGAGCGTTTTACACGCTGGCACGTCTACCCATCGACGATGCCGACCACTTCTGTGCCTGGTGTCTATCCGACTTCTCCTTCGAGGGGCAAACCATCTTTATGGCACCCGCCACTGGTTTTTATGTGACGCCGGGATTGGGCAGGAACGAGGTACGCATCGCCTATGTGCTCAACAAAAATGACCTGGAAAAGGCACTGACAGTGCTGGAGAAGGCTCTGGAGGCATATCCGGGCAGAAGATAAGCAGATGAAATGGGTATAGAGCTGTTCATTGCGAGGCGCATCTACGGTGGAGACAAGCAAAACGACAAACGTGTCTCTTCCCCCGCCATACGAATCGCTATCACCGGCATAGCACTGGGGCTGGCGGTAATGATCCTATCGGTCTGCATCATCATTGGTTTCAAAAAGGAGGTACGGGCCAAGGTGGTGGGCTTTGGTTCCCATATCCAGGTAACCGCCTTCGACAGCAGCAATTCCTACGAACAGTCACCCATCGTTTTTTCCGACTCACTGGCAGAGGTACTCTCTTCCCACAACGCCATCAGCCATGTCCAGGAGTATATCAGCAAACCGGGGATCATCAAGACCGACGACAACTTTATGGGAGTGGTGCTCAAAGGGGTGTCGGAGCGGTACGACTGGGACTTCTTCCGCAAGAACCTTGTTCAAGGGGAGATCCTACACGCAGGAGACACAACCAGCGGCAACCGCGCCATCCTCTCCCGCGAGATAGCCGAAAAGCTGCATCTTAAGCTGGGTAACAGCTTCACCTGTTATTTTGTTCAGGAACCGGTACGGGCCCGACGCTTTACCATTGCCGGTATCTACGAAACCAACTTCGAAGATTACGACAAGCTGTATGTAATCACCGAAAAAGAGGTGCTGGCAACACTCAATGGATGGGATGCCGACATGGTAAGTGGCATCGAGCTCCTGGTAAAGGATTACGACAACCTTGACCAAACGACACAGGAGCTCTTTTTCTCGCTGGCATCGCATACGGACCGATTCGGGAACAACCTCTATACTCGCTCCATCAAAGACATCAATCCCATGATCTTCAACTGGCTCAACCTGCTCGACATGAACGTATGGGTGATCATCATCCTGATGCTGGTGGTCTCCGGCTTCACCATGATCTCCGGCCTGCTGATCATCATCCTGGAGCGCACCAACATGATTGGCATGCTCAAGTCGATGGGAGCCCGCAACTTCAGCATCCGCAAGGTGTTCCTTTACCTCTCTGCCTTCCTGATTGCACAGGGGATGCTCTGGGGCAACCTGATCGCGCTCATCTTCTGCATCCTGCAGGAGCGTTTTCAACTGTTCAAATTGGATCCTGCCACTTACTATCTCTCCTCGGTACCGGTGGATCTCAATCCGATCTACATCCTGTTGCTCAACATCGGCACACTGCTTGCCACCCTGTTGATGATGCTGGGACCTTCCTACCTGGTATCCCGCATCACACCAGCCCGTTCGATCCGTTTTGAGTAGGGTGCCCGAAAAGCAGGCGCCTCTCCCTTCCTGTTACCTGAAAATAATTGGTTATATTTGACAAAAAAAGCATGCGCATACTACACACAGCCGACTGGCATCTGGGCAAGCGACTCGATGATTTTTCGCGGTTGGAGGAGCAACGGAAAGTGATGCAGGAGATCTGCGAAATTGCGGAGCAGGAAGCAGCCGACGTAGTGCTGGTTGCAGGTGACCTGTTCGACACCTTCAATCCCCCCACCGAAGCGGTTGAGTTGCTGTACAAAACATTGAAGCAGCTCTCTGCAAACGGCCACCGACCGGTGATCGCTATCGCCGGCAACCACGATTCTCCCGACCGTATTGAGGCACCCGATCCGCTGGCAAGAGAATGTGGTATCCTCTTCGCCGGTTACCCCCATTCCCGGATTCTTCCCTTTGCGCTGGAGTCGGGGTTCAGGGTGCTGCAGAGCGACGAGGGTTTCCTCGAACTGCAGCTCCCCGGATCACTGGCACCGCTTCGCATATTGCTCACCCCCTACGCAAATGAATACCGGATCAAAACCTTTCTGGGTCTCGAAGAGAGCGATGAGGAGCTACGTCTGATCCTGCAGGAGCGGTGGCAGCAGCTGGCTGACCGTTACTGCGACCAAAAAGGTGTCAACATCCTCCTCTCGCATCTCTTTGTGGCGAGGAGAGGTGAAAGCCTTCCCGAGGAACCGGAAGAGGAGAAGCCCATCCTGCAGGTGGGAGGGGCACAGGCGATCTACAGCGACAACATCCCTTCGCAGATACAATACACCGCACTGGGACACCTCCATCGCATGCACTTTGTGGAGAGGCATCCCTCGCCGGTTTGCTACAGCGGCAGTCCCCTCTCCTACAGCTTTGCAGAGGCAGGCCAGCAGAAACAGGTGCTGCTGATTGATCTGGATCCGGGAGCAACAGCCGTTGTACGGGAGGTGCCACTGACACGGTCGAAGAGGTTGTTGCGAAAGAGAGCAACAGGAATCGATGAGGCCCTGCAGTGGCTTACCGACAACAGGGATGCCCTGGTGGAGCTGACCATCGTCACCGACAGCTTCCTCACCTCCATGGAACGGAGAACACTCGAAGCTGCCCACCCCGGCATCGTGGCCATCATTCCCGAGGCAACAGGTGTGGGGCAGGTGACAGAGGGCCAGCAGAAGAACATTGACCTGACAAAGGGCATGGAAGCGCTGTTCCACGACTATTTCCGGCATGTGAAGGGGCAGGATCCCAATGAGGAGATGATGCAACTGTTCCACGAAATATTGGCAGAAGAGGAATGATACCCATACAACTCACCCTGCAGGGACTTTATTCCTACCAGGCAAAACAGACCATCGACTTCACCCGGCTCACCTCCGCCGGCCTGTTCGGCATCTTCGGCATGGTAGGCAGCGGCAAATCCTCCATCCTGGAGGCGATCACCTTCTGCCTGTACGGTCGTACCGACCGGTTGAACCTCTCCGGTGACAACCGCAACTACAACATGATGAACCTGAAATCGACGGAGCTGCTGATCGATTTCACCTTCGAGGCCGGCAGTGAACAGGTACTCTACCGCTCCATCGTGAAGGGCAGGCGCAACAGCAAGCGGTTCGAGGAGGTAAAAACCCTGGATCGTGCCGCTTACAGAAAGAGAGATACCGACTGGATCCCGATTGAACAGGAGGCGTTGCAGGAGGCCATCGGTTTGAGCTATGAGAACTTCAAACGCACCATCATCATCCCACAGGGTCAGTTTCAGGAGTTCCTGCAGCTGGGCAACAAGGACCGCACGCAGATGCTGAAGGAGCTCTTCAACCTGGAGAAGTATGATTTTTTTTACAGGGTTGTCTCACTGGAGTCGAAAAACAACGAACAGAAACACCAGTTGGGGGGGCAGCTGCAACAGCTGGGCAACATCGATGAGGAGCAGGTGGTACAGTACCAGGCTGCACTGAAGAAGCTGGAAGAGACAATCGCAGAGCAGAAAAGAATGCTGGAGAAGCAGCAGCAAGAAGAGGAGCAGCTCCGAAGATTGAAGGAATTGGTGCGCAAAAGGGGTGAGGCAGAGAAGGAGCTGAATAAGCTGGAACAGCAGGAACCCACCTATCGTGCCCTCGAAAAGCAGATTGCCCGTTACGAGCTGTGCCACTACCGGTTCAGGCATCAGCTTGATCTGTTACAGGAGCGTGAAAGGAAAAAAGAGGAGAGAGTCCTACAGATCAGTCATGAAAGGAAGCAACTGAAGGAGCTGGAAACAGCGGCTGAAGAGATGCAGCAACTGCTCGCCCATATCCGACCGGCCTATGAAAAGCGGGACGAGCTGCAACAGAGGGCAGCAGACCTCTCCCGTCTGCTCAGGATGAAGAGAGCCGAGGCAGAGATTGCAAAGGAAAAGCAACGGCTGATTTCCGGAAAAGAGTTTCTGGATGAAGCGACACGACTGGCTGAAGAGCTGAAGAGGGAGAAGCAGCGAGTAGGGGAACAGATCCGGACATTGCGCAGCAACATGCCCGACCTGACGCTGCTCTCTGCTATCAGAAGATGGCATGACGATAAAAGAAACCTGGAGAATCAGCAGGGTGACATCCGGATGGAGATCGACAGATACGGGCGTCAGAAGGATGAGGTGACAGGAGAACGACTACAACTGCTCACCGATCTGTTGTTTGAGAAGCTACCGACCGATACCGGGTATGCAGCAATGGAGGATTGCCTGGAGCAGGAAACCGGGAGGGTAAAAGCAGAACAACAGAAACTGCAGGAAGAAGAACATCGCCTGCGGGTGAAGGAGCAGCTGAAAAGCTACGCGCGGGAGCTCGAAGAGGGGCTCCCCTGCCCGCTCTGTGGATCCACGCATCATCCGGAGATCTACCGGAGCGACGATCAGGGGAGAGAACTGCAACGAATCGCTGATGAGAAAGAAAGGCTCGAACAGCAACTCAACCACCTTGCATCACTCAGCAAACAGGTGATGCTGCTCCGGAGTCGGGAACAGCAGGCAAGGAAGCAGCAGGACGAATGGATCGACAAAGGGAACAGGCTGCAACAGCAGATCTGTGAGCATGTCGGGCAGTTTCAGTGGGAAAACTACCGTGAGGAAGAGGCGTTGAACAACGCTTTCCAGGAAGCAAAGAAAATAGAGGATGAACTCCGGGAGAAGGAGCATTCACTTTCACAAACGGTCTCACAGCTGGAAAAGGAGGAGCAGAACAGGGAGCGTTACCGCTCGGCACTGGAGCAGATTCGCAACGGCCTCACGGTGCAGGAGACCACTCTTACCACCCTCGGGGAACAGCTCGAAATTATTTCGGCGGAACAGTACGGACAAACAAGTGTTGAGGAGATCGAAAAGGAGCGGCAGCAGTTGCTGCAGGAATACCAGCGGGTGGTGAAGAGCTACGGTGAAAAGAGCGAACTGCTGCTGAAACAGACGCGTGAGAAGGATGCACTGAGCAGTACATTACAGATCAACAACAGGGAACTGGTGCAGGAGCAGACAGCCATCGACAGCCTGCAGAAACAGATCTACGAAGAGCTTGTGAAGACCTCATTCCGGGACCTCACTGAGGTCAGGGAGATTCTCTCCGAAGTGATGGATCCGGAAACGGAGAAACAGAAACTGACCGCCTTTCGTGACCAGCTGCTGCGGTGCAGATCCTCCTTGGAGCAGCTGCAAAAAGAGATCGGAGATAGCTTGTACGATGCAGAGGTGTACGGTAAACTGCTTGATGCCATCACTGCACTGAAGAAAGAGGAACGAGAAAAAACCGAGCAGCAGATTGAGATGAGGCTGCGTCTCAGGCAGCTGCGGGAGAGTCTGCACAGCATGGCCAGACTGAAAGAGGCGCTGGAGAAGGTGGAGGCGAGAGGTGCGAACATCCGGACCATGAAGTCGCTCTTCACGGCAAGCGGTTTCGTGAACTATGTCTCCACTGTCTACCTGCAACATCTCTGCAACGCCGCCAATGATCGCTTCTTTCGTCTCACGCGGCAGAAGCTGAGTCTGGAGATCACTCCCGACAACAACTTCCAGGTGCGTGACTTCATGAACGGGGGGAAGGTGAGAAGCGTCAAGACCCTCTCCGGTGGTCAGACCTTCCAGGCCTCCCTCACACTGGCGCTGGCACTGGCCGACAACATCCAGCAAATCACCCGCTCCAGCCAGAACTTCTTTTTCCTCGACGAAGGGTTCGGCTCGCTCGACAAAGAATCGCTCGACATCGTGTTCGACACGCTGAAAACACTGCGCAGGGAGAAGCGAATCGTGGGGGTGATCTCCCACGTGGAGGAGATGCAGCAGGAGATAGAGGCACACCTACGGATCGAGAACGACCCGGAGCGGGGCAGTCTGATTCGTCGTAGCTGGGAGGAATAAGCACCCACAACAGAGAGTCATCAAATTCCTCAATTTCCTTATCTTTGCGTCCTGTTTACAAGGATGAACAGCAACCATAAAACTGAAAGAAGATGAACATCAACTGGATAATTCTGATCATAGGCGGCCTGTTCGAAGCATTGTTTGCCATGAGCCTCGGGAAAATGCAACAGACCTCCGGCAGGGAGATGTGGCTCTGGCTCCTCTGCTTTATTGTGTCAGTAAGCCTAAGCATGCTGTTGCTATTCAAGTCGATGGGTGGATTCCACCCCATCCCCACCGGCACAGCCTACTCGGTATGGGCCGGCATAGGGGCAGCAGGAACAGTGCTGCTCGGGGTCATGGTCTTCCGTGAACCGGTCACCCTCTGGCGTCTTTTTTTCCTCAGCACGCTAATCATCTCGATCGTGGGGCTACAGATTACCTCATCCAATCACTGAGTTGAAATGAGGGAAGGGATGAATCGGGCCTCTTCCCTTTCTGGGAGACCGGATGCGAAAATGTTCATAACTTGTTGACAATCTGTTTACAAATTGTTCACAACAACAGGCAAAAAAATTTGCTTATTTTTAGTGACTATTGTTATATTTGCAGACAACGATAACGAAACAGAACCGTACAATACGGAACAAGCATTATAGGAGTTCATTGACATTTTGTACACAACCGGAAAGGATTGCATTCAGGAGAAGAGCGGAGTTGTCCGGTCATGCTCCGGGTGTATGGCGATAATGGCTTCCCGCTTTTTATCACATCACAGGATGACAGTTCTGCTACACGAGCGTATCTGCTGCCGCTGCACATTGAGTGCCCCAGGGTACCAATGGTTTCAACGGAAAAGCGTGACGGAGCAACGAGACAGAAGGTAAAAACGGAAGTTTCATTTCTTTGTGCGTCCAGTTTAGACGGAGATTATCTTTCGGGTTCTCGGAACTCTCACCGGAAAGATGAAGCCCGTAAGAGTGATTAACTGGTATAAATAGGTCGTTGAAGTGTGGCTGGCCGGTTTCAGGAAAAAGGATGTTCTACTACATCGGCCGTTCTCGTTCGCGGGGATTACTGATGGTAAGAATGTTCGGGGCTGAATACCCTTACACGGATAAACGATTCTTGTCTGCATCGTCGGAAACAGGTTCGCCTGTATCAAGCGAAGGCACCACGAAAAACGTTTGTGTATTTATTCTGCTTCACAGTCCGGAAAAAACGTATCAAACGATTGAATGTTATCGAAACGAATGATATTGTGACTTCCCTGAACAGCTCTAACAGCTTCAAACACTGTTTCAGATGTTTATCGAAGTATCTGTACGCTGAAGTATTTTCGCCTGCGGGGAGAATAAAATAAACCTCCAAGTTTATTTGCTTCAAGCCGCGTTTCACTGAACAAGCCTCACACGGCACTGCAACAGCAGTTTACCGAATGTGCCCGGATGGTATGAAACGATTTGAACTCCTACCCTATAGGAAAAGCCCCGCAGTTGCGGGGCTTTTTTTTGTTGCCCTCAACTGAGGGTCAAAATCATTCGGTGATCAGTGGCCAACCTGCGCATATTGAGGATGGCATAGCGCATGCGGCCCAGTGCCGTGTTGATGCTTACCCCCGTGATATCGGCAATCTCCTTGAAGCTGAGATCAGCATAGTAGCGCATCTCTATTACTTCACGCTGTCTCTCGGGCAGATGTCCTACCAGTTTCTTCACATCGCTGTGAATCTGTTTTCTGACCCACTCTCCCTCCACGTTCTCTTCGCATAACGAGGGATTGTTCAGCAGATCGATCCCCCATTCATCGTTGGAGAGGGTCTTCTCTTTCTTCTTCTGCCGGAAATAGTCGATCATCAGGTTGTGTGCAATGCGCATCAGCCAGGATCGGAACCGGCCGCTCTCGGTATAGCGGCCCTGCCGGATGGTGGTGATCGCCTTACAGAAGGTATCCTGAAAGATATCATCCGCGAGGATTTTGTTTCGAACGGTGTAGAGGATATTGGCGTAGAGAACCTGCTGGTGTCTGCCCAGCAAAAGATCAAACGCTTCGTCGTTGCCGCCGGCATACAATACGACCAACTCCTCATCGGTCATTGTGCTGAGAATATCCATAGCTTTACTGCTTCAACTGTTATGTGCAATGTTCGGAGTAAAGTGGACCTATAGGCAATCGATTTTAGCGTTTGTTATTTTTCAGTAACAAAGAAAAAGAAAATATGGAGAAACTGCAAAAGAAATTGGAGGAAACAATTCAGAAAATGTTTCTTACCTTTGTTCTGAAAGAACAAACATCAAAGCGCCAATTCCCATGAGACATCTGTATCTTCCGCTGCTAATGCTGTTCCTTTGCTCAACCCTGAGTGCACAGGATATCCCGGTGAAGCAGGACAGCCTCAAACTGGAGAGAGGCAGATCAACAGAGCCACAGACAGACTCGCTGACGTTCAATCGCAATGAAACAGTGCCGTTACGGCTGCCCCGTCTCAATCCTGCAGAGAACCTGGCGCCACAGTTCACCCCCTACGAGCGCCACAGGGTCAGCCTGTACCGGGAAAGAGGCTCCTCCCTGCTGCCACCCATCCATTGGACCGGTGCTGCATCCGATTTTATCAACACAAAAAGCCGTACGGCTGTTGCCAGCATGATCCCCGCACGCAACATACTGATATACAGCTCTGCCACGCTGGGCTTGGTGGAGACCCCTTACTTTGGCAAGGCCAACTACTACAACCTGAACGCAGGAGCGCGTTACCTCTTCTCACCACAACTCTCTATGGGAGTGAGTGGCAGCTACCAATCCGACTTCGGCTTCCTGCCCCACTGGAGCACGGGGCTGGATGCCAGCTACCAGGTCAACAGAAACCTGATGATTGACGGTGGTCTCACCTACATGCAAACGGCAGGCAACATGTTCGGCCTTTCTCAGAATGCAGTGACGATGGATCTGCACGGTCGCTACCGATTGAACGACGACTGGTTCCTGAACGCCTACGGCGGGATGCCGGTGATGCAGCAGAACAACCGTCCCGCAGCCCCCATGATGCCGGTGATGAACACCCCCTATTACGGCGGATCGGTGGAGCACTGGTTCAACTCTACCACCGGTGTGGAGGCGGGTGTGGTCTGGATGCGCGATATGTTCAGCGGGAAGATGCGTCCACAGCCCAAGCTGGAGCTGCTCTTCCGACCGGGCAGGTAACGCTCAGATGGACAA
>JADLKK010000171.1 GCA_016839025.1 Proteiniphilum sp.
GACGCTCCCTCCGGACCGCCTTGCGCAGCTCCTCCTGGTTTCCCAGAAGCGATGCAGGCAGGTCGGGGATCCCGGCCCGCTGGCGGATGCGGTTGAGATATTTGAGGATATCGGGATGGCTCGGGTTGGACTCGATCAGCGCCTCCGCATAGTTGAGATAGAACTCGCCCAAGCGGTAAAGGATGGCGGGCCGGAAGGGGAAGTAGCCCGACCGGGCATCGTCGTTGGGATTCACATACTTACGGGGCTGGTAACCGCAGATGGGCGAGTGCATGTTGGGGCGCCCGTCGCGCCCGCCGTTATAGAATTCGGTGTTCCGCCGCTCCTTGTGGATCCACTGGTTGTTGAACCGGATCGAGATGTAGAAACGGGGTTCCCGGTTGGCGTACATGTTGTAGACTCCGGGCGCAACCACCAGTCCCTCCGTTGCGTTCTCGTCCGACAGGTTATAGCGGGTGTTGTAGTAGATGGGCTCCGATACAAAACCCTCCTCTACGTAACCCGACTGGGGATCGGTAATGGGAAGGCCGTTGCGCATAAGGAACGCATCCACCAGGTTCTGTGTGGCGCCGAAGCTCCCCCATCCTCCTGCACCGCGCGGAATCACGTAGCGGAGGTAGTTCTCCGCCTCCACGGAGCGGCGGGAGAAGATGATCTCCTTGTTGGTCTCGCCACTGGTGAGGAAGAGATCCTGGAAGGAGAGGAAGGGATCGATGCTGCCATCGGGGTTCCGCTTGATGAAGAGTTCGTAGGTCCCCTTCTCTGCCAGGTCGATCAGCTCCTTGCAGGCCCTGGCAGCCCTCTCCCACTTGGCGGCATCATACTTTTGCGGGAAAAGTGGCGTACCGTCTGGATTTTTCACGTCATAATAGTCGGAATTCCCGTTGAAGAGCGGGCTTGCCGCATAGAGCAGCATCCGGGCCCTAACCGCCAGGCACATCCCGCTGGTGGGACGGCCAAACCGGGAGTTGGCATCGGTGGTATACTGCGTCGGCAGCAGCTTGCTCAACTCCACCAACTCCTTGTCGAGCCAGTCTACAATCTCGTCGAACGGCGTGCGCGGAATCTTGAGCTCCTCGATGGGAGTGTTGGAGGGGATCAAACGGGTAATCAACGGGAAGGGTCCATAAAGCTCCAGCATCCTCACATAGTAGTAGCAGATCAGGAAGCGGGCCTCGCATTTCATTATCTCCACATCGGCCTCGGTCACCCCCTGGCTTGGCAGGGCCTTTGCATTCTCCAGGAAGATGTAGGCCGACCGGATATTCTTGTAGGTATAGGCCCAAAGGTTATAGCCTGCATTGATGGGATTCCATCCCCCCTCATTCACGCTGATGGTCCAGTCCCAACCCCAGGAGATGAGGTCGGAAGGAATCTGACAGTCGTCAGTGGTGGCCATCGAAGAGTACTGCTGTCCCTGGAATCCGTAGAGCGGGTCGGGAATCAGGTTGTAAACCCCGGCCAGAAAATCTTCGGTCCGCCGCTTGTCGTTAAATACCATATCAAGCGTGAGCATGTCGTCCGGCTCCTTATCCAGGAAGTCAGCACATGAAAGGAAGGCCGGAAGCAGAATCAGGGTTGCCAGCAGTTGTCTGGCATGTTTCCAGAAAAAGGATGTTATATATTTTTTCATGATGTATTGCATTTTTTTTAGAATGTGATTTCAACGCCGAATGTATAGATCTTCTGTTGGGGATACCGCAACCCGTTTGTCGTGTCAAGCTCCGGATCCCACATGTCGAATGCCGCCCAAGTAAAGAGGTTGGTCCCCCTAAAGAAGAGCCGGGCATTCCTCATCATGGCGTTCCGCTGCCATTTCTCGGGCAGGGTGTATCCCAGCTCCAGGTTTTTCAGCCGGAGAAAGGCCGCATCCTTCAACCACCAGGTGGAATAGAGACGATTGTTGCTGTTGGATCCGTTGTACAACCTCGGCCAGAAGACGTCCGAGCTGGGATTCTCCGGCGTCCATCGGTCGTCCACATTGGCATAGATATTGCCGTTGCCACCACCGCCGCTACCGGGAATGAAGTAGTTCCCGTTCACCATCTTGGAGTAGCTGTCGGCCCCCTGGAAGAAGAGGCTGAAATCGACCTTCCTGTATTTCGTGCTCACTCCAAAGCCGTAGATGATCTCCGGGATATATGGCTTCCCGTACGGGATCATGTCGAATGCATCCACCCTGCCATCTTCGTTCACATCCACATACTTGATGTCGCCCGGTCTCACCTCGCCAAAGGTGTGCTGGGGAATTCCCTCCTTCAGGATTCCCCGGTCGGGATCCTCGAAATCATCGAACGAGAAGAGTCCGTCGGCGATCAGTGCGTAATACTTGTTCAGCGAATGGCCCGTGAGTGACCTCGGGCTGTTCTTGATGCCGTCAGACTCGTCATACTCCACGATCCTGTTGCGCGCGAAGGTGAAGTTGCCCCTGAACGAGAGTGCCAGGTCGCGGGTAAGCTGATGGTCATAGGTGGCGCTGATGTCGATCCCCTTGTTGTCCACTTTTCCGAAGTTGGCCCAGGGTGCCTGCTGGAAACCGGCCAGCTCGGGGATGGTCTTCCGCTGCATGAAGATATCCTTCCGGTGCTCCTTGAAGAGATCTACCTGCAACATGAACTTGCTGAACAAGCCGATCTCGGCTCCGACATTGGCTTTGGTTGCTGTCTCCCAGGTGAGGTCTGGTATGCCGAAATCACCTTCCACCAATCCGTCCCGCCAGTAGTCTCCCTGATAACCCCACTGGTACCCTCCGGTCCAGTTGACCGTGGAGACGTAGGCAAAACGACGGCCACCCAGGTTGTCGTTCCCCACCAGGCCGTAGGAGCCGCGTAGCTTCAGGAAGCTGAGCCAGGGATTCATTCCCTGCATGAACGATTCGTTGGAGATTACCCAGCCGAGTGCTACCGAGGGGAAGAAGCCAAAACGGTACCCCTTCTTGAAGTTCTCCGAGCCGTTGTAGCCGAAATTGAATTCGGTGAAATAGCGGTCGTTGTAGCTGTAGGCCAACCCTTTCGAGTCCCTTCCGCGGGGCAGTTCCCCGATCATCACGAGGTTCGTCTTCCTTTCCGTCACCGT
>JADLKK010000172.1 GCA_016839025.1 Proteiniphilum sp.
AATTCGGATCATGCTCTGGAAAAATCAGGTAAAGCCGGTCGTTCACGCTGGCTGGGTCGTCGCCCGCACAACCGTGGTGTGGTGAAGAACCCGGTGGATCACCCCATGGGTGGTGGTGAAGGACGCGCGTCGGGGGGACACCCCAGGTCGCCCAAGGGCATCTATTCAAAGGGCTTGAAAACAAGAGCGCCCAAAAAACATTCTTCGAAATACATTGTAGAGAGAAGAAAAAAGAAGTAATCTGATTTAAATTCATTCACAACTATGAGCAGATCATTAAAGAAAGGTCCCTATATCAACCTGAAACTGGAACAGAAGGTGCATGCCATGAACGACAGCGGCAAGAAAGCTGTGGTGAAGACGTGGGCCCGTGCTTCCATGATATCTCCTGATTTTGTCGGACACACCATCGCTGTGCACAACGGGAACAAGTTCATCCCGGTATACGTGACAGAGAACATGGTTGGGCACAAGCTGGGCGAATTCGCTGTTACCCGTACGTTCCGCGGACACTCAGGCAACAGGAAGAAGTAAGATCGGGGTGTGTAACGAACAAAGAAAAACAAAAAAGACATGAGTGCTAGAAAAAGAATATCAGCCGAACAAAGAAAAGAAAGCCGCAAGTCGGTTTCTCTGGCCGTTCTGAAAAACGTGCCGAGCTCACCCCGCAAGATGCGTTACGTGGCCGACATGGTACGTGGCATGGAGGTGTTCAAGGCCCTTGGTGTGCTGAAGTTCTCCAACAAGGAGGCATCGAACAAGATCGAGAAGCTGTTGCTTTCAGCCATTGCCAACTGGGAACAGAAGAACGAGCGCAAGGCAGAGACCGGTGAGCTCTATATCAAGACCATCTCCGTGGATGAAGGCTCCACGCTGAAACGTCTGCGCCCTGCGCCGCAGGGGCGCGGTTACCGGATCCGCAAACGCTCCAACCATGTGACAATCGTCGTAGATACATTGAACAAAGAACAAGCAGAAAACTAAGAAGATGGGACAGAAAGTAAATCCGATAGCAAATCGTTTGGGAATCATCAAGGGATGGGACTCTAACTGGTACGGCGGAAATAATTACGGTGACACCCTGCTGGAGGACAGCAAGATCCGCACCTATTTGAATGCCCGTCTTGCCAAAGCCAGTGTATCGCGCATTGTCATTGAACGCACACTGAAACTGGTGACCATCACCATCTGCACCGCACGTCCCGGTATCATCATCGGCAAGGGCGGACAGGAGGTTGACAAGCTCAAGGAAGAGCTGATGAAGATCACCGACAAAGATATCCAAATCAATATTTTTGAGATCAAGAAGCCGGAGCTGGACGCCATGATCGTGGCCAGCAACGTGGCTCGTCAGCTGGAGGGTAAGATCGCTTATCGCCGCGCGGTGAAGATGGCCATTGCCGCTACCATGCGCATGGGTGCCGAGGGGATCAAGATCCAGGTTTCGGGACGCCTGAACGGTGCCGAGATGGCCCGCTCGGAGATGTACAAGGAGGGCAGGACACCGCTTCACACCTTCCGTGCCGACATCGACTATGCACAGGCCGAAGCGCTCACCAAGGTGGGGATCATCGGTATCAAGGTATGGATCTGCCGGGGCGAGATCTATGGCAAGAAAGATTTGGCTCCTTCGTTCGCCACATCGAAAGACAACCGTTCAGCAGGCAACCGCAGTGGTGGTGGAAACCGTCCCGAAGGTGCTGGCAGAGGCGGTCGGCGTAACAGGAGAAACAACAAAAACAACGCTTAATTGAAGAAAATATGTTACAACCGAAGAAAACAAAGTTCAGAAGACAGCAGAAAGGTCGCATGAAAGGTGTGGCCGGTCGCGGCAATCAGCTGGCATTCGGCTCTTTCGGGATCAAGTCGCTCGAGTCGAAATGGATCACCGGAAGACAGATTGAAGCTGCCCGTATCGCTGTAACACGTTATATGCAACGTCAGGGACAGGTTTGGGTACGTATTTTCCCGGATAAGCCGATCACCAAGAAACCCGCCGAAGTGCGTATGGGTAAGGGAAAAGGTAACCCGGAAGGATATGTGGCGCCCATCACTCCGGGTCGCATCCTTTTCGAGATCGAAGGCGTTTCCTTTGATGTGGCAAAAGAGGCTTTGCGTTTAGCGGCTCAGAAGTTGCCGGTGACCACCAAGTTCGTGGTAAGGGTAGATTATGACTACAATCAAAATTCGTAAAGCGAGATGAAGAAGCAAGAAGAACTGAAAGAGTTGTCAGACAAGGATCTGAAAGAGAGACTGGAGGCTGAAACGGTGGCATTGGCCCAATTGAAGATCAACCACACCATCACCCCGCTCGACGATTCAGGCTCCATCCGGGAGAAGCGTCGCAATATTGCCCGTATTCACACGGAGCTGCGTGCAAGAGAGTTGAAAAACAAGCAATAAGATAGCGAATGGAAACGAGAAATTTAAGAAAGGAAAGAATCGGGGTCGTTTTCAGCAATAAGATGGACAAGACCGTCACCGTTGCTGTAAAATGGAAAGAGAAACACCCTATATATGGGAAGTTCGTTAACAAAACGAAGAAATTTCACGCCCATGATGAGACGAATGACTGTAACATCGGGGATACAGTACGGATAATGGAAACCCGTCCTTTGAGCAAGTCGAAGAGATGGAGAGTGGTTGAAGTAATGGAAAGGGCCAAGTAAGATGATACAACAAGAATCAAGATTAACAGTTACTGACAACAGCGGAGCCAAGGAGGTCCTTTGCATCCGCGTACTAGGCGGTACAAGAAGACGTTACGCGTCGGTAGGGGATATCATTGTTGTTTCTGTCAAGAGCGCGATCCCATCGAGTGATATCAAGAAAGGAACAGTATCGAAAGCAATCATTGTGCGCACGAAGAAAGAGATCCGTCGCGCCGACGGCTCCTACATTCGTTTCGACGACAATGCCTGCGTGTTGCTCAACAATGCCGGCGAATTGCGCGGAAGCCGTATCTTCGGTCCTGTTGCGCGGGAGCTTCGTACTACCAACATGAAGATTGTTTCATTAGCTCCTGAAGTATTATAATCCATTAATCAATCACAGGCAATGAGTAAATTACA